>SCQL01000028.1 GCA_004299235.1 bacterium
GAGGACGTCGGTCAGCCGCCCGTCACGGTGCCGGATGGTCAGCGGGTAGTCGGTGACGAAGCCCTTGGCGAAGACCTGCTCATAGCCCTCGCGGGCCTTCTCCGGCTCGGTGAAGTAGTCCGAGAAGTCGGTCCCGATGAGCTTCTCACGGGGCACCCCGGTCACCTTGATCGAGCCCTCGTTGACGTCGGTGATCTTACCCTCCGGGCTGATCGTGACCAGGGGGTCCAGGCTCGCCTCGATCAGGCTCCGCGCGTACTGCGAGGTGATGCGCGCCCTCTCCTCGGCGCGCTTCCGCTCGGTGATGTCGCGAGCGATCGAGGACGCCCCGATGATCTTGCCGCTCGCGTCGTGGATCGGCGAGACGGTCAGCGAGATGGAGATCGCGCTTCCATCCTTCTTGACCCGCACAGTCTCGTAGTGCTCCACACGGTGGCCGTCCCGGATCTCCTTGAGGATGTTGACCATCTCATCAGGCCGATCCCTGTGGATCAGGACCGAGAACGGTTTGCCGATGATCTCGTCGGCTTTGTAGCCGTAGATCTTCTCGGCGGCCGGGTTCCAGCTCGTAACGACCCCTTCGAGGGTCTTGCTGACGATGGCGTCATCGGAAGAGTCGACGATGGACGCGAGCAGCCCGAGCCGCGTCTCGCCCTCCCCATTCCGCCTCTTTTCAGCCGCGGGCCGCGCGTTGTCTAGCGTAGATCGTGCCATGCGCTCACCACTCCTGAAGAATCGGGCCGCTCTACCGGCCCAGCAGTCAGCCGACCGCCGGCCCAGGTTCCTTCTCTTGATCTACCAGGCGTCGAGGTGGCGGGCCAGAGGATGCCTCCTGGGCCCAGCCGCGCGCCCGCGAGCCGCTCGACAACGAACGCTCCAGCCAGATCGTCGAAACGCATGCCGAACTCCAGGGGCGGCGCCGCAAAGCCACTGATAAACGAGCCCTGAACTCGCACGCCCCGGATAGATCATGACAGCAAGGTCCGAACCCGACTGAAAATCTTTAGTAATGACTCAATAAGTAGAATTGCAACCGAGTCGCCGCCGGGACCAGGCTTGGGCACGCGATCACAGAGGACGCGCGCGCGACGCCAAGGATCTGGGACGGGCTCCCGGCGCGGAAATCATCAGTCGGAGCGCTCGATCTGTCGACGTGCGCTTCCGAGCAAAGGGGTTCCGCTACCCTTCGTGAAGGCGCCGGCGTAGCTCAATTGGCAGAGCAGCTGTTTTGTAAACAGCAGGTTACAGGTTCGATTCCTGCCGCCGGCTCCAACGCGTTTTCCACCGGTGTGGGCGACAATGCTTGAGAGGAGGTTGGTGAGATGAAGGCTGAAGAGAGAACGCCACTGATCGAGCGGTACCGCGAAGGCCATCGCACCGTCATGGAGGCGCTGCAAGGCGTGACCGAGGACGAGCTCGATCACTCGGCCAGCGGCGAGTGGACCCCGCGCATGATCGTCCACCACCTTGGCGACAGCGAGATGATGTCCGCCATCCGGCTCCGCCGCCTCCTGGCCGAGGACGCACCCCTCATCCACGGTTACGACGAGGCGGCGTTCGCCGACAAGCTGACGTCGGACCGCCCGATCGAACCGTCTCTCGAGGCGATGCGATGGGCACGCGAGTCGACGGCGCAGATCCTGGAGCGGCTGACCGAGGACGACTGGCGTCGCACTGGGACGCACAGCGAAAGCGGGCCGTACTCCGTCGAGAGGTGGCTGACGATTTACGCCAAGCACGCCCACGACCACGCCCAGCAAATCAGGCGCTCGCGGGGCAAGGCGTAGCGGTGGCCACGACCCACACGTTGCTTGAGGACGCGCTGGCGCGAGCGGCAGCCGCCCGCGATACGGACCTCGCCGACCTCGTCGAGGCGCTCCGGATCCCTTCGGTGAGTACGCTGCCGGAGCGGCGCGAAGACTGCCTGCGCAACGCCCGGTGGCTCAGGGACCGTTTCGACCGGCTGGGCATGAAAACAGAAATCGTCGATGTCATGGAGGGCGGACTTCCGGTCGTCGTCGCCGAATGGACCGGTCAACCGGGCAAACCCCACCTGACGATCTACGGCCACTACGACGTCCAGCCGCCAGACCCGCTCGACGAGTGGCAGTCGCCGCCTTTCCAGCCCGAGCTGCGCGACGGCCACATCTACGCGCGCGGCTGCGCCGACAACAAAGGCAACCACCTGGCGACGATCAAGGCGGTCGAGCATCTTTTCGCCGCCGGTGCTCCGCCGGTCAACCTGCGCTTCCTCATCGAGGGCGAGGAGGAGATCAGCGGCGAATCGCTGCCGCGATACATCCGTGCCAGCGCATCAAAGCTCAAGACCGACGCGGTGCTCATCTGGGACAGCGGAATGGACGAGGATGGAAACCCGACCCTCGCCACCACTCTGCGCGGGCTCCTGTACGTCGAGCTCCACGCCACCGGCCCCGCCGTCGACCTTCACTCGGGCGTGTTTGGTGGCGTGGCGCCGAACCCGATCAACACGCTGGCGCGGATTGTCGGCGAGCTGAAAGATCGCCATGGTCACATCACCATCCCCGGTTTTTACGACGCCGTCCGCAAGCCGAGCCCGGAGGAATTGGCCGATTGGAAGAAGAAGGACGCGAGATACGCCGAAACGGTGAAGCGCCTGTCGGGCGCTCGGGTTCTCGAAGGTGAAGAAGGGTTTCTCGCGATCGAGCGCACCGGCAGCCGGCCGACCCTCGACGCGAACGGCATCGTCGGGGGCTTCATCGGCGAGGGCAAGAAGACCGTGATTCCCGCACGCGCGTCCGCCAAGGTCAGCATGCGCCTGGTTCCCGACCAGGACTGGAGGACGATCCTCGCCTCGCTGGAGAAGCGTGTGCGAGAGCTGACGACGCCGGGCGTCGAAGTGAAGGTCGAGCTGCTCGGTGCAGCGCCGCCCGTGACGTGCGGCGTCGACCACGCACCCGGAAGGGCGATGCGCGCCGCCTACAAAGAGGCATTCGGCAGGGAGACGGCGCTGATCCGGACGGGGGGTTCGATACCGGTGTCGATCGACTTTCAGGAAGCGGTCGGCGCACCGATCGTGGTCAGCGGCATCGCGCAAGCCGACTGCGCGATCCACTCACCCAATGAGCACCTGGTGATCGACAACTACCACCGTGGGATCGAGGCCGTCATCCGGTTTATCTGCCGCCTGGCCGAGTAGCTCAGGACTCTGTCACGGGTAGGAGCTCGAAAGTCGCCTGCTCGCCCGGCGTGAGCGGCTCGGAGGGTGTGGACGGCTCGACATAGGAGCCGTACTTCTTCCGGGCGAGCTGGGAGACCAGACGAGCTTCGTCGGGGTCCGTCACGTGTCTGGGCTTGAACCTCACCGCCTTGCCGCCCATTAGCAGGACGCCCTCGCCTCGGGCCAGCAGGTTCTGCGGCCAGTGGCGCCCGGGACCGGCGCCTGAACGAATGAAGATTCTGCGCCCGTCCGTCGACACCCATATGGTCACGTGCTTGGGCTTGCCGCTCTGGCGCCCGACGGTGGTGAGAACCACCTCGCGCTCGCGTGCCGCGGCCTCAAGCACGTCCTGTTTGAAGCTATGCATCTGTTGCTATGAACCGGTCGAGGACGATTTCGATTCCCAGCTGACGGCCTGTCAGGTCGCCGCTTCATCCGGCAGGTCGTACCACTGAAGGCGCCGGCCGATGCGATTTCTGATGCGCCAACCCAGTGACTTGCGAGTGTCTTGAATCTTCGAGCCGAGCAGCGACAGCCGTTGATGCACCGTTCGAACATCGTGGGGATTGCTGAGAATCTCCGGCGCCAGCTTTTCGACCTGCACCAGGTTGTCGGTGACCGTGGTGTGCCAACCCCAATCCGACGCGCAAAGTGACGCGATCCGTGTGGCGTTGAGGGTCAGTGGCGTGTCCGCCCCACCCATCTCGAAGTGGAGCAGCAGCGTCAGGGAGTCGAGGACATCCTTCCGATTCAGCTCCACGATCTGAAGTTTGAGGAGCAGGAGATCGGAGACCGGCAGGGTGAAACCGGGGGCGGCGAGCCCCGGCTCCAGGTCCAGCCGGTGGCACATCTGGAATTCGCTGACGAAGATGTCGACCTGCCGCTCGCGGATCGGATCGATGAACAGCAGGCGCGCGTCACCATGCTGCGCGTTGAATCGCTCGTCGGCCCGGTATCCCTCTGAGACCAGAACCCGCACGGCGCGCGCTGAGTGTCGACGCGGAATGGCGAGATCGATATCGTGATACGTCCGCGCCAGCTCATCGCACGCGACCCGACCCTGGCACGCCACAGCGACCGCAACCCCGCCCAGCAGGCGCATCGCCACCTCACGGTCGCCCGCCGATCCCACCAGGCGCCGGCCCTCGGCCACCGCATCTTCGAGGGTCATCCGGGTAGCTGGATGCTCAGCCAGGTGGCCCCGCCGCCCGCCTCACCCCTGAACAAACTGCCAGCTCTCCAACCCCTTGCTGCCAAGCTGAACCAGCACCCCACGCAGGATGCCCTCCGAATACTCGGACCCGGGGTTGACGCACAGAGTTCTTCCAATCTTCTCGGCGCCGGCGGATTCGTGGACGTGGCCGTGCAATCCGAGCAGCGGCTGAAGTCGCTGCAGGATGCCACGAACGGCCTCGGATCCAACGGCTCCGCTGGACTGCCCGCCGAGGCCGCTCTTCGGCCGGAGCTGGTGGTCAAGCTCCGGCGCCTGATCGAGATGAGTTCCCCGTGGCGGACAGTGAAGGTTGAATACCGCCGTCGTCGGATTCTGCAACCGCGCTGCAAGGGAATCGAGCTGGCCGGCGATCTCGTTTTCCGGCAACTCGCGCGGCGTCCTCCAGGGCGTGGGTGGTGAGTATCCGTAGGACAGCAGCTCGTAGCCGCCTGGCAACTCCTGAATCCCGTCTTCCGCATATACGATCCTCGACGACTGGCGGATGATGTCCGCCAGCTCCGGCGGATCATCATTGCCAAGCATCATGAAACAGCTCGCCTTGGTTCCCGCGAGCCGCTCGTCAGCCAGGCGAACCCACCCGATGAGCCGCTCTTCGACCGCTTTGCGAAAGGCCTTGTCGAGCGCCTCCGGGTCGGACTCCAGCGCCCGCGCGGCGTGAGGCGACAGGATGAGGTCGTAGGAGCCGGAATCCCGGATCCGGCGCTGGAGGTCGGCAAGCTCACTCTCATTCCGGGCCCTGAGCTGTTGCCCGCCGACCTCCCCGTTCCAGCCGTCTTCGGTCTCGATCACCGCGACGACGGCCTTGCCCGTGATGTCGCCCCCCAGGATCAGGGCGTCGACGCCATACGCCGCGGCCGCGTTCAGCCACTTCCTGAAGCACTGCTCCGAGCCATGCACGTCGCTGGCGAAGAACAGCCGCGTCCCGGCAGGGCGTCGAAGGAACCTCACTCCGGCGGCAGGCTCGTGAAGGCCAGGCCAAGGTCGACTCCTCGGGCCCTGTTCGCGAAGTAGGAGATCGGCCAGATGACGATCGCGACGGCGCCGATCACGAGGGTCGCCTTGATGCCAACCGGTGAGTTGGCTCCAAGCGAGCTATTGGTCAGCAACAGGTAGAGGACGAGCCCGTAGACGATGGCCGCGGCCAAACCGAGCAGGGAGAACACCGGCACCCCGGCCACCGACCAATTCACCGACGAAGCCTTGAACAGATGCGGCTGACGCCAGGGAAACAGGATCCCGGCGACGGCGATCACGATGAAGCTGTAAGCCTGGCCGATGGCGAGCGTATAGAGAAGCTGGGTGATCCAGGCTTGGCCGAAGACCAGGAACGCGAGGAACACGAGCCCGACCACCATCACCACGGCGTTGGCCACCAAGGGCGAGTGCGTGCGGGGATGAACTTCGCTGAACTTGGCCGGCATGACGCGATCGAATGACCAGGCGAACATGCTTCTGGTGACGATCAGAAAGCCAACGGGAAGAGTGGAGACGAGCGCCGCAATCGAGCAGATCATGAGGACCACCTGAACGACCGAGGAGTGAGACAGAAGGGAGACGAAGAGGAAGAAGGAGGATGGGCTGGCAAATGGGTAATCCTTGCTGGCCGCGTTCGACAGCGATGTCGCAGACCCCAGGAAATCAGAACCGAAGGTCTGGTCCGCCAGCGCCATCAGCACGGCTCCGAGCACGGTCCCGAGGACCAACGCTGAGACCATGCCGGTGAGCATCGTCTTGCGCGCGTTTCTGACCTCGCCACCCATGTAAGCGGTCAGGATCCCGTAGCCGAGAGCGCCGAAGGCCAGCGGGAAGGCGACGAAAGTGGCCACCGGGTCGGAGTTGGCGCCATAGCCCCCGTACCCAGCCTTGTGCGCCGTGGCGATTATCTGGGCGTAGTTGCCGCCGTATTCGGCCACCGTCTGGACGAAGTCCGATCGCCCGTGCAGCAGCAGGATCGCGATCGAGACCGCCGCGGCGACCAGTGACAGGACGAGTAGGACGATGACGACCTTGATGTAGTGCCTCAAGCTGAAGCTGAGCAATAGAGCGGTGAGCACCAGAGCGATCGCTCCGAAGGCAAACGTCCAGCCCGGAGTGGCGACGGCGCCCGCCCAGGCGATGAGGGTGTCGCTGTGAATGGAGACTCCCAATGCGGAGAGCGCGGCTGACACCGAGAAGGGCGCGATCAACGACGCACCGTACGCGGTGGCCATCAGAATCCAGGCGACGAAGTTGAAGTTGACGGCGAAGCCCAACCATGGATGCAGGGAGCGGGTCACGTAAACGTAGTCCCCGCCCGCGCGCGGCATCACGCTTCCGAACAGCCCGTACAGCAGGATCGGGAAGAGCGCCAGGACTCCAGCGATGACCGTGCTCCAAACGATCGATCCACCCGGGAAGGCGGCCGGTTCGGTGGTGGCGACAAAAATCAGCCAGATGACGCCGATGCCGGAGATGTTCAGGGCGACGGCGCTGGGCAGCGAAATCGCCCGAACCAATCCGCTGGATTGCCGCACATACAACGTCGAACTGGCAGCGGACCCCCGCGAAGCGACCGAACTTTCGCTCTTCGAACTCATGCCCTTCCTCCAGCGGTTCGTCTAATTCCGTCGCCTGGGCGGCGGACTAATTAGCACCCGACCCGGACGCGGAGCGTAGTGATAACACCTTGCGGTCAGGTTGACAAGTGGTCAGGCCATTCCTGTGAAGAGGTCATCGGGTGGCATGGAGTCGCAGCCCGACAATCTGGGGTCGACGGGGTACTCCTCACGCACTCACCAGTTGGCGCAGGTGCGGATCACCCGCAACAAGCCGTCCCCGGGGCGGCTCGCCGCCCCGGGGGGATCAGATCGCGGTCAGGCCTTCGCGGTCACAGGCACGGGATGGGCCGCAAAGAATCTCGTCATGGCCATCGCCGCATCTTCCGGGTTCTCGATCTGCAACAGATGACCGGCCCGGGGCAGCGTGAAGTCCTCCGTCTGAGGCAGCCTTTCGTGAATCAGCTGCGTGACTTCCGCGAAAACCGGCAGCGTGTCGGCGCCGTTGATGAGAAGGACTGGCTGAGTGATGCGCCGGCCGTCCTCTGCGTTGAATGGCCAGACCTGCAGGGCCGGCATCTCGACCTGAAAGAAAGTATCGGCCGCTCTCGCCGCCTGAGCCATGGCTCCCGGAACGACGCTTTCCATGACGTCCATCGCGTTCGGCCCGCCCACGCCCTGAAGGAAAGCCTCGGTCGCCGCGGCCTTCTCGCCCCGCCCGTAGAGCTCGATCACCGGCGCCAGCTGGCTCATCATCACCTGACCGCCCGGAACCAGCAGGATCAGCGCCGGCTCCATCAGGACCAGGGAGTGGACGAGGTGGGGCGCGTCGATCGCGAGCTGGAGAGCGACGGCACCCCCGAATGAGTGCCCCACCACATGGGCCCTCTCGACGCCCAACTTGCGGAGCAGAGCGGCGCAGTCCGCGGCCTGCTCGGCGATGCTCACCGTGCCCGTCGCGGGGCTGCTTCCCTCATAGCCCCGCCGGCGGTAGCGGATCAGGTGGAATCCCTTCAGCGCCGCCTGGGTCATCACCGGCACGTAGCCATCAGTGCCCAGGCTTCCGTGAATCAGGACGACCGGCTGGCCCGAGCCCGCCTCCTCGTATTCCAGCTGGATACCGTCGACCGACGTCCGCCGCAGTGGCCGAAGTTCGGATGCCATCTCAGCCTCCCTTGGTCAGTCGCTCTCGACTTGGCCATCCGATGCCTACGCCGTTGGACCGGCCAAGTATGCGCCGCTCGGGACGCGATGGAAGGTGAATCTGGCGACGACCAAACACCCGTGGCGGAGAGGGAGAGTTAGGCCGTTGCCGGCCGCGTGCCCTGACACTTTGGGTAGGTCGAGCAGCCCCAGAAATGCTCGCCCTCGCTCGCACCACGTCTGGCGATCCTAAGCACCATCGGGGACTCGCATCGCGGGCACACAGGAGCGCTCGCGGTTGGCCGAGGCTCAGAGGTCTGCACAGCTGCCTGGGTTCGTCTCACCTCCGCGATCATCCCGCGCAACTTGGGGCCATCGATCAGCTCCAATCTCTTATCTAGTGCGAACGCCACTGCCTCGACTGTGAACGACCCGCTCGTCACAAAGATCGCTGCGTCTGCCTTCTCGTCGTCCAATACGCCCCACAGCTCACGCAGCGGCTGCACGCCGACATGCCGATTCTTCCAGTGCTTGCACTGAACGATGAGCCGCTCACCGGTTGCGTAGGTCAAATTCACGTCGACCCCGCCGTCTGCCATTGGGCCACCGCGCGGCACCACTGTGGCGCCCTTCCGCCGATAGAACTCCGCGATGAGTCGCTCGAACTGCCTCCAGGTGAGGCGGGCTGGGTCGTCAGTGGAATCGAAGGTCCGACGGTCGATGAACCGTCGCAAAACACCGACGATCGTGTAAGCGAGAACGAGACCGGCCAACAACCAGACGAGCCACCTTCCGAACTGAAACCAAATCCCGGCGATGACCGAAGCTCCGGCGAATACGGGTGCCAGCCACCCGAAGGCCGCCAGCAGTACAGCGACGATTAAGCCCGCAAGCGGCGGGAGGTCCGCGAAAGGCGCCGCAACCTGCTCGAGATGGCTAGGTGACGCGGCGTAAACTCACTTCTCGACCGGGCGTGTCTCGGCCCCATTCCTCCTTCCGAAGCGTGCGCAACCGACTGGACCAATCCGAGTCCGTTATGCCGACAAAAGCGTCTGGAGGCTTGCGGCCACTAGCCACCTGCATCATCCCGCCTTGCGGAAACGTTCGTAGCGCTCGGCCAAGAAATCAGTATTCGGCCGAAGGACCTTCTGGCGCGGGACCGTAATGACCTGACCATCGAATCCCTGCAAGCCAACCTTAAGCATCGGCCCGTCGACTTCGCGAAGGACGTCACCCCTAACCTCGATCTTGAGATCAGGGCGCACCCCGAGGATGTCCGCATCGAAGGCCGCGTGGTGGAGCTTGCACAGGGCCAGTCCGTTGGGAACGACCGGATCGCCAAGAGGGTGGTTGTCGGGCAAGATGTGAGCCGCGTCCAGCAGCTCCCAATGGCGCAATCGGCACACCGCGCACGTCTTCTCGTATGCGTCCAGAACGCGGACCCTGAAGAGTGACTGGTGCAAACGCTTTGTCATCAGCGTTGCCAGATACGCACGTCTCGGCATTTCGGCGATCGTGGCCGGGGTCTCGAAATCCGAGACGTCTTCAGTCAGGATTGTGAACGTAAGTCGGGCTGGATCGTCTCTGACAACGTAGGCCGGCCATTCGGCGTGATAGAGCCCGGGTTGGTGTCCATGGAAGTAGACCAGCGGCACGTGTTCCGCCATCGCCCGACGCAGACCTACATTGTCAGGATGCCGGGGATCAGTACCGCGATACCGGTAATGAACTCCCTCATATGTGCGCTCGTCCTCGTACGGCCTCTCCTTGCCAGGAATCTCCGGAACCGTGGTGATGCTTAGCGGTAGCTCACAAACAGCTGGCTTGAAGATGCCTTGAGGAGCCACGAGCGGCACGCGCCGGCCGTCGAGCTGGAACCCCTGCTCGAGAATGCGCCGAGGGAGCACCGAGCCTCCGTGCAGGGTGGTCTGCTCCCTGAGGAAGTTGAATGCCGCCACCCTCACGACGCGGTCGAGGTCGGTTCCCACTGGGCAGGAATCTTAGTGTCGAACCGGCCGCCTGGCGCTCTCTTAAAGGGCTGGGTTGGCGCCGCCCAGCCGCGTCGGGTAGCTTCCACCAATGCCCGCTGCCGCCGACGACCGCCAGCTGCTCGAGGCGTTGATCGGGCGTGCGGCTCGCTTACTGCCGCTCGGACTGGCCCAGCTGCTCGAAGCCGATGATGGCGAGTTGACGACCGTCGGGCTTTCGCGATCGGCCCGGCGACGCCTGCTCGCCTGTGCTGAGGTCGCCCGGCGGTACCAGCCAAGCACCAATCCGTCCAACCCGATCACCGGACCGTCCCAGGCTATGGCACACCTAGGTCGGATGCGAGCGCTTGACCAGGAGACGCTGGCAGTCTTGCTGCTGGACGTCCGGCTCAGCCCAATCAGCCTTGAGATCGTTGCGATGGGTGCCGTGGCCCACGTCTCGGTCGAGGCTCGCGAAGTTTTCGCTCCCGCCTTCGCCTTGCGCGCCAGCTCATTGCTACTTGCGCACAACCACCCATCCGGAGACGCCGAACCCAGTCCTCAGGATGTCGAATTCACCCGCGCAATGGTGGAGGCCGGTCGGGTCCTGCGCGTCGAGGTGGTCGACCACCTGATAGTGACGCCCCGGAGCTATTACAGCTTCCGACGGTCAGGACGCATCTAGGAAGCTCTCACGCGCGCTGGAAGAGAAGCCTTCAACCTAACCAAAAGCGCCTTCAAGAGTCCGTGAGTGGCCGAGCAGCTTAATCTTGGATCAACAATTGATGATCGTCACCTAGATACGAAACGGCGCCGCTGTACCTCGGGGCGGCTCTCAGGAAGGTGAACTGCTCGGGACGCTCGCCTTTACTTGCTCAACAGCCCACTCCAGCACCTGAAAAAAACGACTTCGCCCGGCTTCGGAAGCCAGATCCGTGAGCACGATTGACGGGCGCTTTTCAATCGCATCCGACGTTAGCTGGACAGCTGGGATCTCGTTCAGCTTGCGCAGCAGCTCCTGTCGAACAATGGGATCAGTGAACGGGGGCCGTGTTCGTAAGTACTGGAAACCGATCTCGACACGACCGTATGTCCAGACGGTCGCAAGGTAGTACGAAGAGCCACCCGCCTCCAAGATGAGTGCCATGGACCCATCTTGAGTCCCGCGTCCTCACCACACTCGGGTCACTGCTCGAGACGCCCAATGAAAGATCGCCCGAGCTGCATCAGTCGCTTCAGGACCTCGTCGCTGACTCAGGTCAGCAAAGAACGACGCCTCATCCCATTGCCGATAATCATGCGAAGACCGCGCGCGCAAATCCGCTCGCAGTCCAAGGACTCGTGGCACCAATGTGCGGCTCTTGCTGCCTTTGGCCACGAATTGCCTGATCTCGATGGCGATGACTTCAGATGGATCCATCTGGCGGTTCAGAAACTCAATAATTGTTAGGAGCTCCTGTGGTATTTGATCAGCGATAAACACCAGGCGGACCCTGCCGGCCTGTAAATTGGTCCTGGCACGCTCCCAGAAGGTTTCAGTGTCCACTTCTGGACCGAGAAAAGCCTCAAGGGCCTCATCGGGATCTACACCGTCGACCTGGCACCGCGCATCGAATCGGCTCCTGAGTACGTCTGCAGGCCAGTAGACGACCGCGTTCGCAGCGTACTCGAGCATTTGGCCGACTACCTCACGTCGTATCCGCGTATCAGTGCTTCGCTTAACCTCCACGATCGCGGGAATCGCGTCCTGGTCAAGGAACACGTGGTCGAGGGACCAACGGTCCGAGCCGTCCGGTTCGCCAGGGACCGCCATCTCACGGGCGATTAACAGCCATCGGCGCGGAGTCGCTGGGTCGACCTGGTCACCGGCCATGATTGTTGGATGGTTTGCGAGTAGCTCCTGAAGCACTGCCTCCGAGTCGTATGGCTGCTCGCTCATTTCGGTCAACCGACCCGAGCCATCAATCAGGAAGACTCCGGACGCGCTCACACGACTACTCGGCCCTGCTGACGCGTAGAAAGACTGGCACTCACGCGAAGGTTAGCGTCCAACAGCCGACTGATGAATGACTACCAAGTCCCAGGGGAACGCGACAGCCGCATTTGCCAGACCTGACGCCGGGCGCTTTTCGGCTGTAACCGCCAAATCCGGGGCCGTAGAAGGCCGTAGACCCATCTCCATATAAACGGGCTTTGGGAGGCGGGAGACGACGGCCTTGCCAAACACCCAACTTTCTCCGCTGCGGCGCTTCGCCCAAACGAGGCCAGCAGCGAGTGGGTCAGTACGGTTAGGGCGGCAAGGAAGGGGTCGGACACCTCGGACGGCGTGGCCCTCATGGTCTCGGAATGACTGGCGGAGAGGGAGAGATTCGAACTCTCGATGGGCCAGTGACCCATAACGGTTTTCGAGACCGCCGCCTTCAACCACTCGGCCACCTCTCCGTCTGCTTGTTCCACGCCCTCGGGCGCGGGGTTGGAGCGGTCGATGGCGGTCCCGACCGGATTCGAACCGGCGTTCTCGGCCTTGACAGGGCCGCGTGTTTGGCCAGGCTACACCACGGGACCGACGGCGGCTAAGTCTACCAGTGGCTGGAACTCGGCCAGCCCCGCCCACCGCTTCGGGCTGAGAGCCAGAACCCCGCACCTATAATTCGTTCGGCGTGAGCGACACCGACCGGCTCGGAGGCGGTTCACCGGATGAACTGCGGAAGCGATTCCAGATCCTGGAGCGCGTGGCGATCTTCTTCACGCTGCCTGACAACATCCTTCATGCGCTCGCCCGACGGCTGGCGCCGGCTTCCGCCACCAAAGGCTCGGTCATCGTGCACCAGGGCGACCCCGGAGACACCATGTTCGTGGTCGAAGCCGGACGCTGCGAGGTGTTCGTCGAGGAGTCCCCGGGCCACACCATCACCATCGCGCTGATGGGGCCAGACGACTTCTTCGGCGAGATGGCGTTGATTTCTGAAGAGACCCGCACCGCCAGCGTGCGCGCGCTGGAAGACTGCCATCTGCTCACCCTCGACCGCAAGACGCTTTACGAAACCCTGCCGCCCGACTCCGACGCCATCATCGAACTGACCAAGCTCGTCGAGCAGCGCAAAGACACCCTCCCCAACCTGATCGCCCGGGCGAGAATGGTCGCGCCCGAGCAGGCGGCCTCGACGGTCGCCGTGTACTCGCCCAAGGGTGGCTCCGGTCGCACCACGGTGGCGGTGAACCTCGCCGCCGCGCTGGGCAAGCGGTTCCCGGGCGAGGTCCTGCTCGTCGACCTGGCCCTCCCCTACAACCACGCCGCGCTCATCTCCTACCTGACCCCGACCGGCTGCCTCGCGGCGGCCAGCCAGGTGCCCCCGGCCAACTTCGAAGAGGCGGTGCTCGGAGCGATCCTCCACCACCCGGGCGGCATGATGCTCCTGCCGGGCGTGCTGCGCGCCGAGCAGGCGGACCTCATCACCGTCGACCTGGTCAATCGCGCCATGGGGATCCTGGTCAACGCGTTCCGCTACATCATCTTCGACCTCGGAGTCGCGTTCACCGACATCGTCATCAGCGTCCTCGACCACTCCCAGCGCGTGCTGGTGCTGGTCACGCCCGAGCTTTCGTCGCTGAAGGACGTGGGCGAGCTGTTGAACATCTTCACCAATGTGCTCAACATCGTCCCCGGCCGCGTCATCCTCGCGCTCAACAACAAGGTGCCGAAATCGGTGGTGAGCAAAGAGGACGTCATCCGCACGCTCAAGCAGGACCTCGCGGTCGAGATCGACTTCGACGGGACCAAGCCCGACGAGGCGGCGGTCAAGGGCGAGATCCTCGTGCTCACCGATCCCAAGAGCGCCATCTCGCGGGGCGCCGAGCAACTGGCTCAGCTGATCGGAGGTACGGCCGCCGCCGAAGCCAAGACGGCGAAGAAGGGTTTCAAGCTCGGGCGAGGCTGACCGTTTTAGGGGAGTCCGCCTCCCCCACCGGGCGCTGCGGCGAGCTCCGGGGCTGCGGCGCCGGAACCCCTGCCGAAGCGGGGAGGTGGCTGACAAACTCGTGGTAACATCCTCACCGTGATCGAACAAGCTGTCGTCTCACTCACCCCGGAAGCCCAGTCGCACCTGAAAGAGCTGCTCGCCAAGGAAGGCAACCCGCAGCTCGCGCTGCGCATCTTCGTCAGCGGCGGCGGCTGCTCCGGCATGCAGTACGGCATGGCCTTCGACGACAACCGGAGACCGGACGACCTCGTGATCGAGCACGACGGCGTGCAGATGGTCGTCGACGACTTCAGCGCTCCGTACATCCGCGGTTCCGAGATCGATTACGTGGACAGCCTGATGGGCGCCGGCTTCACCGTGCACAACCCCAACGCGGTCCACTCCTGCTCGTGCGGCCACTCCTTCGACACCGGCGACGACGCCGGAGGTGCGCAGGCTTGCGGCTGCGGCCACTGACCTCCTTCTAGATCCTCCATCCGAGGGCGCCGGCCACGAGGCGGCGCCCTTATCTTTTTCCGATGGGGTTCCTCCGCTCCAGGCGCTTTCGTGAGGCTGTGCTGCTGACCGTCGGCGTCGTCACGCCGGTGGGCATCCTCGCCGTGAACTTTTCCGCTTTCGTGATGTTGCATCTCGCCGAGTTCCGCGTCGGCATCGCCGCCTGTGCCCTGCTGAGCGGCCTGGTGCTCAACGGCCTGACGGCATGGTGGCTGCTTCGACTCGCCAGCCGGAACGCACCCCCGCTCTTCCGTGAGTACCGGCTCTGGGCGATCGGCGCCGCGGTGCTGATCGTGCTCCTGACCGCGGCCGGCGGCGGCTACCTGACCTACCTCGGAATGCGGGACCCGCGCCGCCTGCCGGATTCGCTGTCCGTGGTCGTCGCCTCGTTCATGCTCCTGCTGCCGTTGGCGGTGACCTTCGCCGGTCGCAAGATGGCCGGCATGGGCGGCATCATCCCGGTCGACGAACCGGCGGCAAAAGAGAAGAGCCCCCCGCACCGGCGAGGGGCTCGTTTGGGTCGCTCTTCTTAGGTCCGAAGACCTACATCATGTCGGGGGACATGCCACCCGGCATGCCGCCGCCCCTCTTCTCTTCGGGGATCTCGGTCACCATCGCCTCGGTGGTGAGCACCATCGCTGCGATCGAGGCCGCGTTCTGAAGCGCCGAACGCGTGACCTTGGCCGGGTCGACGATCCCTGCGGCGAACATGTCGACGTACTTGTCGTTCAGGGCGTCGTATCCGTGGCCGGTCTTGCCCTTGCGGATTTCCTCGATGATGACGGAGCCCTCCTTGCCGGAGTTCAAGCAGATCTGCTTGACCGGCTCCTCGAGCGCCTTGCGGACGATGTTGACCCCGGTCAGCTGGTCTTCCTTGAGGCCGAGTCCGCCGTCGAGCTTCTTCTGCGCGTTCAGCAGCACGGTGCCACCGCCGGCGACGATGCCCTCTTCCACCGCCGCCTTGGTCGCGCTGAGCGCGTCCTCGATGCGGTGCTTCTTCTCCTTCTGCTCCACCTCGGTGGCGGCTCCGACCTTGATCACGGCGACACCGCCGGCGAGCTTGGCCAGCCGCTCCTGCAGCTTCTCCTTGTCGAAGTCAGAGGTCGTGTCCTCCACCTGGTTCTTGATCGCCTTGATCCGAGCCTGGATCGCCTCGGGCTTGCCCGCGCCTTCGACGATGGTGGTGTCGTCCTTGGTGACGGTGACGCGGCGGGCCTTGCCCAGCTGCTCGAGCTTGGTCTGGTCGAGCTTGAGACCGAGGTCCTCCGAGATGACCTGGCCGCCGGTCAGGATGGCCATGTCCTCGAGCATCGCCTTGCGGCGGTCACCGAAGCCGGGCGCCTTGACGGCGACCGCGGTGAACGTCCCGCGCAGCTTGTTGACGACGAGCGTGGCGAGTGCCTCACCCTCGACGTCCTCGGCCACGATCAGCAGCGGCTTGCCCTGCTGGACCACGCGCTCGAGCACCGGGAGCAGGTCCTGGATCGAGGAGATCTTGCGGTCCGTGATGAGCACGAACGGCTCCTCGAGCACGGCCTCCATCCGGTCCGGGTTGGTGACCATGTACGCGGCAACGTAGCCGCGGTCGAACTGCATGCCCTCGACCACTTCGAGCTCGGTCGCCACGGCCTGGTTGTCCTCGACGGTGATCACGCCGTCCTTGCCGACCTTGTCCATCGCGTCGGCGATGAGATTGCCGATCTGCTCGCTCTGGCTCGAGATCGCCGCCACGTGCGCGACGTCCTCGTGGCCCTTGACGGGCACGGACAGCTTCTTGATCTCCTCGACGACGGCCTCGACGGCCTTCTCGATTCCGAGCTTCAGCTGCATCGGGTTGGCGCCCGCGGTGACGTTGCGGAAGCCTTCGTTGATCATGGTCTGCGCCAGCAGCGTCGCCGTGGTGGTGCCGTCACCGGCCACGTCGTTGGTCTTGGTCGCGACCTCGCGCAGCAGCTGCGCGCCGGTGTTCTCCATGGGGTCCTTGAGCTCGATCTCACGCACGATCGTCACACCGTCATTGGTGACGGTCGGGGCGCCGAACTTCTTCTCCAGGACCACGTTGCGGCCCTTGGGGCCGAGCGTGATGCGCACGGACGAGGCGACGATGTCGATGCCCTTCTTGAGGGCCTGCCTCGCTTCTACGTCGAATGTGACTGTCTTCGCCATATATCTCCCCTCTATGCCTTAGTGCTTCTTGCCGTTGGACGCGACCACAGCGAGCACGTCCTTCTCCGAGACGATCAGGTACTCGACCTCGTCGAGCTTGAATTCGTTGCCGGCGTACTTCGCGTAGAGGACCTTGTCACCGACCTTGAGCTCCATCGGCACCTTGGTGCCGTTGTCCAGGATCCTGCCGGTCCCCACAGCCTCGACGATGCCCTCCTGGGGCTTCTCCTTGGCGGTGTCCGGAAGCACGATCCCGCTCTTGGTCTTCTCCTCTTTCTCGACCGGCTTGACCACTACGCGGTCGCCCAGCGGCCTCAAGTTCATCTGCGCCCTCCTCAGCAATTTGGTGGTTTCGGCATCCCCCATTTCCGAGCGCTTAGCACTCGGAAGGGTCGAGTGCCAATTGTACTACCCGCCGCCTTGGGGGGCTAAACGTCCGGCTCGGCGGGCCTGGCGTCGGCCTCGCGGATGAGCCGGCGGGCGGCCGTGGCCTGGTCGTCGGGGACCAGGACCTGGGCCTCGGTGAAATTGACGGCATAAGAGTACGCGTGGTCGCCGAAGACCTCGACCCGGAGGCCGTTGGCCTCCAGGACCGCGGCCAGCAGATCGGCCTGGAGACGCTCGCCCCGGAACACCACCTGCCAGCCCTTGACTCCCACCGTGGTACCAGCTTAAGCCCCTCATCCCAGCCCTCCCCCACGGGCAGGCACGCTACCAGCTGAGAGAGGGGTCGACCGTCGCCGGTTGCGGACCCAGGACCTGGCCGGAGTAGTGGCCGGCGGCGGCGATCATGGCGGCGTTGTCGGTGCACAGGTCCAGCGGCGGCATGGTGAGGCGAGCGCGGCCGCCGACCACCTCCGCCGCCCGCTTGCGCAGGAGCGTGTTGGCCGCCACGCCCCCGCACACGACCACCTCCGGGCAGGGTGACTCGCTCAAAGCGGTGTCCAGCTTCTCCAGCAATGACTCCACCACCGACTGCTCGAACGCAGCCGCCAGGTCCGCCTTGACCTGCGGACCGGCTGCGTCACCCAGGTCGCGGAGGCGATAGAGCAGCGCGGTCTTGAGGCCGCTGAAGCTGTACTCCAACCCTTTGAGAGAAGGTCGCGGCAGAGGTTGGCGGCGCGGGTCGCCGGTCCTCGCCAGCCGGTCGAGCGCGGCGCCGCCCGGGTAACCCAGGCCGAGCATGCGCGCCGCCTTGTCGAAGGCCTCGCCTGCCGCGTCGTCGCGGGTGCGGCCCATGACCTCGAACCGGCCGTGCTCCGGCATGCGGACCAGGTCCGAATGCGCGCCGCTGACCACCAGTCCGAGGAGCGGAGGCTCCAGGTCGGGGCGGGTGAGCATCGCGGCGTAGATATGGCCCCAGAGATGGTTCACGCCCGTGAGCGGTCGCGACCACGCCGCCGCCAGGCCTTCCCCCACGCCGACCCCGACCAGCAGGCATCCGGCGAGGCCCGGGCCGCGAGTCACCGCGATGAGGTCGACATCGTCCGGCTTGGCGCCCGCGCGCTCGAGCGCGAGGTCGAGCAGGTGCGGCAGGCGTTCCAGGTGGTCGCGCGCCGCAAGCTCCGGCACCACGCCGCCGAAGCCCGCATGCAGGTCGACCTGCGAGTGGATGACGTTAGCGAGGATCTTGCGGCCGCCGGCGACCACCGCGACGGACGTTTCGTCGCAGCTCGTCTCTATACCCAGCGTCAGCGGCTGTTGCATCTCCCCACCCGGCGCTACGCGCCACCTTCCCCGCCAGCGGCGAGGTGACCTATGGAATCAACGCCCTCCCCGCTCGGGGAGGTGCTCAATCGGATTTGGTTATCAGCTCCCGGCGGAGGCCGTGCACGTCGGCCTCGATGCGCTCCAGGTTGGCCTCGTACGCCCTGCGGAATCGAGGCGAGTGGATGGAGTCGGACCACATCACGATCGCGTCTTCGCCATTGTCGGTGTAGTAGCCCTTGCGCCGGCCGATGACCTTAAAGCCGAAGGACTCGTACATGCGCATCGCGTTGTCGTTGGTGGTTCGCACCTCCAACGTCACCCACTTGGCGCCCATGTCGTAGGCCGCCTGCACCAGGCCGGCGAAAAGGATGCGGCCGTAGCCGCGATGCTGGAGGTCCCGGCGCACGCCGATGGTGGTCACGTGCGCCTCGTCGTACATGCGCCACATGCCGCCGTAACCGATGATCGTGGCGTCGAGGTCCGGAGCCCTGTACCCGCCCGGTTTCTCGACCAGGCCCTCCTGCCGCAGCACGACGTAGTGCGCGCTGGCGCGTGAGGCCAGCTCGCGGTAGTAGGCGTTGCGCGGCCATGGCGTCGCGAAGATCTCCCGCTCGATCTCCTGGACTGTGGCGACGTCGCCCTCGCGCATCAGCTCGAGGGCCAGCTGCTGTCGGATCTGAACCATCACGCCCGCCCCGAGAACGACTGCATGTACTCGAGCCTGAGACTACCATAGGCAACTTCGCGTGCCGACTCCAGCAGCCGCGACGCGGCGGCGCCGAAAGATCGCAGCGCCTGCTCACGCTGGAAGTGCAGGCCGGCGGCCGTCAACGCCGTCTCGGTGGCGGCTCGCAACCAGCCCACGACCGGCAGGTCGCCGGGCAGCTCGTGCGGCTCGGCGAGACCCGGTGCGGCGCCGGGTGCCAGGAAGTAGACGCGCCCCCGCCCGGCCTCGGCGACCGCCAGCACCGGCTCGCGCCCCCGCGCCGCCTGGATGCGCAGCGTGGCCAGGGGGACGATCGGTATCCCCAGGCCGACGGCCAGGCCGAGGCCGAATGCAACCCCAACGCGCAGGCCGGTGAACGAGCCAGGGCCCGTGGCCACCGCAACCTTGGTCACCGCCCGCCCGCCGCTCAGCTCGCGGAAGCGCGCCGGGAGGTCGAAGGTGCGCCCGGACTCGTGGAGCTCTTCGTGGATCACCTTGCCCGACGGGTCCAGCAGCGCCAGCGCGGAGCGGGCGGAGGACGTGTCGATGACGAAGATCAACGGCGAAGGTCTCTTTCGATGCGCAGGCGGCGCCGGTCGCCGCCGAGGTGCTCGATGTCGATCCGCGCCGCGCCGGGGGCTTCGAGACGATCGCCCCACTCGACGAGCACGGCGCCCTCGTCGAGCAGCTCGTCCAGGCCGAGATCGGCGAGCTCGGCCGGCGACTCCAGCCGGTACAGGTCCACATGGGCGAGCTGGACCCGGCCGGGATACACGCGCACGAGCTGAAAGGTCGGGCTGGCCACCGCCGCCGGCGACCCCGCACCGCGCGCCACCCCGCGCACGAAGGTCGTCTTCCCGGCGCCCAGCTCACCCGTCAACAGCACCAGGTCGCCCTTGCGAAGGCGCCCGCCGAGGCGCTCGCCCGCGGCCTCGGTTTCCGCCGGCGAAGCGGCGATGAGATCACCCAAAGTGATCGAAGCCTGTCAGATTGAGCGGCAGCGGCTTGGCGTCAGCGCCCACCACGGTGACGGCAGGGCCGGCGGTGAGCACGCCCAGCGGACGCAGGCCGGCGGCTCGGATGAGCTCCTCGGGACCGGCGCAGACCAGCTCCGCCTCTTCCCCACTGGTCAGTGCCTCCTCCAAGGTGGCGCCCTCGGCCACCGGCACGTCGGCCGCCCGGATGACGCACCCGGCGCCTGAGAACGCCGCGAACTTCTCCATCTCCCGCAGCAGCCCGTCCGAGATATCGCCGCAGCACAGCCCGGCCTGGTTCAGCCGGCGGCCCTGCTCGAGCAGCGGCACGAGGCGCAGCGGGCGGCGCTCACCAAGCGCCACCGACGCCGCCCCCAGGGGACCGGTCACCGCCACCGACCATCCCGGCCTGGCCTCCGACCGGGCGAGCGGCAGCGCGTCGGTGCGTCCCACGACGGTGATCGACAGGACGGCCGGGCCGTCGGTGGAGCTCGTGTCGCCGCCGACGATCATCACCCCGGTCTTGCGCGCGAGCGCGGCCATGCCCTTGTAGAGGCCTTCGAAATCGTCCACCGCCCAGGTCTTGGGCACCGCGACCGACGTCAGCGCCCACCAGGGCGTCGCGCCCTTGGCGGCGAGGTCACCGAGCGCCAGCGCGAGGGCGCGCCATCCTGCGTCCTCGGCCGTCATCCAATCGAGGTCGAAGTGGACGCCCTCGACCGCCAGGTCACAGCTCGCCACGGTGATGAGGCCGCGGTCATTCCAGGCCGCGGCGTCATCCAGGCCTGCCGGAATCTCAAAGCCCTCGGTGGTGAGATAGGCACTGATCCGTTGCAGCAACCCGAGCTCGCCGATACCGTCGACCTTCATGCGCCCAGCATGGCACGCAGCCGCCGGGTGGCCTGTTCGGGGTCGGGCGCATCCGCCACCGCCCTGATCACGCACGCGCGCCGCAGGCCGGCCGTGATCACCTGGGCGATGTTGGACTCGTCGATGCCGCCGATGGCGAAGACCGGGACGGCGGGGACGGCCGCCGCGACCGCGACCACACCGAAAGGCCCGATGACCTCCTTGGTGGTCTTGAGAGGTGTGGCGAACGCCGGCCCGCTGCCGATGTAGTCGGCGCCATCGGCGACGGCGGCGCGGGCGGCCGCCGGGCTCGAGGCGGAGGCGCCGATCAGCAAGCGGTCACCGGCGACCCGGCGCGCCGAGGCGACGGTCAGGTCTTCCGGGCCGAGGTGCACGGCGTCGGCACGGCTCAGCACGGCCAGGTCGACGTGGTCGTTGACGACGAAGAGAGCGCCGGATTCGGCGGTCAGGTCGCGGAGTCTGCGCGCCAGCGCCAGCAGCTCACCTCGGACGAGCGTCTTGTGGCGAAGCTGGATCACGTCGGCGCCGCCGCGGAGAGCGGCGGCGGCCAGCTTCACCAGGGCGTCGGGCGGGCCGTCCGGGGTGATGACGTAGAGGCGGGCGGCGGCCAGCCGCCGGCTCAGCTGAGGATCTGGCGCAGCTTTTCCCTGAACGCCGGCGGGGCGGTGTCGCAATCGCAGGAGTGCCTCACCAGCCGCTGCAGGTGGGCCTGGAACTCGTAGTGTTCGGAACAATCGGGGCAGCCCTCCAGATGGAGCTGCAACTCCAGCACCTCGGTGCTGTTCAGCTCACGGTCGACGTAGCGGTCGAGCTTCTCCGAGCAGTCCTTGCAGTTCATCACTGGGACACTTCCTTGGTGCCGTTGCCGCGGACGATACCGGATTCGAGCGCATAGTCATAGAGGGATTTTTGTAGCTGCTGCCGGGCACGGTGGAGGCGGGACATGACGGTTCCGATCGGCACCCCCAGCGTCTGGGCGGCGTCCTTGTAGGAGAAGCCTTCGACGTCGACCAGCAGCACCACCTCGCGGTGGAGCGGCGGGAGCTGCTCGACCGCCTTGACGACCTCGCTGGCGGCGAGCTTGTCGAGGACGTCGGCCTCCGGCTTGGCCCCCTCGTCGCGGAGCTTCTCGTACAGGATGAACTCGCCGACGTCGTCCAGGCTCACGTCCTCTTTGCGAGAGCCCTTGAAGCGGTCCCAGAAGAGGTTGCGCATGATCGCGAACAGCCAGGCCTTCATGTTCGTGCCCGCCTGGTAGCTGTGCTGGTAACGCAGCGCGCGGAGGTAGGCCTCCTGGACGAGGTCCTGGGCCTGGTCGGGGTCGCGCGTGAGCCGGAGCGCGCCCCGATACAAAGTGTCGAGATGGGTCAATGCCTCGTCCGCAAAGGCGACTCGCGCGGGACTTTCCGCCATCAGTACTGCCAGTCTAAATACACCTGCCTTGTGCGATTTGAAATCGCGGCGCGGTGCCCGCTTATTCCTGAGGGCGGTTGGCGGCCGCTCCAGCTCCCCTCTCCGGCTTCGACGGTACCTCTCCAGCGGTGGAGGGGTGAGTCATCTACCCGGCGGCGTAGCGCCTCTCGACTCTGTTGCCCAGCGACGTCAGGACCTCGTATGAGATGGTGCCCGACCAGCCGGCCACCTCCTCGGCGGTGATGCGCTCGTCCCCCTGGCGGCCGATGAGAGTCGCCACGTCCCCCACCTCGACCCCGGGCACGTCGGTGACGTCGATGGTGATCGCGTCCATGCTCACCACACCGATCAGCGGCGCGCGGCGCCCACGGACCAGGACGTCGCCGCGGTTGGAACGCGCACGGAGGACGCCGTCGGCGTAGCCGATGGCGACAGTCGCGACCCGCGACTTGCCCGGCGAGCGCCAGGTCGCGCCGTAGCCGACGGTGTCGCCCTGGCTCACGGTCTTGACGTGCGTGACCACCGACCGCAGTGCCAGCGCCGGGCGCATGCCGGGCCACTCGCAGCCGTAGATGGCGATGCCGCATCGCACTCCGTCAAACGCGTACTCGGGATAGCGGAGGGCGCTCCCCGAGTTGCACGCGTGGCGCACCCCCGGATCCACGTCGAGCGTGGCCAGCGTGGCGACGAAGAGGTCGAACTGGCGGCGCGTCATCTCCGGATCCGACTCCGACGAGGCGAAGTGGGTCCAGGTGCCCGCGAGGCGCAGACCCGGCGAGTCCTCGATGAACCCGGCCAGCGACGCGGCCTCCTCCGGGCTGCAGCCGAAGCGGCCCAAGCCGGTATCGATCTTCAGATGGACGGGAACGACCTCGTCGGTGGCGCCGAGCGCCGCCGCGAGCTCCCGGCTGGAGACGCCGATGCTGCACCCCATGGCCGCGGCCGTGCTCGCCTGGCCGGGCACAAGGCCACCCATGACGACGATGTGGTCGGCGCGGACGAGGCCGCTCAGCTCGCGGGCCTCCTCGAGGGTCGCGACGGCCAGCCCGGTGGCGCCTCCGTCCAGCGCTGCTCTGGCCACGGCGACCGCGCCATGGCCGTAGCCACCGGCCTTGACGACCGCGAAGAGGCGGGCGCCCTTGGGCAGGTGGCCGAGGATGCGTGCGCAGTTGGCGCGCACCGCGCCGAGGTCGACCTCAGCCCAGCGTAGAGCGGTCGCCAGAGCTAGTGCACCGACCCAGAAATACCTTGCGGGTTGCAGCGCCCCTGCGGGGCGGTGCAATTTCGGCTGCGCCGAAACTCATCCCCCAGAGCGGCCCATCTGCGTCGTTGTCGGCTCCGCTCCTCGCTCACGCACGGCAACCTAAAGGCCGCCCTGGCGGAGCACGTTCATCACCTGCGGGATCTCGAGCAGCAGGTCGCTGGCCAGCAGGCCCGACTCGCCCAGCCGCTGCGCGATCCGCCTGCCGGCCGCGGCATGGATGTAGACGCCGGAGACGGCGGCGGCATAGGGCTCGGAGCCCTGGGCGATGAGTCCGCCGATGATCCCGGAGAGCACGTCGCCCGTGCCACCGCTCGCCAGGGCCGGGACCTCGTGTGGGTCTTCGTTGCACCGGCCATCGGGATGGGCGACCACGGTGTGGGCGCCCTTGAGCACGACCACCGCGCCCCACTCCCTGGCCGCCTTGCGCGCCGCCGCGGTGCGATCCGCGGCGATCGCCTCGATCGTCCTACCCATCAGTCGCGCCATCTCGCCGGGATGCGGGGTGAGGACGCGGTTCTTGCCGAGCTTGCCCTTCGCCCGCGGCGAGTCGGCGAGGGCGTTCAACCCGTCGGCGTCGATCACCAGCGGGCACCTGGCGTGCACGGCGAGGTCGAGCACCAGGCGCCAGGTCGAGCGGTCGCGGCCCAGACCGGGACCGATGACGCCCACCTCGGCACCTGTCAGTTGGCGCAGGATCGAGTCGTAGGCGGCGTGACCGATCGCGCCCGGCGCCACCTCCGTCACCGGGGTCGCCATCACCTCCGTGCACTTGGCCGCGAGGATCGGGTAGATGGAGTCGGCGACCAAAAGCCGGACCAGCCCGGCACCTGTCCTGGCTGCGGCCGTCGCCGCGAGATAGGCGGCGCCGGTGAAGCCGAGGCTGCCGGCCAGGACGACGGCGGTCCCGAAGGTGCCTTTGTGCGCGTCCCGCGGACGCTCAGGCAGGAGGACGGGTTCGGGCGCCGGCAGGAGACTGTCGACGAGGTCGGGCATCTCGAGATGGGCGGTGGCGACGGCGAGCCGGCTGTGGTGGGTGATACTGACCTCGACGCGGGCGCCGCGGTCGTTGCCGAGGAGGCGCGCCCTGGGGGCGCCGTTGGGACCGGGGAGGACCTCGATGCGGCGGCGGGGGAAACAGATGCTGGTGCCGTCGAAGCACTTGATCACGGCCTCCTTGGCCGCCCAGCGGCCCGCGAGGCGCTCGGCGTCCCCGGCGCAGTAGGCCTGCTCCGCGGGGGTGTAGACCTTGTTGAGGAAGCCGCGGCCGGAGCGCTTGACCGCCAGGGCCACCCGCGCCACCGAAACCGCGTCGACCCCGATTCGTTGCATCAGCTCAATTGTCGTGCGTTCTCAGCGGCGCGAGCGGCAACTCCACCTCGCCATCTGACTACTCGACGGTGACGCTTTTCGCCAGGTTGCGAGGTTGGTCGACGTTCTGGCCCAGCTTCACCGCCACGTGGTAGGCGAACAGCTGCAGCATCACTGTGTTCAGCACCACGGCCGACGCCTCCTCCACCGCCGGCATGGTGAAGACGTCGGTCGCCACCCCGTCCAGCGAGTAGTCGCCCTCGGTCACCAGCGCGAGCACCGGCGCGTCGCGCGCCACGATCTCGTGGACGTTGCTGACCATCTTGTCCTTGGTCGAACTCGCGGTGCAGACGGCGATGACGGGGAATTTGTCGTCGAGCAGCGCGATCGGGCCGTGCTTGAGCTCGCCGCCCGTCGTGCCCTCGGCGTGGACGTAAGAGATCTCCTTCAGCTTGAGGGCGCCCTCCAACGCCACCGGGTAACCCAGACCGCGGCCCGTGTAAATGAAGTTGCGATAGCGGCAGTAGCGGTGCGCGATCGCCTCGATCTCCTGCTCGCGTTCCAGGACGCCGCGCACCTGGTCCGGCAGCGCCCGTAGCGCTTCGACCAGCTCGTGACGGCGCTCGAGCGAGACGCGGCCGTGGACCGTCGCCAGGCGCAGGCCGAGAAGGTACAGGCTGACCACGTGGGCGAGAAACGTCTTCGTCGATGCGACCCCGATCTCGGGTCCCGAATGCAGGTAGATGGCGCCGTCGGCATCGCGCGCGGCCGAGCTCGCGACAACGTTGGTGACCGCGACGGTGAGGGCTCCACGATCCTTGGCCTGGTGGAGACCGATGAGCGTGTCCGCCGTCTCGCCGGACTGGGTGACGACCACGCCCAGAGTGTCCTTACCGAAGGTCGGGCGGCGGTAGCGAAACTCTGAGGCGTCCTCGGCGCGGGCCGGGATGCCGGCCCAATCCTCGATGACGAACTCGCCGATCATCGCCGCGTGCAACGAGGTGCCCATGCCGAGCAGCAGCACCTCCCGGTGGCGGCGGAGGTCGTCGTCGTCGACGTCGAACTCACGGATCGAGACGGTGCCATCGTCGTTCAGCCGGCCGCGCATCGCGTTGGCGACGGCCTCCGGCGACTCGTGGATCTCTTTGAGCATGAAGTGCCGGTAGCCGCCCTTTTGCGCCTGGCTCAGATCCCAGTCGACGTGGATGAGCTTGGGTTCGACGCTGACGCCGTCGAGGGTGGACACCTCCGGGCCGAGAGGTGTGATCGCCGCCACCTCGCCCTCGCCGAGCACGAGCACGCGCTTGGTGTAGGGGATGATCGCGGTGATGTCGGAGGCGATGTAGTACTCGTTCTCGCCCAAGCCGACCACCAGCGGCGCGTTGAGGCGAGCGCCGACCAGGAGGTCCGGATCGTCGGTGGAGAACATCGCCAGGGCGTAGGCGCCGTGGATGCGTTTCAAAGCGGCGCGGACCGCGGCCAGGAAGTCGCCCCGATAGTTGGCTTCGATCAGGTGCGGGACCACCTCGGTGTCGGTGTCCGATGTGAACTCGTGACCGGCCGCCTGGAGCTCGGCCTTGAGCGCGGCGAAGTTCTCGATGATGCCGTTGTGGACGACGAAGATGCGGCCGCGGCAGTCCGTGTGCGGGTGGGCGTTGACGTAGGTCGGCTTGCCGTGCGTCGCCCAGCGCGTGTGGCCGATGCCCAGCGTCCCGGTCGGCATGTTGGCCGTGAGCCTCTCGATGAGAGTGTCCACCTTGGCCTCGGACTTGGTGACGCTGGTCAGGTGGGCCGAACCGTTCCCGGCCGGCTTCTCCAGCACCGCCACGCCGGCTGAGTCATAGCCGCGGTACTCGAGTCGCTTGAGGCTCTCCATGAGGATGGGCGTCGCCTCGCGATCGCCGAGGTAGCCGATGATGCCGCACATATCTTTGGGCTGGAACTCCTATTCGGGGATGGCGACCGTGCTGGGTTCAACGGCCGCGGCGGCGCTCAGGTTACTGATGCTACGGGGACGGGCTGGGCTGGGTATTGGGGTTGCGCGAGATCGAATAGGTCACGGAGGCGACCGCCACCAGCCCGGTGATCCCATCCGGGTAGGGGATGTTGATCTTGAAGGTGGCGTCCGAGGTCGCGCTGCTCAGGTCGACCGGCGGCAGCGTGATGGTGGTGATCTTGACCAGCACGTCAGGGGCGCCGCTGATCACGGCCGTGACCGGGTTGACGACGACGTTGGTGACCCTGTAGCCCGCCGGAGGGCCGTGGGAGGGCGGCGAGTCGATCAGCACCACCTGGCGGCTGGTGGTGCCGGTCTTGGCTTCGATGTGGATGGCCACGTTGCTGGGTTCAAGCGTCCAGCCTGGAACCGTGTGCCGGCTCAGGTCGAGCGGTGACCCGTTTTGCACCAGGAGGACCGGCTGCGTGAGGACGTCGTACGAGCTGTTCTCGACCGGATCGGTGAAGTCCGCATGCGCGCTCAGGTTGGCCTCCCAGGTGGAGGGACCGGTGAAGGTGACCGAGCAGGGTTCATCCGGGCAACGAGCCTCCTTCTTGGTCACCTGCCAACCGGGCGTCACGCGTTGGATCCCGACGTCCACCGGGAGCTTGATCGAGGTCAGGCGGTCGATGTTCAACGCCAGGGGCACGACGGGGTTCTGGACCTGAACGCCGGCGACCAACGACCTGACCGTCATGTTGACCGGCACGCTGGGGCCCGGGTTGACCTTGGTCAGATCGACCGAGGCGACCAGGCTGCTCGAGGTGACGGAGGCGAGGAGATCAGCGAGGCCGGTGACGGTGACCTTCGTCGTCGTCTGCGGGCTGATGACGATGAGGTCGTGGCCGCCCGAGTAGGCGATGGGGACCTTGTCGAGCGTGATCACGGTGGAGGGGTTTTGCGAGAACGCGACCGCCCCCAGCATCAGCACCGCCAGCCCGAAGGCCAGCAGCTTCAGGCGCCAGTCGTCGGTGATCAGGTTCACCTGCGGAACCTCAGGAAGCCGTTGCCGTTGGCGGGCGAGGGCACCTTGACGCTCACCCGGCGGCGAAGGCCGTCCGCATCGAGGTTCCGCGTGATCTTGCCCTCTTCGATCACGGTGATGTTCCCCGTCTCCTCGGAGACGACGAGCACTAGCGCGTCCGAGGCCAGGGACAGGCCAAGCGCCGCCCGGTGCCGGGTGCCGAGCCGTTCTCTGACGAAGCCCTCCTCGGGCAGCGGCAGGAGGCAGCCGGCGGCGATGATGCGATTCCCGCGCACGATGACGGCGCCGTCGTGCAGCGGCGAGTTGGGATAGAAGATCGACTGCAGGACCTCCGCGGAGATGTCGCCGTTGATGCGCACGCCGGTGGCGGCGTAATCCTCCAACCCGACCTCGCGCTCGAACGCGATAAGCGCCCCCGTACGCCTCGCGCTCAGGCGCTCAGCGGCGCGGATGGCCTCGGAAATCGCCTGGCTGTAGAGGCGCGTGTTGTAGTTGGAGAGCGGGCGGCCGATGTGGCCGATGCGCCCGAGCTGGTCGAGGGCCCTTCGCAGCTCGGGCTGGAACATGACGATGACCGCGATCACGATGAAGAACGCGGCGTTCTTGAACAGCCAGGTCAGCAGCACGAGGTTGAACTGGCTGGCGACGACGCCGATGACGGCGAGCAGGACGAGCCCGACCAGGATCTGCGTGCCCTGCGTGCCTCGGAGCAGCCGCAGCACCTGGTAGAGGACGAAGGCGACCACGGCGACGTCGATGACCTCGCCCAGGCCGAGGTGCCGGACCACCTCGCCGAGCTGCAGGAAGAACTGCTGGATCACACCGGCGCTCCGAAAAGGGAGGCCAGCAGCGCCATCTGCGCGTAGAGGCGGTTGCCGGCTTGATCGAACACGACCGAGCGCGGGCCGTCGACGACCTCGTCGGTCACCTCCTCGCCGCGATGCGCCGGGAGGCAGTGCATGAATATTGCCCCGGGTGCGGCGTCCATCAGCGCCTGGGTGACCTGGTAGGGGGCGAAGGCCTCTCGCCTATCGTCTTTCTCGCTTTCCTGTCCCATCGAGGCCCATACGTCGGTGTAGATCGCGCTCGCACCTTCCAGGTGCTGTTTGAGAGCCCCCGGCAGCGCGGTGACGGTGTCGGTCAGCGTGACCTTGAGCGTCCCCGAGCTGATGCTACGCGCTCGTTCCAGTACCGCGGCCCTTGGATGGTAGTCTGGCGGGCCGACCACCGTCAGGGCAAAGCCGGTGAGGGCGGATGCCTCGATCAGTGAGGTGACGACGTTGTTGCCGTCGCCGATGTAGACGACGCGCTGGCCGGCCAGCGGCCCTCTTGCCTCCTCGAGGGTGACCAGGTCGGCGAGGACCTGGCAGGGGTGGGAATGGTCGGTGAGGCCGTTGATCACCGGTTTGGCCGACGAGCGCGCCAGTTCGAGGAGGTCGTCGTGCTTGCGGAGGCGTGCGACGGCGCCGTCCACGTAGCGGTCGAGGACACGGGCGGCGTCGGCAATGGCCTCCCTGACGCCGAGCTGGACTTCTTGCTCCGTCAGCGTCGTCGTCGCGCCGCCGAGGCGGGCGATGCCGACCTCGAACGAGACGCGGGTGCGGTGCGAGGGTTTCTGGAAGAGCATGGCAATGTGGCGGCCGGCCAGGGCCCGGTCCGACCAGCGGCCGGCTTTGATGGCGTGCGCCAGGTCGAGCACCTGCCGGAGCTCATCGGGGTCGAAGTCGGCGATGTCGAGGAAGTCGCGGCCGTGGAGCGCTTTCACAGAAGCGATCATGAACCTGGGATTGATGGCGGCGCTACAAATGAGGCTCCATCAGCTCACCGGCGACGCCGGCCGGACCGCCGGGTCGCGGGCGGAGTCGATCTCGTCCCCGGTGGCGTCCGGGCGGAGCGCGCCGGCGTCTTGCTGGGTGGCCTGGCCGCCATGACCGCTTCGGTGAACAGGCGGGTGGCGAGGCGGCTCTTCGGCTCGCCGGTTCGCGAAGCGATCCTGACGAGCTGATCGACGACTCGAGGCTCGACGCTGAGCCGATAGAGCCGCTTGACGACCCGTGGCTTGGCTTGCACTGCTCATGCTCCTTTGAAGTTGGTTGGGGTCGTGGTGGATTGTCGGGGCGGAGCCGGCCGGCGCCAACCCTGCCGGTTAAGGGTCCCAGTCCACCGCGCCCCGCCCGGGTGACGCCGCGGCGGCCTGCATCGCCGGGCAGTCCGGCTAGGTCAGCCTGGTTCCCAAGCGGGACAGGTTGCCGGCGCTCACTCCGGCCATTTCCAAGTAGGTCTCAACCCCACCCCACCTCTGGCGCAGGTGGTCGAGGATGGCGAGGACGCGCTCGGGCGGGCAATGCAGCTCCCGCCGCATCTCCTCACGCCGGTCGGGTGGGGCGGCGGCAAGCCACTCTTGATATCTGGCCGCGAGCTGGGTGTCGGTCTCGGCATAATCCCCCGCGATCGCCTCCACCTCCACACCGGCTAAAGACAGCATCATCGCGGCCACCAGGCCGGTGCGGTCTTTGCCGGCAAAGCAGTGGAACAGGACCCCGCCCTCGGCCGCGGCGACGGTGTTGAAGATGCCCGAGAAGGCCTGCTGGCGGTGCTCGAGCATCAGCAGATATCGCTCGAACATCCCGGATGCCTCGCCGAGCTTGAGCAGCATCGAGTCATCGACCAGGGGCACGTGGACGTGTGTGAGCCCCCCGCGAGTGATGAACGGGCTGCGAGAGCCCATCACCTCCGAGGGGCTCCTGAGGTCAATGACGGTGCTCACCCCGTACGCGATCATCGCCTCGTGCCCCGCGGCGGTGAGGTTCGCGATGTTGTCGGAGCGCACGAGCATCCGCGTGCGTGTGACCCCGCCAGGCACTGGAAGGCCGCCGAGGTCGCGGGCGTTCCGGCAGTCGGGCCAGTCGAGGCGCCGGGCCGTCAACGGCAATTTGGACCCTCCCACCGGTGCCACGCGCACCTCCCCACCGGGTGGGGAGGTGATCTCGTCTACCTCTTGGTGTACTGCGGAGCCTTGCGTGCCCGCTTCAGTCCGTACTTCTTCCGCTCCTTCATTCGAGCGTCGCGCGTGAGCAGACCGGCCTTCTTCAGCGCGGGGCGGAACTCGGGATCGTAGCGGCACAGGGCGCGGGCGATGCCGTGCGCGATCGCGCCCGCCTGGCCGCTGGTGCCGCCCCCGACGACCTTGACGGTGATGTCGAACTTACGCTGGGTGCTGGTTACGCGGAGCGGGGCGAGCGCGGCCATCTCCAAGACACGCCGCCCGAGGTAGGCGAGCGGGTCCTTGTCGTTGACGGTGACCCTGCCCTCGCCCGGCTGGATGCGAACCCGCGCGATGGCGTTCTTGCGCCGGCCGGTGCCTCGGTTGAACGTTTCAGCCAATCTTGATGTCTCCCTTGGCGTCGAAGGTGAGCACCTTCGGCTTCTGGGCCTGGTGCCCATGCTCGGCCCCGGCGTAAACGCGTAGTCGGGTGAGCATGTCCGCCCCGAGGGTGTTGTGCTGCAGCATCCCGCGCACGGCGTTGGTCAGCGGGAAGGTCGGGTCCAGCTCCTGCGCGCGCTCCAGGGTTCGCTTGCGCAGTCCGCCCGGGTAGCCGGTGTAACGCGTGTACTCCTTGCTACCCAGCTTGGTGCCCGTGACCTTGATTTTGGCCGCGTTGATGACCACGACGTGGTCGCCGCTGTTCAGGTGAGGGGTGAACGTGGGCTTGTGCTTGCCCCGCAAGATCTTGGCGACGCCTGAAGCCAGGCGGCCGAGGACCTGGTCGGTGGCATCGACCACAAACCAATCACTCTTCAGATCTGCGGCTTTCGCCGTCCACGTCTTCTGTTTGCTCACGAAGCTCCTTAGTAAATCACTTCCATCAATGTCAGGCCCCCCGCCGGGGCCGTGCGGGGCGCCATCCGGCGGTCCCGCGCCTCGAGGATCTCCCGCACCCACTCCGGCGGCCGCCGGCCTCGGCCCACCTCGGCCAGCGCTCCGGCGATGCCGCGCGCCAAGCCGCGCAGGAAGCCCTCCGCGACCAGCTCCAGCTCGACGAAGTCCCCTCGCCTCGCGACTTTGACGGAGCGCATCTCGCGCACCCTCGAATCGGGAGGCTCGGAGGCCGAGCAGTAGCCGGTCCAGTCGTGCTTGCCGACGAGCGCAGCCGCCGCCCGCGCCATCGCATCCACGTCCAGCGGGCCGCGGACATGCCAGCAGCGGCCCCGCTCGAGGGCCGCCCGCGACTGGCGGTCCAGGTAGCGGTAGCGGTAACGCCGCCAGCGCGCCGAGTACCGGGCGTGGAAACCGTCCGGCGCGACGTCCGCAGCCAGCACCGCCACATCGCTCGGAAGCCGGGCGTTGAGCGCCGCCACCAGGCGCTGCGGCGTGATGCGCCCATCGGTCTCAAAGGTCACCACCTGCCCTTCGGCGTGGGCGCCCGCGTCCGTCCGCCCGGCGGCGTACACCTTGCGCTCCTCGCCCGTCACCTCGCGCAGGGCCCGCTTCAGCTCGGACTCCACGGTTCGCCCGTGGGCCTGCTGCTGCCAGCCGGCAAACCCGCTTCCGTCGTACTCGAGCACGACTTTGATATTCACTTTTTAAACTTTCGCGGTTTTGGGGGATTGCACCTCCCCACCCTGCTCTCCCCCACGCGCGGGGGAGGCGACTCAATCAACCAGCTCGATGATCACCATTGGCGCGGCATCGCCCAGACGCGGGCCCTTGTGGATGATGCGCGTGTAGCCGCCGGGCCGGTCGGCCAGGCGGGGCACGAGGTTCGAGAACAATCGCTCGACCACCTCCGGCTTCGAGACCTCTTCGCTCACGCGCCGTCGCGCGCTGAGGTCTTTGGCCTTGGCGGCGGTGATCAGGCGCTCGACCCAGCGGCGCAGCTCCTTGGCGCGCGGCTCGGTCGTGGTGATGCGGCCGCTCTCGAGCAGTGACGTGCACAGGTTGCGCATGAGCGCCTTGCGTGCATCCGTGTCCCGGTTGAAGCGGCGACCGCTCTTTTGGTGGCGCACGTCAGCCTCGCAGGACGGTGCCCATCTCTTCGGGCTTGATGAAGCCCTTCTCGACGAGCTTCTCCTTGATCTCATCGAGCGACTTGCGCCCGAAGTTGCGCAGTGCAAGCAGCTCCTCTTCCCTCTTCTCCAGCAACTGCCCGACGGTCTGGATCTCGTTGGCCTTGAGACAGTTGAACGCGCGGACCGAAAGGTCGAGCTCCTCGATGGGAGTGTCGTTCAATCGGCTCTGCCCACCGCTCGCGCCGCGAAGCTCCGCCTCGTGCTTCTCGATCGAGTCGCGGAAGCGGACGAACAGGTTGAGGTGCTGCGTGAAGAGCTCGGCGGCGTGGCTGACGGCCTCCTCGGGCGTCATGGTGCCGTCCGTCCAGACCTCGATGATCAGGCGGTCGTAGTCGGTCGACTGGCCCACACGGGTCTTTTCGACCGAGAAGTTCGCCTTCTCCACCGGAGAGAAGATCGCGTCGATCGGGATGACCCCGATCGGCTGGCCCTCGCGCTTGTTGCGCTCCGCCGGCACGTAGCCCTTGCCCCGCTCCACGTTCAGCTCCATGCGCAGGTGGCCCTTGGCGGCCAGCGTGCAGATGTAGAGGTCGGGGTTGACGATGTCCACGTCCGAGGAGGCCTGGATGTGTGAAGCGTGCACCTCCGCCGGGCCCTTGACGTCGAGCAAAAGGGTGACCGGATCCTCGGTGAAGCTCTTCAGGCAGAGCTGTTTCAGGTTGAGGATGACCTCAGTCACGTCCTCTTTCACGTGCGGGATGGCCGTGAACTCGTGGGCGACCCCGTCGATCTGGATCGAGGTCACCGCCGCCCCCCACAGCGAAGAGAGCAGCACGCGGCGGAGCGTGTTGCCGAGCGTCGTCCCGAATCCAGGGTCGAGCGGCTCGATGTCGAACTTGCCGTAGTTCGCGCTCGTCTCGAGCTTGCGCACCTGCGGGGTGACCGTCATCTGCGTGTCAATTGCCAATTGGGTACTTCTTAACCTCCGTCCCTTTACCGAGAGTAGAACTCGACGATCAACTGCTCCTCGACGCCGGTCTCCATCTCGTGGCGGTCCGGCCGGGCGAGGATCTTCGCGGACTTGTCGTCCGCGCTGAATGCAAGCCACGAGGGCACCGGCCGTACCTTGGAAGCCTCCAACGCGACGTCGATGACGCCGTTGGCCGGCCTGACTTTCACCACGTCACCCGGCTTCAACTGGTACGACGCCACGTTGACCGTTTTGCCGTTGACTTCGAAGTGCCGGTGCGCGACCAGCTGGCGGGCCTGCTTGCGCGAGGCGCCCAGGCCGAGCCGGTAAACGACGTTGTCCAGGCGCAGCTCGAGGTGGCGCAGGAGGTTGAGTCCGGTGACGCCCGGCTCGCGCTCCGCCAGCTCGAAGTAATTGCGGAACTGCTTTTCCAGCAGGCCGTACAACCTGCGCGCCTTCTGCTTGGCGCGAAGCTGCAGGCCGTAATCGGAGGTCTTGCGCTTGCGCGCCTGGCCGTGCATGCCGGGCGCGAACGCGCGGCGCTCGATCGCGCACTTGGGCGTGTAGCACCGCTCGCCCTTGAGGTAGAGCTTGGCGCCCTCGCGGCGGCAGAAACGGCAGACGGGACCGCTGTAGTTCGCCATGGGCTAGACCCTCCGCCGCTTTGGCGGGCGGCAGCCGTTGTGCGGGATGGGGGTGACGTCAGTGATCGCGCTGACCACCAGGCCGGTCGCCTGCAGGGAGCGGATCGCCGCCTCGCGACCTGCGCCCGGACCTCGGACGAAGACTTCGATCGAGCGCATACCGTGCTCGAGCGCCCTCTTGGCGGTCGCCTCGGCGGTCACCTGGGCGGCGAACGGCGTCGACTTGCGGCTCCCCTTGAAGCCCTGGGCCCCGGCCGAGCCCCACGAGATGACGTTCCCGTCGACGTCGCTGATCGAGATGATCGTGTTGTTGAACGTGCTCTGGATATGGGCCTGGCCCGCGACCACGTTCTTGCGCTCGCGGCGCCGCGTGCGGACGACCTTCTTGGCTTTGGCCACTACTTGCCCGCCTTCACTTTCTTCTTGCCGGCGACGGCGCGCTTCGGACCGCGGCGGCCGCGGGCATTGGTGCGCGTGCGCTGGCCGCGGACCGGCAGTCCACGGCGGTGCCGGGAGCCACGGTATGAGCCGATCTCGGTCATCCGCTTGATGTTCATCGCGATCTCGCGCCGGAGATCACCTTCGATCAGGACCTCTTTGGCGGTGGCCATGCGGTCGATGATCTGGCGAAGGCGGCCGACCTCCTCTTCGCTGAGGTCCCTCACCCGGGTGTCCGGGCTGAGATTGGCCATCTTGACCAGCTTGGCGGCGGTCGTACGACCGACGCCATGGATGTACATCAGGGAGATCACGACCCGCTTCTGCGGGGGTATGTCGACACCGGCGATTCTCGCCATTTAATCCTCTAGCCCTGCCTTTGCTTGTGTTTCGGCGTCTTGGAGCAGATGACGCGAACGACTCCATTGCGCTTGATCACCTTGCAGCTCGAGCACATCTTCTTGACCGACGGACGTACCTTCATCTCCAAATCTCTCGAATGCGTCCTCGCGATCGGTCGCCGCTCGCAAGCTCGACCCCCACCTTGTCTCCAGCGAGGAGCCGGGTGAAGTGGGTGCCGGCACGGTCGGCGACGTGGGCGAGGACCTTGGCCCCGTTCTCGAGCTCAACCCGGTAGACGCCGTTGGGAAGAGGCTCCACCACGACCCCCTTCACGAGTGGGGGGCGTTGGGGCACGAACGGCAATTGTACCAAAACGGAAGTGCTTCCACCGTCGCACCGGCTTGAGCCCGTCACGCTAGCCCCTCCCCGAGGGCAACAGGGGGTTGTGGGTGAGGATCAGGGGGCCCTTGTCGGTGATCGCGACGGTGTGCTCGAAGTAGGCCGACAGAGAGCGATCCGCCGTGCAGATCGTCCAGCCGTCCGGCTTCATGTACACCTCGTGCGACCCGGCGTTGACCATCGGCTCGATCGCCAGCGTCATCCCGGCCTTGAGCTTGGGCGGCGTGCCCGGGCTGCCGAAGTTCGGGACCTGCGGGTCCTCGTGCATCTGGCGGCCGATGCCGTGGCCGACGAACTGGCGGATGACTGAGAAGCCTGCCGCCTCGACGTGCTTCTGGACGGCCGAGGAGATGTCGCCCAACCAGCCCCCCGGGCGCGCCTTGTCGATGCCGACGTACAGCGCCTGCTCGGTGACCTTCAAGAGGCTTTTCGCCTCCTCGGTGATCTCGCCCACCCCGACCGTGATGCCGACGTCGGCCCAGAAGCCCTCCAGTACCAGACCGAGGTCCAGGCTGACCAGGTCCCCGGCGGCGACCTTGCGGTTTCCCGGAATGCCGTGGACCGCCTCGTCGTTGATCGAAACACAGATCGAGCGAGGGAAGCCCTGATAGCCCAAAAAGCCCGGCGTGGCGCCGCCTTCCCGGATGAGGCGTTCGGCGATACGGTCGAGCTCGATCGTCTTGACGCCCGGCTCGCACGCCGCCTTCAGCGGCGGAAGCACGGACGCGAGCAGGCTGCCCGCGCGGGCCATCAGGTCGATCTCGTGGGCGGTCTTGAGGTTGATCATTTGATTCTCTGGGCCTTGATCTCCGGTTGCGTCTCCCCGCCCCCCGGCTGCGCCGGGTACCTCTCCGCCGGCGGAGCGCTGATGGCTCTGAGGACTTGGCGGCTGATCTCCTCGATTGTGCCCCGGCCGTCGATCTCGGAAACCAGCCCCTCACCACGGTAGTGGTCGAGCACAGGGATGGTCTTCTGCAGGTAGATCTCGATCCGCGGCTTCACCGCCTCGGCCTTGTCGTCCTCGCGCTGCACCAGGACCGTGCCGTCACTCACGCATTTTTCGGCCCCCGGCGGGTAGGTGCGCTGGCAGCTCGGGCAGACCAAGCGTCCCGAAAGCCGGCGCAGGAGCTCGGCCGTCTCGACTTTGAGATAGAGCACCCGGTCGAAGCGGCGGCCGAGCTGCTCCATCAACGCGTCCAGCGCCTCGGCCTGCGGCACGGTTCGCGGGAACCCGTCGATGATGAAGCCGCGCTCGCAGTCGTGGCGGCGAAGCCGGTTGCGGATCATCCCGATCATGATGTCGTCGGATACGTACTGGCCGGCCGCCAGGATGGGCTGCGCCTGGCGGCCGAGCTCGGTGCCCGCCTGGACCTCGGCGCGCAGCATGTCGCCGGTGGCGATGTGCGGGATGCCGAAATGCTCACGCAGCATGTTCGCTTGCGTGCCCTTACCGCTTCCTGGGGCTCCGTACAGCAGCAGATTCACTAGGTTATGAAGCCGCGGTATTGTCGCATCACGAGCTGGGTCTGCAGCTGCTTCATCGTGTCGAGGGCCACGCCCACGACGATGAGGATGGCGGTGCCGCCCAGGTACATCTGCTGATGGGGAATGCCTGAGATCTTCGCCGTCGCTATCGGCAGGATCACGGTGATGAAGCCCAGAAAGCACGCCCCCGCGAAAGTGACGCGGTTCATCACCGCGCCGAGATAGTCCGCCGTCGGCCGGCCCGGGCGGATGCCGGGGATGAAGCTCGAATAGCGTTTGAGGTTGTCGGCGACGTCGTTCACCTCGAACGTGATCGCCGTGTAGAAATAGGTGAAGCCGAACGTGAACGCGAAGTAGAGCGCGTTGTACGTGATGGCCATCGGCAGGTTCGCCGTATCGGGCGCGAAGTTGCCTCTCACCCAGGCCGCGGCCTTGTAGTACCAGGTGTCGGGCGGCGCGCCGGTGAAGTAGTTGGCGACGATCGCCGGCAGGAACATCACCGAGATGGCGAAGATGATCGGGATGACGCCGGCGTGGTTGACGCGCAGCGGCAGGAAGCTCGCGCGGCTCTGCACCTGCTTCAGGCCGACGGTGCGCTGAGCCGACTGGATGGGGATCTTCCGCACCGCCTGCTGGACTTCGATGATCACCGCGGTCATCCCCAGCGCGATGACCCCGAAGATGATGAAGGGGATGAAGTCCGCCAGGCCGCCGCCGGTGGAGTGGGCGCTGAAGACCGAGCCGACGCCCTGCGGCCCGCGGCCGATGATGCCGGCGAAGATGATCAGCGAAACGCCGTTGCCGATGCCGTACTCGGTGATGAGCTCGCCGAACCACATCAGCATGATCGTCCCCGCCGTCAGGACCAGCACGATCTGCAGCCGCTGGAACCAGTCCAGCGGACCGAGGATGGAGGGGGTCGTGTTCTGGAAGAGGACGGTGAAGCCGTACGCCTGGCCCGCGCCCAGCGCCACCGTGAGATAGCGGCTCCAGCGCGTGATGCGGCGCCGGCCCATCTCGCCCTCTTTGGAGATCTCCTTGATGCGTTCGGAGATCACCGCCATCAGTTGCATGATGATCGTGGCGTTGATATACGGGTTCAGGCCCATGGCCACGACGCTGAAGCGTGAGAGGCCGCCCCCGGAGAAGAGGTCGAGCAGCCCGAGCAATGCCTGGGAGTTGAAGAGCTGGCTCAATGCGCCCTGGCTCGCGCCGGGCACGGCGACGTTGGCGAACAGCCGGAAGATGACCAGGATCCCCCCGGTGAAAAGGATCTTGTTGCGGAGCTCGGGCAGCCTGACGGCGTTGATCAACGCCTCGAGCAGGTTCATCCCTTATTCGTCTGAGGGTACGGTGCTCTCTTCGGCTGCTGCAGGCTCAGCCGCCCGGCTCCGCTTCGGGGCTTCCGGGGTGACTGGCTTTGCAGCCTCGGTCGTGAGTGACTTTGGAGCCTTGGCGGCCGTGCGCCTGGCCCCGAGCTTGCGCGGCTCGCCAAGGACCTTGACGGTGCCGCCGAGCTTCTCGATCGCCTCACGCGCGCTGACGCTGAACGAGTGAGCCTCGACAGTCAACTTACGCCTCAGGTCGCCGGTGCCGAGGATCTTGATCTCCTGACCCGCACGTACCAGGCCCGCTTCGAGCAGCGCTTCGCCGTCGACCTTGGCTCCGTCGGCAAAGCGGCTGAGCTTGGACAGGTTGACGACCGAGTAAATCTTCTTGAACGGGTTCTTGAATCCGGGCAGCTTCGGGATGCGCTGCGCCAGCGGCATCTGGCCGCCCTCGAAGCCGAGGCGAAAGCCTTCGCTGCGGGCGTTCTGCCCCTTCTGTCCCCGGCCTGAGGTCTTGCCCCGGCCGGAGCCGGTGCCGCGACCGACGCGCCGGGCCTTGCGATGCGCGCCCGCGGCGGGCTTGAGGTCATGCAGCTGCATCTCAGTTGCCCCTCTGGTGTTTCTTGTTGCTGCGGGATCGCCAGATCTTGTACCGGCTGCGCTTCGGACGCACGAACGCCTGGCCTTCGACCGCGACCAGGAAATCGACCGCCTTCAGCATCCCACGCACAGCGGGGTTGTCGGGCAGCTCCCGGGTCTGGTTGAGGCGGCGAAAACCGAGCGAGGTCACCGTGGCGCGAGTGGCCGGCGCCTCGCCGATGGTGCTCTTCATGAGCGTCGCCTTCAGCTTCTTGAGCTCCGTCACTTGGGTACCCCGGCGGTCTCGGCAGCACCGGCGGCGGTCGGGTCCGACGCCGCACTCTGACCTCGCCCGCCCTCGGCCCGCCGATAGGCGGCGGCCAGGCGGCGGCCGACGATCTGCTCGACCTCCTTGCCCCGCAGCTCGGCGATCTGCTGCGCCGTGCGCAGCTGCTGCAGCGCGGCCAGCGTCGCGCGCACGGTGTTGATCGGGTTGTTCGTGCCGTGCGACTTGGTGAGGATGTCCTTGATCCCCGCGGTTTCGATGACCGCACGCATCGCGCCGCCCGAGATGACGCCGGTGCCGGGGGCCGCGGGCTTCAACATGATGCGGGCCGATCCGAGCTTCAAGCGGACCTCGTGCGGGATCGTCGTCCCGACCATCGGGACCGTGATCATGTTTCGCTTCGCGACCTCCATGCCCTTGCGAATGGCCTCGGTCACCTCTCTCGCCTTGCCGATGCCTGAGCCGACGCGCCCATTCATGTCGCCGACCACGATCAGCGCGCTGAATGAGAACTTGCGCCCGCCCTTCACCACCTTGGCGACGCGGTTGACGCGGACGACGCGGTCGGCAAGCTCCGAACGCTCACCACTCGAGTGCGGGTATCTGGATCCCATCTATTGCCCTCTTCCCCTCAGGGGAGAGGTCCGGTGAGGGGTGGACGCAATCATTTCTAAAACTCCAGTCCGGCTTCGCGGGCGGCGTCCGCCAAAGCCTTGATTCTGCCGTGGTAGAGGAAGCCGCCCCGGTCGAACACGACCGAGCTGACCCCGGCCGCCCTGGCCTTGGCTGCGATCGCCTTGCCCACCCGCGCGGCCTCGGCAACGCCGTTGCCCTTGGCCTTCAACTCGACGGTTGACGCCGCGGCGAGCGTGCGGCTGCCCGAGTCGTCGATGACCTGCGCGTAAACGTGGTTGAGGCTGCGGAACACCGCCAGCCGCGGACGCTGCGGCGTGCCGCTCACGTTCACCCGCACGCGCTTGTGACGCTTTAGACGGTTCACCTTGCGGTCGCTGCGCTTGATCATCCTGCGGTTTTGGCCCCCTTGCCCGCCTTGCCCGCCTTGCGGCGGATGCGCTCGCCGCGGTACATCACGCCCTTGCCCTTGTAGGGCTCGGGCGGACGCAGTCGGCGAAGATTGGCCGCCACCTGGCCGACATCCTCGATCGAGATCCCGGACACGGAGAACTTGGTCTGGTCCTGGACGTCGATCGAGACGCCCGGGGGCGGCTTGAACTTGATCGGATGCGAGTAGCCCAGGCTGAGGACCACCTCGTCGCCCTGCTTGGCGACGCGGTAGCCGACACCGACGAGCTCCAGGTGCTTGATGAAGCCGGTGTTCACGCCGGTGACCATGTTGGCGACCAGGCTGCGCACCAGGCCGTGCAGCGCGCGGTGACGGTAGTCCTCCGACGGCCGCTCGAAGACGAGCTCGCCATTGGCCTGCTTGACCGTGATGTCGCCCGGCAGGGTGCGTTCCAGCCGGCCCTTCGGGCCCTCAACCGTCACCTTGCCGGGCTGCAGGGTGACCTTCACCACTCCAGGCACCGGGATCGGCAGCTTTCCTATCCGCGACAACTCTTCTTTGAACTCCTACCAGATGTACGCCAGCACTTCCCCGCCGAGGCCCTGGCGCAGCGCCTGGCGCCCGCTCATGACCCCTTGGGCCGTGCTGAGAATCGCGATTCCGAGCCCGCCGAGGACCCGGGGGATCTCCGTCTTGCGCGCATAGACGCGCAGGCCGGGGCGGCTGATCCTCTTCAACCCCGAGATCACGCGCGTGCGGTCGGGGCGGGACTTGAAGATGATACGCATGGTCTGGGCCGAGCCGTCGGCCTCGACCTCATAGCCGGCGATATAGCCCTCGTCCTTGAGGACGCGGGCGATCTCCAACTTCAGTTTGGATGCCGGCACCTTCACCTCAGGATGGCGGGCGGTGTTGGCGTTGCGCACGCGCGTGAGCATGTCCGCGATGGGGTCTGAGACGACCCCCGCCGGAGCCCGCTTGACGTTCTTGGCGACCGCGGTGGCCATCACCAACTCGACTTCGTGACGCCTGGGATGCGTCCCTCCGCGGCCAGGTTCCGGAAGCAGATGCGGCACATGCCGAATATGCGCAGGTACGCTCGCGGCCGGCCGCAGATGCGGCAGCGATTGTGGAACCGGACCTTGAACTTGGGTTCCCTCTTCCAGCGCTCGAGCGATGATTTCTTGGCCAAACTTCTCTCTTACCTCTTTCTAAAGGGCATGCCGAGCCGCGTCAGCAGGCTGCGGGCCTCGTCGTCGGTGCGGGCTGTGGTGACGATCGACACTTCCAGCCCGCGCAGTTTGTCGATCTTGTCGTAGTCGATCTCCGGGAAGACGACCTGCTCGCGCAGGCCGAGCGAGTAGTTGCCGCGACCGTCGAAGCCCTCGGGGCTCACGCCGCGGAAGTCGCGGATGCGCGGCAGGGCGACATTCAGCAGCTTGTCCAGGAAGTACCACATGCGCCGGCCGCGCAGCGTGGCCTTGATGCCGACCGTCTGCCCGGCGCGCAGCTTGAAAGCCGCGACCGACTTACGGGCCTTGATCAGCGCCGGCCTCTGGCCGGTGATGGTAACCACGTCGCCGACAGCGGCGTCGAGTGCTTTGTCGTTGTCCTTGGCCTCGCCGATGCCGATGTTCACCACCACCTTGGAGACCCGCGGCACCTCCATGGTGTTGCCGTAGTCGAACTCTTTGGTCAAGGCCGGCACGATCGAGTCGCGATACGTCTTGAACAGTCGTGGCGGGCCCTCGGCACGCGTCGACGGCGCCTTCGGCGCATCGGATCTCTTGTCCGGTTGCTTGTTAGCCTTGCGCACCTTGGCGTCGGCGCCCGGGCGCGAGTCGGTTGGAACTAGCTGATCGCTCACTGGGCCTCCGTCTTGCGAACGCGCTCGTACGGCTCTCCGCAGTGCAGGCAGACCAGCGCCCGCGCCCCGGACTCGAGGACGGTGTGCTTGATGCGGGTCGGCTTCGAGCAGGACGGACAGACCAGCATCACATTCGAGTAGTCGAGCGGCGCTTCGAAGTCGATCACGCCACCCTGCGCGACGCTGACGCCGCCGCGCGACTGGCCCGCTTTGGTGTGGCGCTTCAGGATGTTGACGCCTTTGACGACGATCTTGTGCTTGTCGGGGAGTGTGCGCAGCACCTCGCCATGCTTGCCCTTGTCCTTGCCCGCGACGACGATCACAGGATCGCCCGGAGCGAGGTCGAGCCAGCGGCGCTTGGGCTGGGGCTTGTTACGGAGCATTGGTTTAGAGGACCTCCGGGGCAAGGCTGATGATCTTCATGAAGTTGCGCTCGCGCAGCTCCCGGGCGACCGGGCCGAAGATGCGCGTCCCGCGCGGGTTATTGGCCTGCGCGAGCAGCACGGCGGCGTTCTCGTCGAAGCGGATGAGCGACCCGTCCGGGCGGCGGTACTCCTTGGTAACGCGCACGACCACGGCCTTCACCACCTCGCCCTTCTTGACCTGGCCGCCAGGCTGGGCCGACTTGACGGTGGCGGTGATGACGTCGCCCACCGACGCGTACTTCCGGTAATGCCCGCCGGCAACGCGGATGCACAGGATCTCCTTCGCACCCGAGTTGTCCGCGACCTTGAGTCGTGTCTCTTGCTGGATCACTTGGCCTTCTCAACAATCTCCAACACGCGCCACCGCTTCTCCTTGGAGATGGGGCGCGTCTCGGTGATGCGGACGAGGTCGCCGACACCGCACTCGTCCTTTTCGTCGTGGACCTTGAACTTGGTGCGCTGCTGGACGGTCTTCCGGTAGAGCCGATGGGCCTTGGACGTGCCGACCTGAACGATGATCGTCTTGTTCATCTTGTCAGCGATCACGGTGCCGAGCCGGACCTTTCGCTGGCCGCGCGCCGAGGCCTCGACGGCCGTCGGGGTGGTGGTGGTCGTGGCGTCGCTCATGCGCTCTCCTCGGTCTTGGCCCGGCGGGTGCGCGTGGGCTTGGCGGGTTCTTCTTCAGCCGGCTCCGCCACCGCGGTGGCTGCGGGCACGAGCGCCTCACCCTGGCCCTCTCCCCGAGGGGGGGAGGGGAGAAGCCCGAAGTCTCTTTCTCGCAGGACGGTCATGATGCGCGCGATGTCGTTGCGGACCTTCGAGATCTGGCTCGAGTTCTCGAGCTGGCCGACGGCGTGCTTGAACCGGAGCTCGTAGAGCTCCCGGCGCGCCTGGCGCAGCCGTCCGCCAAGCTCGTCTTCCTCCAACACTCGCAGCTCGTCGACTTTCATCTCGCGGCTCCCGCCGCGGCGGATTCGACGCTGACAAAACGTGTCTTGATGGGGAGCTTGGACGCGGCGAGCTTCATCGCCTCTTTGGCGACCTCGGGCGTGACGCCACCCATCTCGAACAGCACGCGCCCGGGCTTGATCACGGCGACCCAGCCTTCGGGGTTGCCCTTGCCGGAACCCATGCGGGTCTCGGCCGGCTTCTTGGTGATGGACTTGTCCGGGAAGATGCGGATCCAGATCTGGCCGCCGCGCTTGACGTGGCGGGTCATGGCCCGGCGGGCGGCCTCGATCTGCCGGTTGCTCATCCAGCACGCCTCCATCGCCTGCAGGCCGAAGTCGCCGAAGGCGACGGTGGCGCCGCGCGTGGCGATGCCCTTGCGGCGGCCGCGGTGCATCTTGCGGTACTTGACTCGCTTTGGCAGCAGCATCAGCTCTGCGCCTTCTTGCTCGCTGGGGCTTTCTTGACCGGAGCCTTCGCCTCGGCCTTGTCGGTCGCGGGCCCGGCTTGGGTCTCCGTCTTGGCCTTGGGCGCGGCTTTGGCGGCCGTCGTGCGGGTGGTCGCCTTGGGTTTGGCCTCGGTCTTCGGCGCGGTCGTGGTCCGAGCGCGCTTGGGCTCGGCTGCCGGCTCGGCTGCCGTGGTCACCGTCTCGACCTCCGGCTGCGGCGCGACCAGGACTTCCGGCGCCTCTGGCTGCGGCGCGATGACCTCGGCGACCGGCACCGCCGCCTCGGCGGCCGGCGCCACCCGGCGCTGCGGGGCCGCCTGGTCCTTGTAGATCCAGCACTTGACGCCGATGGCGCCGAACGTGGTGCTCGCCGTGGCACGGCCGAAATCGATGTTCGCGCGCAGGGTGTGCAGGGGCACGCGGCCTTCGCGGTCCCACTCACGGCGGGCCATCTCGGCCCCGCGCAGCCGGCCGCCGCAGTAGATGCGGACGCCCTTTGCCCCCGAGCGCATGGTGCGCAGGATCGCCTGCTTCATCGCGCGCTTGTAGCTGATGCGGCGCTCGATCTGCGAGGCGATGTTCTCGGCCACCAGCTGGGCGTCGAGCTCCGGCTGCTTGATCTCCTGAATGGAGATGCGGACGCGGTTGCCGAACCTCTTCTCGAGGTCCTCGCGCAGCTGGTCGACCGACGAGCCGCCCTTGCCGATGACGATGCCTGGCTTGGCGGTATGGATGGTCACCGTGAGCTGGGCGTTGGACGAGCGCTCGGTCTCGATCTTCGCGATCCCCGCGTTGCGCAGGCGCGCCAGGATGACGCGGCGCATCTCCAGATCCTCGTGGAGCATCTTCGTGTAGTCCTTGGGGTTGGCAAACCAGTTCGCCTCCCACGGCCTGAAGACGCCGAGACGGAACGCGTTCGGATGGACTTTATGACCCAAATTACCTCTTAGCTCCCTGCGGCTGGTCTTCGACGACCGCGGTGATGTGACAGGTGCGGTGGAAGAACTCGTGCGCCATGCTGCGGCTGACCGGACGGCGACGGCGGAGGGTCGGGCCCTCGTCGATCAGCAGCTGCTTGAGAACGAGGTCCTCCCGGTTCAGGTTGAAGTTGTGCTCGGCGTTGGCGGCGGCGGACTTGATCGCCTTGGCGACGTCGCGGGCGGCATGCTTAGGCGAGAACTCGAGGTACGCGAGAGCCTCGGTCACCTTCATGCCCTTGACGGAATCAGCCACCAGCCGCGCCTTGCGCGGCGTGCGGCGGACAAACCTCTGCACAGCGGAAACTTCCATCGTCGCCATCTACTACTTCAGTGCCGTCGACTTTTCGGTGTGGGTGCCGTGGCCGCGGAAGTGTCGGGTGGGCGCGAACTCGCCCAGCCGGTGGCCGACCATGTTCTCGCTGATGAACACGGGCACGTGCTTGCGGCCGTCGTGGACCGCGATGGTGTGTCCGACCATGTCGGGATAGATGACCGACGCGCGAGCCCAGGTGCGGATCACCTTCTTCTCGCGGCTCTGATTCATCTTCTCGATCTTGTCTTTGAGCGAGGCGTTGATGAACGGCCCCTTCTTCAGTGAGCGTGACATTACTTGCTGCGTCCTTTCTTCTCACGGCGGCGGATGATCAGCTTCTGGGAGGCCTTCTTCGGCTTGCGCGTGCGGTAGCCGAGCGCGGGCTTGCCCCAGGGTGTCTTCGGGTTGCCGCCCGGTCCCGTCTTGCCCTCGCCACCACCGTGCGGGTGGTCTCGCGGGTTCATCGTCGAACCTCGCACCGTGGGCCGGACTCCGAGCCAGCGACTTCGACCGGCCTTGCCGCCGGACTCGTTCTCGTGTTCGATGTTACCGACCTGGCCGACGGTGGCCTGGCACCGAACGTGGATGCGGCGGAGCTCGCCTGACGGCATGCGCACGACCGCGTAATCGCCTTCCTTGGCCAGCAGCTGCGCGGAGGCGCCCGCCGAGCGCACCAGCTGGCCGCCACGGCCGAGGGTGAGCTCGATGTTGTGGATGGTCGAACCCACCGGGATGCGGGACAGCGGGAGGGCGTTGCCGATGCGCACCGGCGCCTCTTCCCCACTTTCGATGGGGTCGCCGACCTTCAGCCCGAGCGGCGCCAGGATGTAGCGCTTCTCGCCATCCCGGTAGTGGATGAGGGCGATGCGGGCGCTGCGGTTGGGATCGTACTCGATAGTGGCGACGCGCCCGCTCACTCCGTGCTTGTCGCGCTTGAAGTCGATCTTGCGATAGAGCTTGCGGTAGCCGCCGCCCTGGTGACGCGTGGTGACGCGGCCCTGATTGTTACGGCCGGCATGCGTGGGCAGCGACTCGAGCAGGGTCTTCTCCGGCTCATCGGTGGTGATGTCCTCGAAGCCGGAGACGGACATGAAGCGGCGTCCCGGGCTGGTCGGCTTGAACTTTCTAATCGGCATCAGACGCTCCCAAACAGGCCTTCGATCTTCTGGCCGGGGCCGAGCGTCACGATGGCTTTCTTCCAGTCGGCGGTGTGGCCGATCGATCCGAGGCGGCGCATGCTGCGGCGCCGCTTGCCGCGCATGCTCACGGTGTTGACGTCGCGGACCTTGATGCCCTGGGCCTCGTACTGCTCCTCGAGAGCCTTCTTGATATCCGTCTTCGTCGCCTGCGCCGAGACGCGGAACGTGTACCGGCCCTGCGTGTAGAGCTGGTAGGTGCGCTCGGTGATGACCGGGCCGATCACGATCTCGGATGCCGCTCGTGTGGTCATTCCGAGCCGTCCTTCTTCTCACGCCGGCTGAAGTTGTCTTCCAGCAGCTCGAGGCAATCCTTGGCGAGCAGCAGGTACCGGTGGGTGAACAGGTCCCGGATGTTCAGGTTGCGGGCCAGGATGGTCTTGGCACCGGTGAGGTTCTCAAACGAGCGGCTGACCACAAGGTTGGGCGCCGGCAGGACCACCAGGGTGGTGCCGTCGAAGCCGACTGCCTGGATGAGGTCGGCGGCCTGCTTGGTGCGCGGCTCGGCGAATCCGAAGTTCTCGATCACGCGGATCTCGCCATCGATCGCCTTCTGGGAGAGGGCCGACCGCAGCGCCAGGCGGCGCATCTGCTTGGGCATGCGCTTGGCGTAGCTGCGGGGATGCGGGCCGAACACGGTGCCGCCGCCTTTCATGGACGGTTCGCGGGTCGAGCCGTGCCGCGCGCGGCCGGTGCCCTTCTGGCGGTACGGCTTGGCGCCGCCGCCCGAGACCGTCGCCCGGGTCTTGGTCGACGCGGTGCCCTGGCGGGCGTTGGCGAGCTGGCGGACGTACGCCTGGTGCATGACCGGCGTGTTCGGCTCCTCGGAGAAGATGCCCCGAGGGAGCTGGACGTCGCCGTTGCGCTCGCCGGCGGCGTTGAACAACGGCACCTGGAGCACGTCGGTCGCTGGCTCTTGGCTTTTCTTGGGGGCCGCTCGCTTGGTCGTGCCCTGGCTCGCGGCGCCGCTCTTGGTCGCGGGCATCAGACCTTCCTCCCGGTCGGCTTGCCGGCGGGCCCCTTGACCTTCATGCGCTTGGTCGACTGGCGGACCAGCACCAGGGCGTCCTTGGCGCCCGGGACTCCACCCTTCACGAGGATGAGGTTCCGCTCCGCGTCGACCCGGACGACCCGGTACGCCCGAGCCGTGGTGCGCTCGTTGCCCATCTGGCCGGACATGCGGACGCCCTTGAAGACGCGTGCCGCGTCCGTCGCGCCGATGGCGCCGGGCTGACGCACGTTCATCGAGCCGTGCGATTCGGGCCCGCGGCTGAACTTGTGCCTCTTGATCAGGCCCTGGAAGCCCTTGCCCTTGGAGGTGGACGTGACGTCCACCAGCTCGCCCGCGGCGAAGATGTCGGCCTTGAGCTCCTGGCCTGCCTCGATGCCCTCGTAGCCGCGAATCTCGACGACGTGCCGGTGGGGCTCGACGCTCGCCTTCTTGAATTCGCCAAGCTCGGGCTTGGTCAGCTTGCGCTCGGCGACGGCCTCGAAGGCGATGCGAGCCGCGGCATAGCCGTCTTTCTCGGTGGTGCGCAGGCCGAGCACCCGGCAGGGGCCGGCTTCGAGCACCGTCACCGCGGAAGTGGTGCCGTCGGCGTTGAACAGCTGGGTCATGCCCAGCTTCCGAGCAAGGAGGCCTTTCACGATTTGATCTCGATGCTCACGCCCGCCGGCAGGCTGAGGCGCATGAGCGCGTCCACCACCCGAGGGTTGGGGTCGAGGATGTCGACGATGCGCTTGTGCGTGCGCATCTCAAACTGCTCGCGCGAGTCCTTGTCGATGAAGGGTGAGCGGATCACGGTCAGTTTGGAGATTTCAGTCGGAAGCGGGATCGGGCCGGCCGTGCGCGCGTTCGTTCGGCGAGCGGTGTCCACGATCTTGTCCGCCGCCTGATCCAAGACCCTGTGGTCGTAGGCCTTGAGTCGAATCCGAATCTTTTGCGCCACCTTGCGAGCCCTTCCCCTTTTCCTTCTGATATGCCTGTTACTTGACGACTTCAGTGGCCACGCCGGCGCCGACGGTCTTGCCGCCTTCGCGGATGGCGAAACGCAGTCCCGGCTCGATGGCGATTGGCTCACCGAGCGTGATCTCCATTACGACGTTGTCGCCCGGCATGCACATCTCCACGCCTTCGGGGAGCTTGACCTCGCCCGTGACGTCGGTGGTTCGCATGTAGAACTGCGGCCGGTAGCCGGTGAGGAACGGCGTGTGCCGGCCCCCCTCTTCCTTGGTCAGCACGTACACCTGCGCTTTGAACTGGGTGTGCGGCTTGATCGATCCCGTTTTGGCGAGCACCTGGCCGCGCACGACGTCCTCGCGCTTGATTCCGCGCAGCAGGGCGCCCACATTATCGCCCGCCTGGCACTCGTCCATGTCCTTGTGGAACATTTCGATCGCGGTGACGACCGTCTTGGTGCTCTGCGGGTGAATGCCCACGATCTCGATTTCCTCGTTTCTCTTGAGCTTGCCGCGCTCGACTCGACCGGTGGTCACGGTGCCGCGGCCTTCAATCGTGAAGACGTCCTCGATCGGCATGAGGAAGGGCTTGTCGACCGGCCGCTCGGGCTCAGGGATGTAGGTGTCGACGGCGTTCATCAGCTCGAGGATCTTAGGCGTCCACTCGGGGTCGCCCTCCAGCGCCTTGAGCGCGGAGATGCGCACGATGGGAATGTCGTCGCCGGGATACTCGTAGCGGCTCAGGAGCTCGCGCAGGTCGAGCTCGACCAGCTCGATGAACTCCTTGTCATCGACCATGTCGCACTTGTTCAGCGCGACGACAAGGAAGGGCACGTTGACCTGGCGGGCGAGGATGATGTGCTCGCGCGTCTGCGGCATGGCGCCGTCGTTGGCGGCCACGACCAGGATCGCGCCGTCCATCTGGGCGGCGCCGGTGATCATGTTCTTGATGTAGTCCTGGTGTCCCGGGCAGTCGACGTGGGCGTAGTGGCGCTTCTCCGTCTCGTACTCGACGTGGGTGATCGAGATTGTGATTCCGCGGGCCTTCTCCTCCGGCGCCTTGTCGATCTGGTCGAAGGCCTTGAACTCCGCCAGGCCCTTGTCCGCGAGCACCTTCGTGATGGCAGCCGTCAGCGTCGTCTTGCCGTGGTCGATGTGACCGATGGTCCCGACGTTGAGGTGCGGCTTGGTCCGCTCGAACTTCTTCTTCGCCACTGCTTCCTCCTAACTAACTTCGCGACGTGGTGCGGCGGCCCACGGCCTCCGCCAAATTCCCGGGCATCTCTGCGTAATGACTGAACTCCATCGAATAGGTCGCCCGCCCCGATGTCATGGACCGAAGTTCGGTAGCGTAACCGAACATCTCGGCCAGGGGCACGTTGGCTCTGACGTTTTGGGACGTACCGCGTCCCTCCATGCCCAGGATGTGGCCACGGCGGGACGAGAGGTCGCCCATGACGTCGCCGAGGTATTCCTCGGGCATCACGACGTCGACTTTCATGATCGGCTCCAGCAGGTAGGCCCCGGCCCTGTGCATCGCGTCCTTGACCGCCATTGAGCCGGCCACCTGGAAAGCCATCTCGCTCGAGTCCACCGCGTGAAAGGAGCCGTCCACCAGGGTGACCACGATGTCGAGCACCGGGTACCCGGCGACCACGCCGGTCTGAAGTGCCTCCCTGACGCCTTTCTCCACCGCGGGAATGAACTCGCGCGGGATTCGTCCCTGCGTGATCTTGTCTTCGAAGACGAAGCCGCTGCCGGTCTCGCCGGGGCGGACGTCCACCTCGGCGTGGCCGAACTGGCCCTTGCCGCCCGACTGCCTGATGAACCGCCCGACACCATGCGCGGGCTTCTTGATCGCTTCCTTGTACGAGACCTGGGGCTTGCCCTGGTTGGCGTCGACCTTGAACTCGCGCATGAGGCGGTCGATGATGATCTCAAGGTGCAGCTCGCCCATGCCGGCGATGATGGTCTGGCCCGTCTCGTTGTCGGTGTGCACCTTGAAGGTCGGGTCCTCCTCGGTCAGCCGCTGCAGCCCGATGCCGAGCTTGTCCTGGTCGGCCTTGGTCTTGGGCTCGATGGCGACCGAGATCACGGGCTCGGGGAAGGTGATCGACTCGAGCAGGATCGGGTGGGCTTCGTCCGCCAGCGTGTCGCCCGTGGTGGTGTACTTGAGGCCCACCGCCGCGGCGATATCACCGGTGAAGACCTCGTCGACGTCCTCGCGGCGGATGGCATGCATGCGCAGGATGCGGCCGATGCGCTCCTTGCGCCCGTTGGACGCATTGAGCACGCCGGATCCGGCCTTCAGCCGGCCGGAGTAGACGCGGAAGAACGTCAGCTTGCCGACGCCCTGCGGGTCCATCTGGATCTTGAACGCGAGCGCGGCGAACGGCTCCGCGTCGTCGTGCTCGCGCAGGAGCAGGGCCCCTGTCTTGGGGTCGGTGCCTTCGACGGCCGGGACGTCCGCCGGCGACGGCAGGTAGTCAACGACCGCGTCGAGGATCGGCTGCACACCGCGGTTGCGCAGCGCGGCGCCGCACAGCACCGGCACCAGGTGGCCGGCGACGGTCCCCTTGCGAAGGGCCGCACGGATCTCGGTCTCGGTCACGTCCTGCTCGTCGAGGTACTTGCGCATGACCTCGTCGTCGAAGTCCGCCACCGCCTCGACCAGGTCGCGCCGCTGCTGGGTGACCAGGTCGGCCATACCCACCGGGATCTCCAGCGACTCAGTGCTCGTGGTGCCCAGGTCATCGGTGTAGACGACCGCCTGCTTGGTCACCAGGTCGACGTATCCGGCGAACGAGTCCTCGGCGCCGATCGGCAGCTGGACGGGCACTGCCCGCGCACCCAACCGCGTGCGAATCGACTCCAGGGAACGGTAGAAGTCCGCGCCGATGCGGTCCATCTTGTTGATGAAGGCGATCCGCGGTACGCCATAGCGGTCAGCCTGGCGCCACACGGTCTCCGACTGAGGCTCCACGCCGGCGACGGCGTCGAACACGGCCACGGCGCCGTCCAGCACCCGCAGGCTCCGCTCGACTTCGACCGTGAAGTCCACGTGCCCGGGTGTGTCTATGATGTTGATCGAGTGGTCGCGCCAGTGGGCCGTCGTCGCGGCCGACGTGATCGTGATCCCGCGCTCCTTCTCCTGGACCATCCAGTCCATGGTCGCGGCCCCCTCGTGGACCTCCCCCATCTTGTGGATGCGGCCCGCATAGAACAGGATCCGCTCGGTCGTCGTCGTCTTGCCCGCGTCGATATGGGCCATGATCCCGATGTTTCGGACCCTATCGATCGCAACCGGACGATCCTGCATCTTCAGCGCCACGCTCATCTCTACTAGTACCGGAAGTGACTGAAAGCCTTGTTGCTTTCCGCCATCCGATGGGTTTCTTCCTTGCGCTTGACGGCGCCCCCGGTGTTCTGGGACGCGTCAAGGATCTCGAACGCCAACTTCTCCGACATGCTCTTGCCGCCACGCTGCCGGGCGAAGCGCACGATCCAGCGGCGGGCCAGCGCGAGCCTGCGCTCCGGCCGGATCTCGACCGGCACCTGGTAGGTGGCGCCGCCGACGCGGCGAGGCTTGACCTCGAGCAGCGGGGTGGCGTTGCGCAGCGCGGCGTCGAATATTTCGAGCGGTTCCTTCTTGGCCTGCTTGCTGGCCCGCGAGAGGGCGTCGTAGACGACCTTCTCGGCGGTCGAGCGCTTGCCACTGCTCATGACCACGTTGACGAACTTGGCGATCGCCTCCGATTGGTACACCGGATCGGGCGCGATGACACGTTTGACTGGACGGCTTCGACGAGGCATCAGGCCGCCGCCTTGCTCTTTTCGCGCTTGGCGCCGTACTTGCTTCGCGCCTTCTTGCGGTTCTTGGTGCCCGCCGTGTCGAGAGTGCCGCGGATGATGTGGTAGCGGACGCCGGGCAGGTCCTTGACGCGGCCGCCGCGGATGAGCACCACCGAGTGCTCCTGCAGGTTGTGGCCGATGCCCGGGATGTAGGCGGTGACCTCGATCCCGGTGGTCAGCCGGACGCGAGCGACCTTGCGGAGGGCGGAGTTCGGCTTCTTCGGCGTCTGGGTGTAGACGCGCACGCAGACTCCCCGCCGCTGCGGCGAGCCCTTGAGGGCGGGCGCCTTAGACTTCGCTCTGGCCGCCTTCCGCCCGTTGCGGACCAATTGCTGGATAGTGGGCAAATGACTCTCCGAAAACCGACCCGAATCCCATGCGGCAGCGGCCGATTGGGCGACAAACGATGAGTATACCCAAAACCCAACCCACACCATCGAGCACCGGGCAAGGTCACTATTTCGATCCTGAGCCGGCGGTCGAGTCGAAGCCGCGCACGGTTCACCTGCGGGTCGGAGATCTGTCGATCGAGCTGCAGGCGGATAGGGGCGTGTTCGGCTCGAAGGGAGTCGACGCGGGGACGCTGACCTTGCTTCGCGAAGCTCCGCCGCCGCCCCCTCGCGGAGATCTTCTCGACCTCGGCTGCGGCTATGGGCCGATCGCGGTCGCCCTCGCCCACCAGGCGCCGGAGGCCACGGTTTGGGCGATCGACGTCAACGAACGCGCGCTGCAGCTCGCGAGGTCCAATGCCGATGCCGCGCAGCTGGCCAATGTGACCGCCTGCTTGCCCAGCGAGGTGCCGGACGATGTTCGCTTCGCGGCGATCTACTCCAACCCGCCGGTCCGGGTCGGCAAGGGTCCGCTGCACGAGCTGCTGCTGCGCTGGTTGCCGCGCTTGCGGCCCGGTGCGAGCGCGTACCTGGTCGTGCAGCGCAATCTCGGGTCGGACTCGCTGGCGACCTGGCTGGCGGCGGAGGGCTACGAGGTCCGGCGGCTCAAGTCGAAGAAGGGCTACCGGGTGCTGGAGATCGCCGGCACCGCGGATTAACCCGTTTCATGCCTCGGGGGGTGCGCCGCAACACCCTTAACCGGCAGGGTTGCGGGCGGTTCTCGCGCGCCCTACGGTGAGGGCCGGAGCGCCGGTTGGGGGTGGGGCCGGCGGGAGGAGGGGTGGGCCCGCCGAAGCCATGCCCGCGGCTCGGAGCGCCCCCTACGCCTCCCCCGCGAAGTGGCACGCCGCCAGCTGGTCCGCCTCCCCGTGCGGCTCCAGCACCGGGTCCCGCTCCGAGCAGATCCCCGGCGCCCGCGCGATCGGGCACCGCGGGTGGAACCGGCATCCCGACGGCGGATTCACGGGCGAGGGGATCTCCCCCTTGAGCGTGATCGGCGCCCGCCCCCGCTCGACGATCGGGTCGGGCACCGGGATCGAGCTCAGCAGCGCCTTCGTGTACGGGTGCTGCGCGTGCTCGTAGATGTCCCTCCGGTCCGCCGTCTCGACCACCTTGCCCAGGTACATCACGGCGATCCGGTCGGAAAGGTGCCGCACCACCGCAAGGTCGTGCGCGATGAACAGGTACGTGAGGTTGAACTCACGCTGAAGGTCCTGCAACAGGTTGATGATCTGCGCCTGGATGGAGACGTCCAGCGCCGACACCGCCTCGTCGCAAACGATGAACGACGGGTTGACCGCCAGGGCGCGCGCGATGCCGATGCGCTGCCGCTGGCCGCCCGAGAACTCGTGCGGGTACCGGTTGGTGAAGTTCGGATTCAAACCCACCAGCCGCAGCAACTCCTGCACGCGGCGCTGTCGCTGCTTGCCAGAGCCGATGCCGAAGTTGTCCAGCGGCTCCTCGATGATGTCCCCAACCGTCATCCGCGGGTCGAGCGACGCAAACGGGTCCTGAAAGATCATCTGCATCTTTCGCCGCATCCGCCGCAGGCGCGCGCCACGCATGGCGGTGATCTCCTGGCCTTCGAAGATGATCTTGCCCTTGGTCACCGGCAGCAGGGCCGTGATCAGGCGCGCAAGCGTCGACTTGCCGCAGCCGGACTCGCCGACCAGGCCCAGCGCCTCGCCGCGGCGGATCTCCAGGTCGACGCCGTCCACCGCCCGCACGGCCAGGCCCCCGAAGCCGGCAATCGGGAAATGCTTGTAGACGTCCTGCACGCGCAGGATGACCGGGTCGGCCTTGACCGCCGTCTGCGGAGCCTCTTCAGCCACCTGCACGAGCGACCGCCTTCACTCCTGCCGCCGGCGTCAGCATCCCAAGCTAGCCACCGGAGTTGTTGCCGTTACCGGCTGCGGGCGCCTTCAGCTTCTGGGCTACGTCGCGGCTGATGGCCGAGGTCTTGGCGGATTCGACCGCCTCGTCGCTGACATTGCGCATCAGCACCCAGCAGCGCGCCACCTGCCCGACCGCCACCTCACCCAGCGGCGGCTCCTCCGCCTTGCACCGGCTGATGACGAACGGACATCGCGGGTGGAACTTGCACCCGGGGGGCGAATTGGACAGGTCGGGAGGCAGGCCCTTGATGCTGACCAGCCGGTCTTTTCGCGCCTCATCGACTCGCGGCACCGAGCGGAGCAGAGACCAGGTGTAGGGGTGCTGGGGGCTCTTGAAGATCTGCTCGACCGGCCCCTCCTCGACCACCCGTCCCGCATACATGACGACCACCCGCTGGCACAGGCTCGCGACGAGCGCCATGTTGTGGGTGATCAGCATCATGGCGGTGCCGAGCTCGCGATTCAGCTGCTTCATGAGCTGGATGATCTGCGCCTGGACCGTGACGTCGAGCGCCGTGGTCGGTTCGTCCGCGATCAGCAGCGACGGTTCGTTGGCGAGCCCCATGGCGATCATCGCCCGCTGGCGCATGCCGCCAGAGAACTGGTGCGGGTAGTCATGGACCCGCCGTTCGGCCGAGGGCACCCGGACCCTGGTCAGTAGCTCGATGACGCGCGCCTTGGCCAGCTGAGGCGTGAACCGGTTGTGGGCGGTCATCGCCTCCTCGATCTGCCTCCCGATCTTGGTCACGGGGTTGAGCGAGGTCATAGGATCCTGGAAGATCATCGAGACGTCGTTGCCGCGGAAGTCTCGGATCTCCTCCTCGTTCATGTTGGTCACCTCCCGGCCGCGGAAGAGGATGCGGCCGGAGACGATCCGGCCCGGATCGGGGACGAGGCGCAGGATGGACAGCGCGGTGATCGTCTTGCCGCAGCCCGACTCTCCCACCACACCGAGGGTCTCCCCCGCATCGACATGGAAGCTGACCCCGTCGACCGCGCGCACCACTCCGCGCGAAGTGAAGAACTGCGTGTGCAGATCTTCGACCTGCAGGAGGGTTGGTGCCACCTGGGGGAAACTTTAGCTTTAGCGCCGCATGCGGGGGTCGAGAGCGTCACGCAGTCCGTCTCCGATGAAGGAGAAGGCCAGCAGCGTGAAGCCGATCGCGAGGGCGGGGAAGACGACCGACGACGGGTTCGCGTAGATGGCCTCGTAGCCGTCGAACACCATCTGGCCCCACGTCGGGGTGGGCGGCTGGATGCCGACGCCGAGGAAGCTCAGCACCGCCTCGAGGAAGATGGCCTGCGGGATGCCGAACGTGATGGTCACGATGATCGGCCCGAGCGAGTTGGGCAGCAGGTGCTTGAGGATGAGCTTGAGCGGCGGCGAACCCGAGGAGCGTGCCGCCTCGATGAACTCCTTCTCTTTGATGGAGAGGACCTGGCCGCGCACGAGTCGAGCCAGGCCGACCCAGTTGACCAGGGCGATGGCGCCGAAGATCGAGAGCAGGCTGGGCCCGAAGACCGACACCAGCACGAGGACGAAGATGAGGTCCGGGAACGCATACCAGATGTCGGTGAACCGCATCAGGATGTTGTCCACCCGGCCGCCGAGGTAGCCCGCCAGGAGGCCGATGGCCAGGCCGATCGGCAGGATGATGCCCTGGACCAGGATCCCGACCGAAAGCGAGATGCGGCTGCCGAACATCAGCCGGCTCAGCGTGTCTCGACCCAGCTCGTCCGATCCCAGCGGGTGTCCGGCCTGGCCCGGGCCGACCTCGATGTTGGCGACATCCTGCTTGAGCGGGTCGATGATGGCCCCGAGGTGCACCAGCAGCGGGGACAGGAAGGCAATCAGGATGAGTACGATCACGAGCCCCGCGCCCAGGACGGCCAGGCGGTTGCGGCGGAATCGCTGCCAGGCGTCCGACCATAGTCCGATCTGCTGCTCTGAGACCTCCCAGTCGACGGCCTGGTCGATGGCGGCCGCCGGCAGCGCCATCTAGGTGAGCCTCACCCGTGGATCGATGAACACGTAGGCCACATCGACGATCAGGTTGGCGACCGCGATCACCACGGAAAAGAGCACGGTGGTGCCCAGGATCATCGGGTAGTCGCGCGACTCGACCGCCGTCACGAAGGCGCGACCGATGCCGGGGATGTTGAACACCGTCTCGACGATGATCGAGCCGGTGACCAGGAAGGCAAAAGTCGGGCCCAACGTGGTCACGACCGGGATCAACGAGTTCTTGAGCACGTGCTTGATCACGACCAGGCGCTCGGTCAGGCCCTTCGCCCAGGCGGTCCGGATGAAGTCCTGCCTGATGGTGTCAAGCGTGCTCGCGCGCGTCAGGCGCGCGGTGAAGGCGATCGGCAGCAGCGACAGAGTGATCACCGGCATGATCAGGTGGTCGTCGAGCCCGAAGTCCGCCGCGGGAAGGAAGAAGGCGCGCTGGGTCCAGTTGGCCATCAGGACCGAGAACACCACCACCATCAGGGCTCCGACCACGAAGTTCGGAAACGAGGCCGCAACCGTGGCAAAGCCCATGGTCATGTAGTCGATGCGGCTGTTCTGCCGCAGCGCCGCCAGCACTCCCAGGCCGACGCCGACCGGGACGATCACGAGAAAGGCGAGCACGCCGATCGTCGCCGTGTACGGCCAGCCCTCGCCGATCAGGGCGCCCACGCTCTTGCCCTCGTACTGGTAGGACAGCCCGAAATCGAAGTGGGCGGCGTTCCAGAGGTACAGCCCGAACTGGGTGCTCAGCGGCTTGTTCAAGCCGTACTTGGCGTTGAGGTTGTTGACCACCACCTGAGACAGCTGGCGCCCGCCGGCCTTGTCCCAGGGACTGCCCTGGGCCATGTGCATGAGGACGAAGGTGATGAGGATGACGAAGAAGACGATCGGGATCATCCACAGGATCCGGCGGGCGACAAAGATCGCAAGGCTGCCGGCCCGGCTGTCCGTCAGCGCTGAAACGCGAAACGGGAGAAGGGCGCCCCGGTTGGGGCGCCCTTCGATTACTGCCAAATGAGCGGTCTCCTAGTGGGCCGTTATGTACGCGGACTGGTAGTTCTGGTTGCCAGGCAGGTTCTGGTCGTCGAATGCGGTGTGGGTGATGCTGACGTACGGCGCGACGAGGTCGTACTCATACGCCTGGAAGATGAACCCTACCGCGGCGTTGTCGATCAGCATCTTCTGAGCGGTCAGGTAGTCCTTGTTCCGCTGGTTCTGGTCGAGCTCCGTGTCCGCCTTCTGGACCAGGTCGTCGTAGCCCTGCAGTGTCGGGCATCCCCAGTTGAGGCTGTGGCAAGAGCCGGTCGTGAAGATGTCGAACCAGTCCTGCTGGTCGGGGTAGTCGGCGCCCCAGCCGTCCGGGCCGTAAATGTCGAAGTTGCCCTTGCGGATGCGGCTGGTGACGGTCTTGCTGTCGAGGACATCCAGCTGGATGTTCAGGCCGAGGTTGGTGTTCCACTGGTCGACGATGAACTGGTTGAGCGTCTTGTTGCGGGTGGTGTTGCGGGTGAGCAGCTTGTAGGTGTTGAGCGTGGAGGCGCTGACACCGGCGTCGGCCAGCAGCTTCTTCGCCGCTGCCGGGTCGAAGCTCTGCGCGTTGTCGGACGTGTCGTATCCCGCCATGCCCTTGGGGATGAAGCTCTGGATCGGCTGGTCGGTGTCGTGCTCGACGTCCTTGGTGAGCTTCTGGCGGTCGATCGACTTGGAGAACGCCATGCGCACCTTCGCGTTGTCGAACGGCGCCTTGTGGGTGTTGAAGGTCATCCAGAACGTGGTGAGCTGAGGGTACAGGTGCGCCTGCTTGCTCAGCGTGGCGTCGCCGCGGACCACAGTCACGTCGGCGACCGGGACGCCGATGATGTCGAGGGCGCCGGTCTGGTACTTGGAGTAAGCCGTGTTGCCGTCACCGATGAAGTAGTAGATGAGCTGCTGCAGCTTGGCGGCACCGCCCCAGTAACCGGGGTTCGGCACCATGGTCACGTGGTCCTTCGAGACGATCTCCGAGATCTTGAAGGGACCGTTGCCGATGATGGTCGAGGCGTTGTTCGCCCACACTTCGGGCTTGGTGGTGTCGGTCGAGGCGAACGACCCGCCGGCCGCCTGCTCGACGACATCCTTGCGGATCGGCACCGCGACCCACAGCGTGACCACCCACTTGAAGTAGGCGGCCGGGTGCTGCAGCTTGATGACGAACGTGTTGGCGTCGGGCGCGGACAGGCCGAGCCCCGAGATGAAGCTGTCGATCGCGCTGGCGCTCGCCACGTCAACGTTGCTGTAGTTCTGGGCACCGGCGATGGTGCCGTCGAAGAACGGGTCGACGTAGCCGGCGGCCAGGGCCGGGTTGAGCAGGTGCTGGTAACCGTAGACCCAGTCACTTGCCGTCACGGGCTTGCCGTCGCTCCACTTGGCGTTCGGGCGCAGGTGGAACGTGTAGGTCAAACCGTCTGACGAAACGTCGTACTTCTCCGCCGCCGCCGGCTGCACGTCGCTGAGGTCGGCCTTCGGCTTCAGCAACGCTTCGAATACCTGCCGGCCGACCGCCGCCTCGTAGCTGTACGTCTGCTGGGTCGGGTCGTAGCTGTTCGGCTCGGTGCCGTCGTTGGCGCGCAGGATCTGCTTGTCGGGTGGCGCAAGGTTGACACTTGTCGTGCTGGTGCCGCCACATGCAGCGGCGACGAAAAGCCCGGCGCTCGCGAGCGCGATGGCCCGGATGCGACTTAATTGCATACGCGTCTTACCTCTCAGACTGATCCTGCGGCCTTCTTCCCGGGGTCCGGGGCGAGAGTGCGCCGGCAGCAGGTCTTACTCAGAGCCTCTTCGGCTGCCTGAATTCTGTTGCTCGCCGCCATGGACTGTCAAGTCGTGTCGGTTACGGTTTACTGAACGCCTGTTCGCTCAATGCGGCGCGATCGAGACGGACGCCGGCGACAAATCTCCCGGCCAGTCCTCCCCAGGATAGGTGACGACGCCGCGCACGTAGGGCCTGACGAGGTTCCAGCTCACGGTCTGGGCGAGGAAGGCCACGGGCGCATCGCTCACCAGCATCTGCTGCGCCTCCTGATACTCCTGGTCGCGGCGCGCGGGTTGGATGTCGGTGCGCGCGACCCTGACGAAGTTGTCGTACTGCTGGTTCTGATAAAGGGCGACGTTGTTCGAGCTCGTCGTCAGGAAGATGTCGTACCAATCCGCCGGGTCGGGGTAGTCGGCGCTCCAGCCCATCGGACCCGCGATCTGGAAATCCCCACTCCCCAGGCGCGAGCTCAACGTGTTCGTGTCGAGGCCCTGCAGCGTGAGGTCGACGCCGAGGTTGGCCTTCAGCTGGTCGCGGACGAAGTTCGCGGTCGCTTTGCCGAAGTCCGATGACTGGTCGTACGCAAAAGTCAGCCCGGACAGCTGTTGTGGCGACGCTCCTGACGCCGCCAGCGATGCGCGAGCCTGCGCCACGTCGAACTTCTGGGCGGAGCCCAGGCCCGCAGCGTAACCGTGCATGCCTTTGGGGATGAACGTCTCGGCCGGCATTCCCTGCCCCTGGAAGATCTGAGCCACAAATGCCGCTCGGTCGATCGCCTGGGCGATCGCCTGCCGGACCTTCGGGTTGCCGAGCAGAGGCGAGTTGACGCGAAACACGATCCAGAAGACGGTCAGGTCCGGGGTCCTGATCAGGTCCTGCTTGAGCTTAGAGTCGCCGGCGGCGGCGGCCGCCTGCGCCGGCTGCACGGAGATCTCGTCCAGCTCGCCGTTCCGATACTTCGTCAGCGCGGCCGCGCCATCGTTGACGACGACAAACTCGATCTGTTTCAAGGTCGGCCTGGCGCCCCAGTAATGACCGCTGGGCGCCACCGTGATGTGGTCGTTGCGCACCATCTCGGTGACCCTGTAAGGCCCGTTGGTCACCAGCGACTCCGGGCTGGCCGCCCACCCGTCGCCGTTCTTGGCCACGACGTCCTGGCGGATCGGGGCGCCCGCGGGCATCGCCGCCAGCCAGATGAAGGCGGGGTCGGGCCGCGACAGGGTCGCCTGGAACGTGTGGTCGTCGACCGCCTTCAATCCCAGCGTCCCGAGCGCGGTGTCGATGCTCGGGGCGTCGCGCTGCGGGTCCATGACGGAGACCTTGTCGCCGTTGAGGATCGCGCTGGCGAAGAACGTCTCGTTCGGGGCGGCCAGGCGCGGGTCGATCAGCCGCCGCCAGGCGTAGACGAAGTCCTGCGCCCTCACGGGCGTGCCGTCCCAGTACTCGGCGTTGGTGCGCAGGTGGAACAAGTAGACGGTGCCGTTGCTCAACACGTCGTAGCTCTGCGCGGTGGCCGGCACGACACCGCTCAGGTCAGGGGTGGGCTTCAGCAGGGGTTCGGAGATCGCCCGGAGGATCGCGGTCTCGTACGGGTACTGCGTCTGCCCCGGGTCGAGCGAGAGCGGCTGGTCGTCGAGCTGCACGCGAAGCGTCTGATCCCCGGCCAGCCGGGGCCCCTGGGTGAGCCCGCCGGGGCTGCACGCGACGCTGACCGTCACCGCCAGCGCCGCCGGCGCGACGGCGCGCAGCCACCTGGCGCCTGGGATCACGGGCCCATCATCCCAGGTTCACACCCATAAGCAAAAGGGGCCACCCTTGGCGGGCGCCCCCTGTGCACGTAGCGCTGACTGTAAACCAAACCGGGGCCGCGTGCCTCCGGGTTTTAGACCGAGAGCGTCTCCAGGTCGATGGGCTCCTCCTCGAGGATCTTGGCCGCCTGCTCTCGCTGCTTTTTGTAGTAGTCCAGGCCGGTCCCGGCGGGGATCAGCTTGCCGATGATCACGTTCTCCTTCAGACCGCGCAGGCGGTCCACCTTGCCCGAGATCGCGGCCTCGGTGAGCACGCGGGTGGTCTCCTGGAAGGAAGCGGCCGACAGCCACGACGTGGTGTTCAGCGCCGCTTTGATCAGGCCGAGCAACACGGTCTGCGCGGTGGCGGGCTCGCCGCCCTCCGCCAGCGCCCGCGCGTTGGCCTCCTCGTACTCCCACTGCGAGATGATCTCCCCCGGCAGCAGGCCGGTGTCCCCGGCCGAGTCGATGCGGACCTTTCGCATCATCTGCCGGACGATCACCTCGATGTGCTTGTCGTTGATGTCGACGCCCTGGCTGCGGTACACCTTCTGGACCTCGTCGACCAGGAAGGTCTGGACCGCCTCCTTGCCCAGGATGTGGAGCAGCTCCTGCGGAGAGATCGAGCCCTCGGTGATCTGCTGCCCCGCCTTGATGACCACCTTCTGCCCGTCTCGGCGGTCGAGCTCCGGGCGGATGCGGACCTGGTGCGGAATCGGGTACTCGCGCACCTCCTCGTCGAGGGTCCGCACGGTGATCTCCTTGGCCGACACCGTCGCCTTGCCGGCGTGCCGGGTGCGGATGACGTTGTTCTTGGCGTCGCGGCCCAGCTCCTGACCTTCCATGACGTCGTCCTTGCTCTTGACCAGGAGCTGCATCGCGGGGTCGATCGGGTAGGAGACCTCGAACTCCTCCTTGGAGGTCACGCGCACCTTGCGCGAGCCTTCCTGGCGGATGATCTCGAGCTCCCCGTCGATCTCGGAGATGATGGCCTTGCCCTTGGGGATGCGAGCTTCGAACAGCTCCTCCACGCGGGGCAGACCCTGGGTGATGTCCACGCCGGCGACGCCGCCGGTGTGGAACGTGCGCATGGTCAGCTGGGTGCCCGGCTCGCCGATCGACTGCGCGGCGATGACGCCCACCGCCTCGCCGATCTCCACCACCTTGCCAGTGGCGAGGTTGCGGCCGTAGCACGTGCGGCAGACGCCCTCGCGCGCCTCGCACACGAGCACGGAGCGCATCTTGACGGGGACTCCCGCCGCGATGATCTTGCGTGCGAACTCGTCGGTGATCGCGGTGCCGGCGGGCACCAGGACCTGGTCGCCGACGGCCACGTCCTCGGCCGCCACGCGGCCTGCGATCTTCTCGAAGATGGGGTCGTTCTTGGCCCGCTCGGGACTGATGTCGCGGACCCAGATACCGTTGGTGGTGCCGCAGTCCTCCTCGCGCACGATCACGTCCTGGGCGACATCGACCAGACGCCGGGTCAGGTAGCCGGAGTCGGCGGTGCGGAGCGCGGTGTCGGCGAGTCCCTTGCGCGTGCCGTGCGTGGAGATGAAGTACTCGAGCACGGTCAGGCCCTCGGTGAAGTTGGCCTGGATCGGGAGGTCGATGATCCGGCCGGTGGGGTCGGCCATCAGGCCGCGCATGCCCGCCAGCTGGCGGATCTGCTGGATGTTGCCGCGGGCGCCCGAGCCCATCATCATCCAGATCGGGCTGAACTTGTCGAAGGCGTGCTCGGTGGCGTTGCCCACCTCTTCGTAGGCGCGCTGCCACAGCTCGATCACCTTGCGGTACCGCTCGTCGTCGGTCATGACGCCGCGGCGGTACATCCGCTCGACGTCGGCGACCTCCTTCTCGGTGGCGTGGATCGTCTGCCACTTCGACTCGGGGTGTGGGATGTCCATCGCGGAGACGGTGATCCCGGCCCTGGTGGCGTAGCGGAACCCAAGCCGCTTGATGTCGTTGACCACGATCGCGGTCACGTCGCTGCCGTACAGGCGGAACAGCTCGGCGACCAGGGTGCGCAGCAGCTTGCGGTCGTAGTGCGCGTTCTGGAAGGGCAGGGGCTGCATCGACGCTTCCATCGGCTCCTTGCCGACCGGCAGCGGCTGGTTGAACACCACCCGACCGGCGGTCGTGACCACACGCTGGTCGCCGATCCGCACGCGGATCCACTCTTGCAGCGTCACGACCTTGCTCTCCAGCGCCAGCAGCACCTCGTTCTGCGAGCTGAAGAGCCGGAGCTTCGACGGGTCGCTCGGCTGGTCGCCGCGCGCGGCGGTGAGCCAGTAGCAGCCCAGGACGACGTCCTGCGTCGGGGCCACGACGGGGTGGCCGTCGGCGGCGGACAGGATGTTCTGCGACGACATCATCAGGTTCTTGGCCTCGGCGATGGCGCCGCTGAAGAGCGGCACGTGCACGGCCATCTGGTCGCCGTCGAAGTCGGCGTTGAAGGCGGCGCACACCAGCGGGTGGATCTGGATCGCCGAACCTTCGACCAGCACGGGCATGAACGCCTGGATGCCCAGGCGGTGCAGGGTCGGGGCGCGGTTGAGCAGCACCGGATGGTCCCGGATGACCTCGTCCAGGACGTCCCAGACCTCGGTCCGGCTGCGCTCTACCATCCGCTTGGCCGACTTGATGTTGGTCGTGTAGCCCTTGTTGACCAGCTCGCGCATGACGAACGGTTTGAAGAGCTCCAGCGCCATCTTCTTGGGCAGGCCGCATTCGTGGAGCTTCAGCTCCGGGCCGACCACGATGACGGAGCGGCCCGAGTAGTCCACGCGCTTGCCGAGCAGGTTCTGGCGGAACCGGCCCTGCTTGCCCTTGAGCATGTCGGAGAGCGACTTGAGCTTGCGGTTGCCGGTGCCGGTGATGGCGCGGCCGCGCCGCCCGTTGTCGATGAGCGCGTCGACCGCCTCCTGGAGCATCCGCTTCTCGTTGCGGACGATGATCTCGGGCGCGCCGAGCTCGAGCAGCCGCTTGAGGCGGTTGTTGCGGTTGATGACGCGGCGGTACAGGTCGTTGAGATCGGAGGTGGCGAACCGGCCGCCGTCCAGCTGCACCATGGGGCGCAGCTCGGGTGGGATGACCGGCAGGACCTCGAGCACCATCCACGTCGGGCTGGAGTTCGACTTGCGGAAGTCCTCGACCACCTTCAGTCGCTTGATGGCCTTCTGCTTGCGCTGCCCGCTGGAGGACTTGGATTCCTCGCGCAGGCGGTACATCTCCGCCTGCAGCTCGATGCGCGAAAGGAGCTCGCGCACCGCCTCGGCGCCGATGCCGGCCTTGAAGCACCGGCCAAAGCGCTCCTGGAAGTCACGGAACTGGGTGTCGGTGAGGATCTGCTTGGGGTGCAGGCCTTCGAGATCGGTGCGCGTCGCCTCGATCTCCTGCTCCAGCGCCTCGAGCTCGCCCTGGATGCCTTCGCGCTGGGTCTTGGTGGCGGCTTCGATCTGCGCCTCGAGGGCCTTGCGGTCGGTGTCGAGGCGCTCCTTGGCGCGCTTCTGCGCGGCTTTGGTGTTGGATTCGAGCTTCTCGATCTTCTCCTGCACCTTGGCGAGGACGGCACGAGACATCTCACGGACGAAGGTCTCGCCCTTCTCGACGACGACCTCCTCGTCATCGTCGACGCCAACGGTCAGGTTGCGGCGAGCTTTGGTGCCGACGCCGGCCTTGATGGTCTCGGTCGCCTTCTTGCCGTGGGTGGTGAGCTCGTCCACGGCCTGCTGGAGCTCTTCCTCCAGACGCGCGACCTCGGCGTCGACCTCGGCCTTGAGCTGCTTGGTCTTGCCCTCGTGCTCGGCGCGAAGCTCCTTGGAATGGGCGTCGATGTCCGCGCGAAGGCGAATCGCCCGCTCGTCCCTGTCCATGTTGAGGACGGCCAGCATGTCGTTGCGGGCCTCCTCGTGGACGTCGGTGACGATGTAGTTGGCAAAGTAGAGGATCTTCTCGAGGTTGCGCGGGGACATGTCGAGCAGCAGGCCCATGCGGCTCGGGATGCCCTTGAAGTACCAGACGTGGCTCACCGGCGAGGCGAGCTTGATGTGGCCCATGCGCTCGCGGCGCACCTTGGAGCGGGTCACCTCGACGCCGCACTTGTCGCAGATGATGCCCTTGTAGCGGTAGCGCTTGTACTTGCCGCAGTGGCACTCCCAGTCGCGCGTCGGCCCGAAGATGCGCTCGCAGAACAACCCGTCGCGCTCCGGGCGGAGCGTTCGGTAGTTGATCGTCTCCGGCTTGGTGACCTCGCCGTGCGACCACGACATGATCGTCTCGGGCGAAGCCAACGAAAGCTTCAGCGCGTCGAAGTTCTCCAGCTTGAGCACTAGTACTCCTTCCTTACATCTGACTCATGGCGCCCGCTCCCCTCACAGCAGAGGGGTAGGGGTGAGGGGGCGGAGAGGGCGGCGACCGGCGTCGTAGGGGATATCCTCACTCGGCCGAGTCCTCACCCAGCTCCTCACGCTCGAGGCTGATCCCCAGGTCGAGCGGGATCTCGGGGATGTCCTCTTCCGACAACACGATCTGACGCTCGTCCTCGCTCAGGATCTCGACCCCGAGCGCGAGCCCCTCCAGCTCCTTGACCAGCACACGGAACGATTCCGGAATGCCGGCCTCGAGCGTGTTGTCACCCTTGACGATCGCCTCGTAGGCCTTGACGCGGCCGACGATGTCGTCGGACTTGACGGTCAGGATCTCCTGCAGGACGTGCGCGGCGCCGTAAGCCTCCAGCGCCCACACCTCCATCTCGCCAAAACGCTGGCCGCCGAACTGCGCCTTGCCGCCCAGCGGCTGCTGGGTGACCAGGCTGTACGGACCCGTCGATCGCGCATGGATCTTGTCCTCGACGAGGTGAGCCAGCTTGAGCATGTAGATCATGCCCACGGTCACCGGCTCGTCGAACTCCACACCGGAGCGGCCATCGCGCAGCCGGACCTTGCCGTCCGCCGGCAGCCCCGCCCTCTCCAGCTCGGCGACGATGGTGGCCATCGGTGCGCCGTCGAAGACGGGCGTGGCGATCTTGATGCCCAACGTGTGCGCCACCCAGCCGAGGTGGGTTTCCAAAACCTGTCCGAGGTTCATGCGGCTCGGCACGCCGAGCGGGTTGAGGACGATGTCGACGGGCGTGCCGTCGGGAAGGTACGGCATGTCCTCGGAGGGCATGATCCGTGCGACCACGCCCTTGTTGCCGTGGCGGCCGGCCATCTTGTCGCCGGCCGAGATCTTTCGCTTCTGCGCGATGTAGACCCGGACCATCTCGTTGATGCCCGGACCCAGCTCGTCCTTGTTCTCGCGGGAGAAGACCTTGACGTCGACCACGATGCCGCGCTCGCCGTGCGGCACGCGCAGGCTCGAGTCGCGCACCTCGCGCGCCTTCTCACCGAAGATGGCCCGGAGCAGGCGCTCCTCGGCCGAGAGCTCGGTCTCGCCCTTCGGCGTGATCTTGCCCACCAGGATGTCGCCCTGCTGGACCTCGGCGCCGATGTAGACGATGCCGCGCTCGTCGAGGTTGCGCAGCGCGTCGTCGGCGACGTTGGGGATGTCGCGAGTGATCTCCTCGGGACCGAGCTTGGTCTCGCGGGCCTCGGACTCGTACTCCTCGATATGAATCGAGGTGTACATGTCCTCTTTGACGACGCGCTCCGAGAGCAGGATCGCGTCCTCGAAGTTGTAGCCCTCCCAGGGCATGAACGCGACCAGGACGTTGCGGCCGAGCGCCATCTCACCGTCCTCGATCGCCGGCCCGTCCGCGAGGATGTCGCCCTTGGCGACGTGCTGGCCGGGTTTGACCCTGACTTTGTGGTTCAGGCAGGTGCCCTGGTTGGAACGCGCGAACTTCTGCAGCGGGTAGTGCCGTTCCGCGCCGCCGCCATCCGGCTTGACCACGATCTCGAACACCGGCGTGGCGTGCACGGTCTTCAGGTCCTTGGGGTGCGCGATGTCGGTGACCGTCCCGGCGACCTCGGCGACGATCATCTCGCCCGAGTCCTTGGCCGCGTAGTACTCGACACCGGTGCCGACCAGCGGCGCGTCGGTCACGAGCAGGGGCACCGCCTGGCGCTGCATGTTGGCGCCCATCAGGGCGCGGCCGGCGTCGTCGTGCTCGAGGAACGGGATCATGGCCGTGGCGACGGACACGATCTGCTTCGGCGAAACGTCCATGTACTGGATGTTGCCGACGTCTTCGATCTTGAAGTCACCCCGAGCGCGCGCGGGCACGCGGGCTTCCGCGAAGTGACCCTCGGGCGTGAGCGCGGCGTTGGCCTGCGCGATGCCGTACATGTCCTCCTCGTCGGCGGACAGGTACTCGACCTCGTCGGACACCCAGGGGACGATGTCGACCCCGGGGACGTGCGCCTTGAGCATCATCTGGATCGAGCCGGCGTCGAGGACGTCGTGGGTCGGGAGCATCTCCTTCCCCTTGGGGTCGAGCGCGGGCCGGCGCAGCGTGCGCCCGACCAGCTTGTCGGCCGATTCCTCGCTGAGGGAGACGCGGTTGTAGACCCGGCGGAACGGGGTTTCGACAAAGCCGAATTCGTTGACCTTGGCGTACGTCGCCAGGTTGCCGATCAGGCCGATGTTCGGCCCCTCGGGGGTCTCGATCGGGCAGATGCGGCCGTAGTGGCTGTGGTGGACGTCGCGCACGTCGAACCCGGCCCGCTCGCGCGACAGGCCGCCGGGACCGAGCGCCGAAAGGCGGCGCTTGTGGGTCAGCTCGGACAGCGGGTTGTGCTGGTCCATGAACTGCGACAGCTGGCTGGAGCCGAAGAACTCCTTGATCGCGGCCACCACCGGGCGAGCGTTGATCAGAGACGCCGACGTGACCGTGTGCGGGTCGCTGATCGTCATGCGCTCTTTGATGATCCGCTCCATGCGGATCAGGCCCATCCGGAACTGGTTCTGCAGCAGCTCGCCCACGGCCCGCACGCGGCGGTTGCCGAGGTGGTCGATGTCGTCAGGGATCTGCTTCTCACGCGGCGCGTTGTTCAGCTCGATCAGCTTGCGAATGAAGGCGATGAAGTCGCCCTTCTCCAGGATCCGCAGCTCGCGCTGGCGCACGCGCTCGAGGATGTCCTCCTCGTCGCGGCCGAGGCGCTTGTCGACCTTGTAGCGCCCGACGCGGCCGAGGTCGAACCGGCGCGGGTTGAAGAACAGGCTCTGCAGCAGGTTGCGCGCGTTGTCGACCGACGGGGGGTCACCCGGCCGGACACGGCGGTACAGCTCGAGGAGGGCGTCCTCGGTCTTGGTCGTCGTGTCCTTGTCGAGCGTCGATTCCATGTAGCGGTGCTCGGGGTTGTCGTCCACGTCCCCGAACAGCTCATGCATCGCTCGCTTCTGGGCCTCGCGGTCGTTCTCGGTCCCCTTCATCTGCGGCAATTCGAGCGCCTTGAGGAGGACGGTCACGGGGACCTTGCGCTTGCGATCGATCTTGACCGTGAGCAGGTCCTTGGCCGAGGTCTCGATCTCGAGCCAGGCGCCGCGGTTGGGGATGAGCTTGGCGCCGAAGAGCTTGCGGCCGGTGTTCGGGTCTTCGGCGGCGGTGAAGTACACGCCGGGCGAGCGGACGAGCTGAGACACGACGACCCGCTCGGTGCCGTTGACGATGAAGGTGCCCTCGTCGGTCATCATGGCGAAATCCCCCATGTAGACCTCGGACTCCTTGATCTCCCCCGTCTCCTTGATCGTCAGGCGGGTCTTGATCCGCAGCGGCGCGGCGTAGGTCATGTCCCGGTTGCGACATTCCTCGACCGAGAACTTCGGCTGGCCGAACTCGTAGTCCAGGAACTTCAGCTCGAAGTTCTTGCCCGTGTAGTCGGTGATGGGGTTGATCTCATCAAAGAGCTCGCGCAGACCGTCGGTCTTGAACCAGCGGAAGGACTCGACCTGCGTCGCGATCAGGTCCTTCAGCTCGACCAAGTTCGGAATGCGGCCGTAACTAAGACGCGAGGGAGCTCTCATCTCTGAGATCATTCGGTTCTCCTTTCCGGGAAAAAGGGCGCGCTCAGTTAAGGGGCAGGGTGAGCGGCCGGGCGTGCACGAACCGCCAGTATACGACGAAACGGCCCCGCGTGGGGACAAATCATCGGCACCAGGCGAACGCCCGCCTGGCCGAAGGGTTGCCGGGCACTATAGCACCGCGGTCGGGCTGCCGCTAGCCTGTTGCAGATGCCCGACTGGAAGGCGCTCCGATCCGAGTTCCCGCTTCTCGACCGGTACATCTACTTCAATGCGTGCTCGCTGGGTCCTCTCCCCCGTGCCGGCCAGGCCGCTCTGGCCCGTTACGCGCAGGACTGGGACGCCAAGGGCACCCCGGTCTGGTTCTCCGACTGGCTCCCCCTGCTGAGCCGGTTCCGCGAGAGGATCGCGGAGCTGCTCCACGCGCCCAGCGGGTCGACGGCGATCGCGCCGTCGGTGTCGGTGGCCTTGACCACACTGGCCTCCGGCCTGCCGCTGCCCGCCGGCCGGGACAAGGTGCTGATCGGCGAGCTGGATTTCCCCACCATCGGCCACCAGTGGCTCAGCCGGCGCCAGGCCCCGGGGCCCGCCCCCGCTCCGGCCGGCTTCCGGGTCGAGTTCGTGCCCAGCAAGGACGGCATGACCATCCCGCCGGAGGCGTTCGCGGAGCGGATCGACGAGCGCACGGCCCTGGTCGCGACCACGCACCTCTTCTACACGACCGGCTACCTGCAGGACGTCCGCGCGATCGCCGACATGGCGCACGCCAAAGGCGCGATGTGTCTGATCGACGGCTATCAGACCTGCGGCTGCGTGCCGATCGACGTCGCGCGGCTGGACTGCGACGCCTTTGTCGGCGGTTGCCTGAAGTGGCTGAGCGGCGGTCCCGGCAACGCGTTCCTGTACGTCCGGCCGGAGCTGATCGCGAGGATTCGACCGCAGGGGACAGGCTGGTTTGCGACGCGCGACCCCTTCTCGTTCACGCTGCAGGAGCTGGTCTTCGCGGACGACGCGCGGCGCCTGGAGACCGGCACGTGGGCGATGCCCTCGCATTACGCGGCGCTGGCCGCCCTCGAGCTGGTCCTCGAGGTCGGTGTGGCGGCCATCCAGGAGCGGCTGCGCGAGCTGACCACCCGAATCCTGGAGCGGTGCGACGAGGCGGGCGTCCGGACCTTCACGCCGCGCGAGCGAGAACGGCGCTGCGGCATCGTGGCCCTCGAATGCGAGCACCCCGAGGAGGTCGAGGCGAGGCTGCACGCGGACGGGGTGATCGTCGACTCGCGGCCGGGCCGGATCCGCCTGTCACCCCACTGGTGCGTGACCGAAGAGGAGCTCGAGCGCGGGATGGACCTGGTCCTCCAGCACCTCGAGGCACCCACCCAGGCCGGCTCAGACAGTGATCTCGAATCCATCAAGCCGACCGCTCGCGGTCAGCGGTCGACCACCTGACGCCAACAAAAAAGAGCCGGGCCCAGCGGCCCGGCTCTCGGTGAATCTCGCCTTACTTGAGCTCCGCCGTCGCTCCCGCTTCCTTCAGCCTAGCGACCGCCTTCTCGGCGTCCGCCTTGCTGACGTTCTCCAGGACCGGCTTGGGCGCCGCGTCGACCAGGTCCTTGGCCTCCTTCAGGCCGAGCTGCGTCAGCTCGCGGACCGCCTTGATGACATTGATCTTGCTCTCGCCGACCGCGGTCAGGGTGACGGTGAACTCCGTCTGCTCCTCTTCCGCCGCCGCGCCGTCGCCGGCCGCCGGCGCCGCTGCCGCCACCGCAACCGGAGCCGCGGCTTTGATGCCGAACTCGTCCTCGATTGCCTTGACCGCTTCCACGACATCCAGGATGCTCCAGTCCTTGAGCGCCTCGACGAAGTCCTTCGGGGTGATCTTGGTCGCCATTCCTACGCTGCCTCCAACTTGTTCTTGTACGCCTCGAGCACGCCACGGAGCTGCTGAAGCGGCGTCTGCATGATTCCAACCAGCTGGCCGACGGGTGATTGAAGAGTGCCCATGAGCTGGGCGATGAGCGTTTCACGGGATGGCAGATCAGCCAGCTGCTTCATCTGGTCCGGCGAAAACACCCGGCCCTCGACCAGTCCGCCCACGACCTCGAGCTTCAACCGCGTGGCGCGGATGAACTCGTTGATGAGCTTGGAAGGGACCCCGAGGTCGTCATAGCCGAAGGCTATGGCCACCGGCCCCTTCAGCTCCGGCTCCAGGGCGGAGTGGCCGGCGGCGGCGGCGGCGCGCCGGGCGAGCGTGTTCTTGACGACGCGGTACTCCACGTCGCCGCCGCGGAGCTTGCCGCGCAGCTCCTGGATCTGGCTGACCTTGAGCCCACGGTAGTCGGTGAGCACCGCCACCTTGGCCTTCCTCAGCTTCTCCGCCAGCAGCTCGACCTGCTCGGCCTTCTGTTCCTTACGGGCTTTCGGCAAAAAATCCTCCCTGCCCACACGCGTCGAGGCAGGAAGGATCCATCTGTCCTTCACTTGAGATGCCTCGGCAGGAAATTAAGCCGGCGCTCCCGCGCCGGACGCCTGCGGTCTAGGGCAGGCCCAAGATTATACGGGCGCCGCTCCTCGGTGTTCCCGCAGCTCAGGCCTCGTGGCCACCGGCCTGCCGCTTCACCCAGTCTTCGCGCAGGACCTCGGTCACGATGTGGTCGACCCAGCGGCCGTCGATGAACATCTCGGCCTTGAACCGACCGACCTCCCGATAGCCGGCCGCCGCCTGCGCGCGGGCGCTGGCCTCATTGCCGTCCAGGTAGGCGGACTTCAGCTTGCGCAGCGGCAGCTGCGTGAACGCGTAACCGGCGCGCAGCCGCATCAGCTCGCGGCCGAGGCCTTTTCCCCACAGGGATCTGTCGCCGATCACCGTGCCGGTGGTCCCGATCCCGTGCTTCCAGTCGATGTCGTGGATGGCCGTGGTGCCCACGGCACGCCCCTCGTGCTCCACGACCCACACCACCTGGTTCGGGTCCTTCGACATCCGCTCGATCCACTCCTTCTCGGCCTCGATGCCGGGAGGGTGGCGCAGGAGGAGGAAGCGCGTGACCTCCATGTCCTCAAACCAGCTGAGCATGACCGCAGCGTCCTCAGTCCTCGGCGGCCTGAGCCGGAGCAGCTTGCCCTGGATCACCGGGCCGTTCATGGCCCGTAAGTATGAGGGGCGACCGTTTCGTCTCTTCGGCGCGCCTGCTTCGTCGGGGCGCCCGCTCAGCTTCCCCCGGAAGGGCTGATCAGCTCGAGGAGTGGAGCTTTGCCGCTTCCTTGACGTCGACCGGGACCGAGGGGCCCTGGGTCGCGGTCAAAAAGAACGTGCGCAGGTACTGACCCTTCGACGCCGACGGCTTGTTCCGAATGAGCGCGTCGACCAGCGCCGCCAGGTTCTGGTGCAGCTTGTCCCCGTCGAACGACACCTTCCCGATCGGAGCGTGGACGATGCCGAACTTGTCGGTCCGGAACTCGACCTTGCCGCCCTTGACCTCCCTGACGGCGCGCGCGACGTCAAAGGTCACCGTGCCCGATTTCGGGTTCGGCATCAGGCCGCGAGGACCCAGGATCTTGCCCAGTGGTCCGACCTTGGACATGATGTCCGGCGTCGCGACCGCGGCGTCGAAGTCGGTCCAGCCCTCGGACACCTTCTTCACCAGGTCCTCGCCGCCCACAAAGTCGGCGCCGGCCTCCAGCGCCTCCTTCGCCTTGTCGGCGGTGGCGAACACGGCGACGCGCACCTTCTTGCCGGTACCGTTCGGCAGCACAACCGAGCCGCGCACCATCTGTTCGGCATGCCGGGGATCCACCCCGAGCCGGATGTGCGCCTCGACCGTGGCGTCGAACTTGGAGATCGAGGTCTCTTTCACCATCGCGCAGGCGGCTTCCGGGTGCAGCCCGCCGTCGCCGTTGCCGGCGACCGCCGCTTCGACCTTCTTGGCCGCCTCGATGTACTTCTTGCCGCGCGCCTTCGGCATTATTCGATGACCTCCAGGCCCATCGACCGCGCCGTGCCCTCCACCATCTTCATCGCCGCCACCGCGTCGTAGGCGTTCAGGTCCTTGCCCTTGGTCTCGACGATCGCGCGCAGCTGCTGCCTCGTCACGCGGCCGACCTTCTCCCGGTTCGGCTTGGCCGATCCCTTCTCGATGCCGGCGGCCTTCTTGAGCAGGTTGACGGCGGGCGGGGTCTTGAGGACGAACGTGAAGCTGCGGTCCTCGAAGATGGTGATCTCCGCGGGCACCACGTCGCCGGCCTGCTGAGCGGTGCGCTCGTTGTAGGCCTTGGTGAATTCCATGATGTTGATGCCATGCGGCCCCAGTGCGGTGCCCACGGGCGGCGCCGGCGTCGCCTTCCCGGCCTGCAGCTCGAGCTTGAGGATCGCTCGGATCTTCTTCTTGCCCATCTGAGTTAGCCCTTTTCTTCCTTATCTATGTGATTGCTGTGTTGCTGCTCAGTGGACCTTCTCGACCTGCAGCAGGTCGAGCTCGACTGGCGTTTCGCGACCGAACATGTTGACGAGCACCTTGAGCTTGCCCTTCTCCGGGTTGATCTCGTCGACCTTGCCGTGGAAGTCGGTGAACGGTCCGTCGACGACGCGCACCGACTCGCCCACCTGGAACTCGACACGAATCTTGGGCGCTTCCTGCTTCATCTGCTTCTGGATCGCGCGGACCTCCTTTTCCTGCAGGGGGACCGGGCTGTTCGCGGAGCCGACGAAGCTCGTCACGCCAGGGGTGTTGCGGACGACGAACCACGACTCGTTCGACATCACCATGCGGACGAGGATGTAGCCGGGAAAGATGCGCTTCTGGACGTGGCGGCGCTTGCCGTCCTTGATCTCGATCTCGTCTTCCATGGGCACCAGCACCTGGAGGATCTTGTCCTGCATGTCCATGGACTCGATCCTCTTCTCGAGGTTCTTCTTGACCTTTTCCTCGTGGCCCGAGTACGCGTGGACCACGTACCACTGGGCTTCCGGTTCGGCCGCCGTGCTCTTCTCGACCGCCATCAGTGAGCAACCCCGTTGTAGAGCGCGCGCTTGGTGATCTGTTCCAGTGAGTAGTCGACCCCACCGATGAACGCACCGAGCACGACCACCGTGAAGATCACGATCAGCGTGTAGCGATAGAGCTCGCCCGGCGTCGGCCAGACGACCTTGCGGAGCTCGTCGTAGACGTCGCGAATGAACCGCCCCGCTCTGAACTCGGAGGACGGCTCGACGCGCTTTTTGGCTGTGACAGCCACTACTTGGTCTCCTTGTGCGGGGTGTGCTTGTGGCACCACCTGCAGTATTTGTTCATCTCGATCCGGTCCGGATCGTTCTTCTTGTTCTTCACCGTGGTGTAGTTGCGCCGTTTGCAGACGCCACAGGCGAGGGTGATGATGTCTTCCATAGTTGGCTCTTTGGGTGGGGCTGAAAAGAAAAAAGCCTAGGTTACCTAGGCGCCGTCAATACTAGCAGACAGCCGCCACGTGTTGGCTCACGGCGGCCTGACCGCCACCCATATGATTGCCGTATGCCCGCTCCGGAGATTGTTGTCCTGCACGGCGACCAGACCGGGGAGGAGCTGCTGCGCGAGGCGCTGCGGCTGCTCGAGCCCGACGTGCTCGGGTTCGCGATCGCCAAGCGCGACTTCGACCTTGCCCTGCCGGAGCGGCGTAAGACCCGCAACCAGGTCGTGCTGGACGCGGCGGCGACCCTGCGCGAGCTCGGCTTCGGCATCAAAGCGGCGACGATCACCCCGGAGGGCACCGGCGACGTCGGCAGCCCCAACGCCATCCTGCGCAAGCAGATCGACGGCCGCGTCATCGTCCGAACCGGCCGGCGCATCCCCGGGGTGCGGCCGCTCGCGGGGGTCCACGCCCCCATCTCGGTCATCCGGATGGCCGTCGACGATGCCTATGGGGCCAAGGAGTGGCGAGAAGGCCACGACCTCGACGAATGGGCCTACCGGACGGAGAAGATCAGCCGCCGCACCTGCCGCATCGTCGCGGACCACGCGTTCACCCATGCCCGCCGCATCGACGCCAAAGTGTTCGGCGGCCCCAAGTTCACGGTCAGCCCGGTCTACGAGGGCATGTTCAAAGAGGAGCTGGACGCGGCGGCCAAGCGCCACCCCGACGTCCGCTACGAGCCCCAGCTGATCGACGCCACGTACGCGCTCTTGCTCGCGACGACCGGCGAATCCCTGGTCATCCCCGCCCTCAATCGCGACGGCGACACCCTGTCCGACCTGGTGATGCAGATGTTCGGCACCATCGCCGGCGCCGAGTCGACCCTGCTCGCGTTCGACGATGCCGGCGCGGTCACGGTCGCGATGACCGAAGCTCCGCACGGGACCGCGCCCGCGCTGCAGGGCAAGAACGTGGCCAACCCCATGGCGATGATCCTGGCCGTGGCATCGCTGCTCGGATACATGCAGGGCAGCCAGGCGCACCGAGCGTCGCGGGCGGTTTACGAGTCGGCGCTCGAGGCGGTGTCGGATGGAATCCGGACCGCGGACCTGGGCGGGCAGGCCTCGACCACGGACTTCACCGACGAGGTCATCCGCCGCGTCCGCACCAAGATCGACGTCTGGAGCGCGCTCGCCGACGTCGACAGATAGCACGGCGCCGCTGCGATATCTCGCCCTCGGCGATTCGTACACCATCGGCACCGGCGCGTCGGATGCCGCGCACAGCTATCCCTCGATCCTGGCCGCGCGGCTGACCGATCGAACCGGCCGCCAGGTCGAGCTGACCAACCCCGCCGTCAACGGCTTCACCACCCTCGACCTCATCGACCAGGAGCTCGGTCACGTCGATCGGATAAAGCCGGACCTGGTCACGGTCCTGATCGGCGTCAACGATCTCGTCCAGGGCCGCACGCCGGCGCAGTACCGAGCTTCTTTGGCCACGATCTACGACCGAGTCGCCGCGCTCGGGCGGCCGCCGGGCCGCATCGCGGCCATCTCGATCCCGGCCTGGTCGTACGTGCCGGCCGCCAACGAGTACGGCGGCTCCGACCGCGTGCACGCGCTGACGGACATGTTCAACGACGCCGCCGAGAGGGAGGCGCGAGCGCGCGGCCTCTCGTGGGTCGACATCACCGACGCGAGCACGTCAGGCCTCGGATCGCGAGGCTGGATCGCAGCCGACGACCTGCATCCGGGCGATGCCCAGTACGGCGCCTGGGCGGACGCGATCTGGGAGGCCGTGAAGGCGTCGTGGCTTGCGGCCGCCGGGATGGGGGCCTAAGCCCTCAGGCGGCTCTCTCCCCGATGGGAGAGAGAGGCTCTACACCGTTATGCGCTTGAACGACTCCGCGTAGCGGTAGCCGCCCCTCTTCCCCACCTCACGGTGCCGCTTGCGCATGAACTTTTCGAAATCCCACTCCTGGCCGGGCTTGGCGACCTGGCTCTTGTGCTTCTTCAGCGCCGCGATCTTGAGCTCGAGCGTCGCGCTGATGTCGACGAGGTGATCGCCTGACGTCCAGTAAGGGATCCAGACCTCCTTCACCTCGTGGGGCTGGAGGCCCTCCTTCAGCAGGCCGCGGAAGGCTCGGGGGTTACGGGAGTCCGGGTAGACCGCCGCCAGGGTCGCCTCCCCCACGGCCAGATGGTCCGGGTGAGAGCCGCCCATCGGCGCGTCGAGAACCCGGCCGGGAGTGTGGGTGATGACGAGCTCCGGCCGGTGCTTGCGGATCATGCGCACGATGTCCTGACGCAGCTTGAGGTCCGGCGCCACGTGACCGTCCTTGTAACCGAGAAACTCAACCTTCTTGACGCCGAGCACGCGAGCTGCCGCCTTCTGCTCTTTCTCGCGGATCGAAGTCAGCTCGGAGTCCTTCTGCTTCGGATCCTCGCCGCCCTGCGAACCGTCGGTGACGATCACGTAGGTGACCTGCGCGCCGTCCTTGGCCAGCTTGGCGATCGATCCGCCCGCGCCGAAATCCGGATCGTCGGGGTGTGCCGACACGACCAGCACCCGCTCGAACTTCGGTGTCTGGGAGTTGGACCTGGAGCCGGCCGCACCCCGGGTGCTCGCCGATTTCTTCGTCGATTTCTTCGTTGCCACGACCAAGACGATACGGGATGCAGGGCGCCGCGTTCAGCGTCGCGGCTTCGCCGGGGCTCCCAATGACGCGAGCGGGATCGCAGCCTGGATCGGCTTCCACAGCGCCTCGAGCTGCTCCGCCGTGAGGCGCGACCGCGACGCGATGACCCGGCCGCCGAACGCCGCGGTCTTCACCGCCGCCCAGCCTCCGCTGCCGGCCAGGCGCATGGGAACAGTCACCACCGCGGCCTGAGCCGCCGCCTCTTCCGCTTGCCTCGCGCTCCCATCCGCGATCGCTTTGGACAGGGCGTTGGCGACGTCGTCGTCGACCTGCCAGGGCTGCGCCAGCACGGCGCACTGGCTCGCGCCCAGCCTGCCGACGGCGGTGACGTATCGCGACACCATGGCCCCCAGCGCCCTTGGGTTGGAGACCGGGACGGCCGATGCGAACGGTGCGTACGACGCCGCGAACTTGATCGCGGTGAGTTGATGCCGGCGGACCAGCGCAGACACCGCGTGCCACGCCGCCACGGCCTCATCGTCCGTGCACCCGCCAAAGAATTCGATGAGCGCCGTGCCCGCATTGACGAGCGGCGCCACCGCGCCCTCGTTCGCAACCGGCGCGGCGGCCGCCACCTGCTTCCAATCGCTCTCGCTCAGCGAGGCCAGCTGGCGGGCGAAGCCGCCCGAGTCGAGCCTGACGATGGGGAACGACCGCGCGAAAGGTCCGTACATCTCCGTCAAGGGGTCCGGGCTCATGCCGTCATGCGTCTCCACGGCGTGGCCGGCGCGCTCGACGGCGGCAAAGGCCCGGCATCGCTCGAACATGTCCAGCTCCCGGGTGCCCGTGATGGCCGCCAAGATCGATCTCACGAGGCCGGCCGGCTCGGCGCTGCCCTCCCGCGTGACGCTCGCCACCAGCTTCCGGCGGTCCAGCACGCGCAGCCATTGGATCGGCGTGAGCTCCGCCACCGCCTTGATGAAAGTCGCCACCTCGGCGGAGTTGGGCCCGTAGGGCACCTGCGCCCTGGCCGGCGGCGGGACGGGTGCGCCCACCGAACTCCGGGACGGCTTGATGGTCTTGATGGCGCTCGTGACCGCGGTCCGCACCCGGGTCCCGGCCGTCACCTGGGCTTCTCCTTGCAGCGACGCGAACGGGATGGTTGCCTCGAGCGGCGCCCACAGCTCGGTGACCTGCTCTTTCGACAGGTCGGCCAGGCAGGCGAGCACACGCCCGCCGTGCACCGCAGTCCTCACCGCCGCCCACCCCGAGTCACCGCTGAGATGGACTGGGAGCACAGTCAGGGCCGCCATCGCGACCGCCTCTTCGCTCTTGACGTGGCGGTTCCTGGCCACGGCATGCAGCAGAGCGCGTGAGACCGCGGGCTCGAGGCGCCAGCGGCGAGCCAGGCCCTCGCAGTCAACCGCCGGCAGCGCCGCCAGCGCCACCAGGAACCGCCGGGTCACCGGGTCCAGGACATCCGACCCGGACGCAGGGATCAGGGTCGCGAACGGGGCGTAATGGGCGGCGAACTTCAGGGCGGGCAGATGCTGCCGCGTCACCAGCGCCGACATCGCCTGCCAGGCGGCCACCTGTTTCTCCTCGCTCTTCTTCGCCAGGGTGTCGAACAGCGCCTCTCCGGCCCGGGCCATGGTTTCAGACATGCGCCCGTCGCTGCTGCGGATCGCGGACTGGATCGAGGCCGCCGACTCCACCGCCTCCTCCCCGGTGCCCTCCTTGGTCACCGATGCGACCAGGCGCCGGGCCGCCAGGACCTGCCTCCACTGCCAGGGCGTGAGCTGGGCCGCGGAGTTGATGAACGCCTCCACCTCGGCCGTATTGGGTCCGAACCGGCGCGAGGCGTCGTCGTTGGCTCGCTGGATACGCCCTAAAAGACCATGAGGGGCCGGGGGCACAGCACAATTTTGGCCGGGTTTTGGCCGATCAGGCCCCCCTAAACGGTTTCGACCTTGAGCAGGTTGGTCTGGCCCGTCCGGCCCACCGGCACCCCGGCGACCACCACCACCCGATCTCCTGCTCTGACCAGGCCGCTCAGCCGGGCGGCCTCGGTGGCGTTGGCGACCATCTGGTCGGTGTCCCGCCCGGGACTGACCAGCAGCGGGATCACGCCCGAATACAGAGCCGTCCGGCGAAGCACCTGGGGGTGCGGGCTGGCGGCGATCACCGGCACCCTGGGGTGGGCCTTGCTGCACCGGAGCGCGGTCGTGCCGGACTCGGTGAAGGCGATGATCGCCCGGGCGCCGATTTCGTCGGCGCTGGTCGCCGCGGCGTGCGCGATGGCGCTTCCCACCTCACCAGGCTCGCGCCAGATCTGGCGCTCGCGCTCGAAGGCCGGATGCCTCTGGGCGGACATGCAGATCCGCGCCATCGCGCGCACGGACTCGACCGGGTGGGCGCCGACCGAGGTCTCCTGCGACAGCATCACGGCGTCCGTGCCGTCCCAGATGGCGTTGGCCACGTCGGACGCCTCCGCCCGGGTCGGGCGGTTGGCGGTGACCATGGACTCCAGCATCTCGGTCGCCGTGATGACGGGGACGCCCGCGCGGTTGGCCCGATCGATCACGTCCTTCTGCACCGCCGGCAGCTCGCCCAGCTTCAACTCCACGCCCAGGTCGCCCCGCGCGACCATCACGGCGTCCGCCACCTCGAGGATCTTGCTCAGCTGGCGGATCGCTTCCAGCTTCTCCAGCTTGGCGATCACCGGCGCGCTGCAGCCCAGCCCGCCGAGCGCGTCCTGGCACGCGTGAACGTCCTCCGCGCGGCGCACGAACGAGAGGGCCACGTAGTCCACGCCGAGCTCGACCGCCAGCTTGAGGTCGTCGAGGTCCTTGTCGGTGAGGGCGGGCAGAGGCAGGGGACGGCCGGGCACGCTGATCCCCTTGCGCTCGCCGAGCAGCCCTCCCCGGGTCACCGAGCAAACGGCCCGCCCGTCGCCGACGCTTCGCACCGAAAGCTCGATGCGGCCGTCGTCCAGCAGCACGCGGTCGCCCACCCGGAGGGCTTCGACCAGCTCCGGGTGACTAACCTCGATCTCGTTCTCGGCTCGGACGTGAGCCCCGTGCTCTCCAGGCGAGGTATGGGGCGTGCTGGTGAGGACGGCGAGCCTGCCGCGCACCAGGCGCTGGAAGGCGGATTCAAGCGGACCGGTGCGGATCTTCGGCCCCTGCAGGTCGCCCATCAGCGCGATCGGGCGGCCGACCGACTCGGCGGCCTCGCGCACCGCGGCGGCAGCCTGGCGGTGAGTGTCGGGCTCGCCGTGCGAGAAGTTCAGGCGAGCGACGTCCATTCCCGCCTGGACCATCGCACGCAGCACCGCGGGCGAAGCGCTGGAGGGTCCGAGGGTGCAGACGATTCGCGTGCGCCGGATCACTGGTATCTCTGGACGCGGCGCGTGAGCTCTGCCTCCGCGTCGAGGACGCGTCGCTCGAGCTCGAGGGCGCTGATCACCGCGCCGCCCATGCCGCGCACCAGGTCGCCCTGGAAGCGGTCGGAGGTGGCGACCGTGATCACGTCGCCGGTATTGCTCGCCTCATACGCGATGCGCTCGATCGCGTGGTCGGCGGAGTGACCCTTGCGCGTGAACCGCACGCGCACGCCTTCGACCATCTCCTCGGAATTGGCCCCCGCCTGGTTGGAGTCGAAGACCACGGTCACGTCGGCGCCGGCCACCATCCCGAACACCGACAGCCGCTCGACGAGCCGGTCACGCGCCGCCTCGAGCGACGCGTCACGGAGCAGGCGCTTGAGCGCCGGCCAGGCGTGGATGATGTTGTAACCGTCGACGACCAAGCGCTCCACGGCTAGTGCAAGCGCATGTGGAACTGGCCGTAGTAGATCAGCGCGGGATCGATGCCGACGGTCGTCGTGATCTGGAACACCGATTGGAAGAAGCCGTCGCGGATGGGCGCCACGTACCACAGGACGACGAAGACGGCGATGATCGCCGTCTGGCCGAACCGGGCGGCGAGGTCCTGGATGGAGTGGGGCAGCCACGGGCGCAGGATCCCGAAGCCGTCTAGGCCGGGTACCGGCACCAGGTTCAGCAGCAGCGCGATGGCTTCGATGAAGCCGAGGAACGCGAGCGCTTCGAAAAATGCGAGGTTGGTGCCGGTGATCCACGCGTCGTGGCCGGGGACCATGAACGGGGCGGCGACGAGCAGGCCGCACAGCAGCGTGCCCGCCGGGCCGGCGACGGAGACCGCCGAGTCCCACCCGCGGCTTCGCAGCGCCGAATGGTTGATGTAGACCGCGCCGCCCGGCAGCCCGATGCCACCCAGCAGGAGGAACGCGATGGGCAGGATCAGGCTCAAAAGGACGTTGGTGTAACGCAGCGGGTCCAGGGTCAGGTAGCCGGACGCCGCCACTCCACGGTCGCCGCCCAGGTACGCCACCAACGCATGCGCGAACTCGTGGACGCAAACCGAGGTGATCCATCCGGCGGTGACGAAAACGATCGTCAGCGGGCCGGCGAGGCCCGGCAGGATCCCGAACCAGAGCATGGCCCCCGAGACCGCGGTCCCCCCCACGAGGGCGAGGAACACCGGACTGACGGTCAGCACGCCGCGCAAGGACGGCCACGGCCTGCGCCGCAGCGCCGCATCCGGCCGGGAGCGGAGCGACTGCGACCGGTCGGACTCTCCGGGCGCGAAGTCGGGCTTGGCCCCCGTCTGCAGGTGGCGGCGGAGGTCGTAAAGCGTCACCCCCGCTTTCTGCAGCGCGGCCGAGGTCGCCGGCGAATCGCTGTACAGCATCGCCAGTAGGAGATGGATCGAATCGACCTGATAGTGGCCGAGCACCTGGGCCTCGCGGTTGGCGTTGACCAGCAGCTGCCGGAGCGGGATCGGCCGCGGGGCGGAACCGTCGGCCGATGGCAGCTGCGCGCCGATCGCCTCCGGATCGCCGCCCACAGCCTGTATCGCCAGGTCCGCCAGCGTGCCGCGGCTCTGCAGCGTCGCCGCGAGGACGTCGATCGGCTCGGCGTGAGCGGAGCCGCGCGCGGAGGCGATCGCTCCCCCTCGCTCCAAGATCTCGCGCGCGGCGCGAGTCAGCGGGATGTCGGCGGCAGCAAGCTCCAGCTCCGCGGTGGCGTCAGGCATCGACGATCAGTTTAGGAACGCTTGCCGGTGGAACCCGAACGCTGCCTCATCACCTCGTACAGCAACGCAGCCGCGGCGGCGGACGCGTTGAGGCTCGCGATGTGTCCCCTGACGGGCAGCCGGACCCGTGCGTCGCACCTCTCTTTGACCAGGCGGTGAACGCCCTCACCTTCGCTTCCGACCACCAGGCACACGTTCTGCGTCAGGTCGAAATCCCAGGCCGGCAACTCGCCGCGCGGATCGAGCGCCACGCACCAGACGCCGGCACGCTTGACCTCGGCGATGGCGGAGGGCATGCCCGAGACCTTGGCGATGCGGAGCAGCTCGCTCGCGCCGGAGCTGGCTTTGACCGCGGCCGGCGACAGCGGCGCGCTGCGGTGCTCTGGGAGGATGGCGCCGTCACAGCCCGCCACCTCCGCGCTGCGCAGGATCGCGCCGAGGTTCTGCGGATCCATGATCGAATCCAGGGCCACGAGCAGCCCTGGGCCGGTGGCGAGGAGCTCCTTCAAGGTCCAGTCGCGTCGCGGCTTCAACTCCGCGGCCACACCCTGGTGCACTCCGTGGGCCATCGCGTCCAGCTTCTCGGGCGGCACGACCTCGATCCGCGCGAGGCGCGCCAGCTCCTCCAGTCGAGGATCGTGGCCGAGGCCCGACGCCTGGTAGACCTTCACGACCCGGCCCCCACGCGCCGCCTCGAGCACCGCGTTGCGTCCGTGGATGAGGGCCGCGGCGGTCTCGACGGCTCGCCCCGGGGAGCGCCGCCCTGAACCCGGAGAGCGCCCCGGCCGTACGTTGCTCACTGGGCCCCCGGCTGGAGCCGGCGCCAGCGCAGCCCGTCCTTGGAGTCCTCCAGCGCGATGCCGCGCCGGCGGAGCTCGTCTCGGATCTGGTCGGCCCGCGCGAAGTCGCGAGCCTGGCGCGCCGCCTCGCGTTCGGCGATCAGGCGCTCGACCTCCGCCGCGAGCCCCGGCTCCCGGACGCCCAGCACGTCGAGGTGCGCGTCGACGTCCTCGATGAGCGAGAGCAGCGCGTCGCGGCCTCGTTCGCCGACACGGCCGCCATCCAGCGCGGTGTTGGCTTCGCGGATGAGCTCGAAGACCAGGCCCATACCCTGCGGCAGGTTGAGATCGTCGTCCAGCGCCTCGCGATAGCCGGCGCGCACCTCGTCGATCCGGCGCGGAAATTCAGCGTCATCGCTGCCGCCGGGGCTGGTCCGCTTCACCCGGTCCGCGAACTCGCGCAGGCGGCGCACCTGCTCGGCCGCCGCATGCAGCGCCTCGGAGCTCAGGCGAATCCGAGAGCGGTAGTGCGCGTTGGCGATGAGAAAGTAGCGGACCGCGAGCGGGTCGTGCCCGGCATCGACCAGGTCGCGCAGCGTCGTGAACCCACCGGCGCTCTTCGACATCTTCTCGCCGGTCGTGTCCGCCAGGTGCTCCGAATGCAGCCACACGCGCGCCAAGCTCGTGTGGTTGGCGGTCTCCGACTGGGCGATCTCGTTCTCGTGGTGCGGGAACATCAGGTCGACGCCGCCGGCGTGGATGTCAAACGTGGCTCCAAGGTAGCGCTTGCTCATGGCCGAGCACTCGATGTGCCATCCGGGGCGGCCCCGGCCGAAGGGCGCATCCCAGGCCGCTCCCAGCTTTTCGTCACCCGGCTGCGCCTTCTTCCACAGCGCGAAGTCGAAAACCGACTCCTTGTCGTACTTGTCTTGCTTGATGCGGGGAGACGTCCCCCCCTGCTGCGACCGCACGCCGGCCTTCAGCCCGCCGCGATCGAGGTGCGACAGCGCGCCGTACGCCGGAAAGCTCGCGATTCGGAAGTAGACGTCGCCGTCGGCGACATACGCACGCTCGTCCTCGAGCAGGTCCGTGATCATCGCGACCATCTCGGGGATGTGCTCGGTCGCCTTCGGATGGTCCTCCGCCGGCTGCGCGTGCAACGCCGCCATGTCCTCGAAGAAAGCGGCCACGTACGGCTTGACGTACTCGCCGATCGTCGTCCCGGCGTGCATCGCCTGGTCGAGGATCCGGTCGTCGATGTCGGTGAGGTTCATGACGTGATTCACCCGGTACCCGCTCACCTGGAGGTGGCGCCGCACCAGGTCGTAGAAAAGGAAGGCGCGCAGGTTGCCGACGTGGGCGAAGTTCCACACGGTCGGCCCGCACGTGTACATGCCGGCGCGCCCGGGTTCGAGCGGCGCAAAGTCGGCCTTCGTCCCGGTGAGCGTGTTGTGGAGCTTGAGGGTCACCGGGGTAGGTTAAGTGACTCACCACCTGTGGCGAGGGCGGCCAAGGCCGTGGGACGCACAGCCGCGGCTATTCGATCAGAGCCGCAGCCATCGCCGCGATGCCCGCCTTCTGACCCAGCGCGCCCAGCCCTTCGGGTGACGTGGCCTTGACGTTCACGTGGTCGGAGTCGATCTGCAAGCGCCTCGCGAGGTTGTCCCTCATCTCCTGCAGGTGCGGCTGCAACCTCGGCTCCTGGGCGACCACCGTGCTGTCGACGTTGACGATCCGGTAGCCCGCCGCGCGCACGGCGCCGGCAGCGGTCGACAGCAGGTCGAGGCTGGAAGCCCCCTCAAACCGCGGATCCTCCGCCGGGAAGAACTTGCCGATGTCACCCAGACCGGCCGCACCGAACAGGGCGTCGATCACCGCATGGGTCAACACGTCGGCGTCCGAATGCCCGTCGAGCCCGAGCGGATGGTCGATGCGCACCCCGCCGATGATCAGAGCGCGTCCGGCTCGGAGCCGATGAGCGTCGTAGCCCGTCCCCACCCTCACGGCCGGTCGATCGAATTCAAGAGCCCACCTAGCCCTCCCCCCGATGGGGAGCGGGCAGGACGGCGGCTTCCTGCTCTTTGATGAGAGCCTCCACCACCTCGAGGTCCTCCGGCGTGGTGAGCTTGATGTTCGCCGGCTCGCCCTCGACGACCGTGACCGCGTGGCCGGTGGCCGCAACCAGCTGCGCATCGTCGTCACCGACCAGGCCGGCGTCGGCGGCTTCGCGGTGGGCGCGCGCCAGCAGCTCGTAGGCGAACGCCTGCGGTGTCTGCGCCAGGACGACGCGGGATCGGTCGAGGCTCTCGATCAGGCGGTTGCCTTCGACGCGTTTCACGGCGTCGCGGGGGGCGATGGCCGGGAAGGCGGCGCCGGATTCCATGGCCGCGGCGAGGACACGGCGCACGAGCGTCGCGGTCGCCAGCGGGCGGGCCGCGTCGTGCACGAGCACGAAATCGCACTCACCGAGCGCCGCCAGTCCGGAGCGAACGGAGGCCTGCCGGCTTTCTCCGCCGGCCTGGACCACGACCGGCTTGCGAGGATGGACGGACTCCACTTCGCGCTCGGCGTTCTCGAGCCGTGCGGGCGGGGCGACGACCACGATCCGGTCGACCTCGTCGAGGGCTAAGAACAGCTCGAGCACCCTGGCCAGGGTCGTGCGGCCGTTGAGCGGGACCAGGGCTTTGCTGCCGCGGCCCAGGCGCGAACCTGAGCCGGCGGCGGCGACGATCGCGCCTATCTTTGGCAACTAGCCCGCCTCCTCACGCTTGGTGCGGTTGTTCGGGCGCCGGCCCTCGGTGCCTGCCGGCTCGGCGAAGATCATCCTCCCGGCTGAGGTCTGGATCACCGACGTCACCACGGCGGTGATGGTCTGGTTGATCAGGCGACGGCCGTTCTGGATCACGACCATAGTGCCGTCGTCCAGGCTGCCCACGCCCTGCCCGGGCTCCTTCCCCTCGCGGGCGATCGTGACCACGATCTCCTCGCCGGGGATCGCCACCGGGCGCATGGCCTGCGCCAGCTCGTTCAGGTTGAGCACCGATACGCCCTCGAGGCGCGCGATGCGGTTGAGGTTGAAGTCGTTGGTCATGATCCCCCAGCCCTTTCGCTTGGCGGTGCGAACGAGGTGGGCGTCGATCTCCGGGCCGGGAGCCGTCTCGTCCTCGGTCACCTGGAGATTGACGGCGGGATCCTTCTGCATCTCGGTCAGCACCTCGAGCCCGCGTCGGCCGCGCCGCCGCCGGGTGGCGTCCGCCGAGTCGGCCACCATCTGCAGCTCACGCAGCACCGAGCTCAGGATGACCAGCGGCAGGTCGACGAAGCCGGTCTTCGCGATATCCAAGATGCGGCCGTCGATGATGACCGAGGTGTCGAGCAGCACCGCGCTGAGTCGATGGCCCTCGGTCCTCTCACCGCCGCCGAAGAACAGGGCGGTGAGCTCCGAGCGCCGGGTGAGCCCGACCGATGCGCCCTGCGCCGCCAGCAGCACGGCGAGGATCGACGAAAGCGTGTAGCCGTAAGGAAAGTCGCGGACGAACACGCCGATCAGCACCGCGATCACAAGGCCCACGACCATGCCCAGCAAGCCGCTCAGCAGGTCGGGCAGCGGAGTGCTCGTGAGCCGGAAGTTGAACGTCCGCCACCCGCCCAGCACGTACGGCGTGCCCAGGTAGGCGAAGATCAAGCCTTCCAGCGTGGTCAGCCCGATGATCACGTAGCCCGGATGTGGATTGCCCACGCCGCGCACCATGAAATAACCGAGCGTAAAACCACCGACCACTCCGAGTCCCGCCCCCAGCCATCGGGCGAGATACTCGGAACGCTTCACGGGTTACCTCCTCAGGGGACCGAAACCCCGGCCCCCCTGATGAACATGCCAGACCTGATGGGTGTAGAAAAGGCGGCGGAGACCGCCTCCGCCAGGGTCCGGACCTCAACCACGTCGAGGCCGGATGGCCGTCCGGCTTTGGCGCCGGCCGGAATCAAAGCGCGCGTGAGCCCGTGCCGGGCGGCCTCGTGGAGGCGGCGCTCCAGTTGACCCACGCGACGCACCTCGCCCGCCAATCCCAGCTCACCGATCACGACCAGGCCGTCTGGCAGTTGCCTGTCGTCCCGGTTGCTGACGATCGACAGCGCGAGACCGAGGTCGGCGGCCGGCTCGGTCACCCGGATGCCGCCCGCCACGTTGACGAAGATGTCTGAGGACCCGAATTTGTGGTTCTGGCGCTTCTCCAGCACCGCGACGATCATGTGCAGCCGATTGATGTCGATGCCGTTGGCAATCCGGCGGACGATGTTGTTGGTCGTCGCGTTGACCAGGCTCTGGATCTCGACCAGCAGCGGTCGCGTGCCCTCGAGCGCGGCGACGATCGCGGTGCCCGGCGAGGCGACCGTGGCGTTGCCGAGCAGCGCGGCAGAGGGATCGGGGACCTCTTCCAGGCCCGCCTCGCCCATGGCGAACACGCCGATCTCCTCGGCTGAGCCGAAGCGGTTTTTCATCGCGCGGAGGACGCGCAGCTCCTGCCTCCGGTCGCCTTCCAGGTAAAGCACGGCGTCAACGATATGCTCCAGGACCCTGGGTCCGGCGATCGCCCCGTCTTTGGTCACGTGGCCGACCAGGAAGATCGGAACGCCGGTCTCCTTCGCCAGGCGCATGAGCCGTCCCGCCGACTCCCGGACCTGCGTGACGCTTCCGGCGCTGCCTTCGAAGCCCGCGTCGGTCACGGTCTGGATGGAATCGACGATGGCCAGCTGCGGCGCCTCGGCCCGGATCGACTCGCAGATCGCATCCAGGTCGTTTTCGGCCAGCAGCAGGATGCCAGGCTCAAGGGCGCCCAGCCGCCGCGCCCGCATCTGCACCTGCTGCCCCGATTCCTCGCCCGAGACGTAGAGCACCCGGCCGCCTCGCTGGGCGACCTGGTGAGCGGCATGCATGAGCAGCGTCGACTTTCCGACCCCCGGCTCGCCGCCCACGAGGACGAGGCTTCCCGACACGATCCCACCGCCCAGCACCCGGTTGAGCTCGTCCCAGGCCAGCGAGCGTCGCGGGGCCGCTTCGGCGGCGATCTCGGTCAGCGGAATCGCCTGGGCGGCGCCGGCCGGGTGGGCGCGTGCCTTGCCGGGAGCGGCCTTGCGCAGCTGGAACTCCTGAAGCGTGTTCCAGGCACGGCAGTGCGGGCACTGGCCGGCCCAACGAAGGCTCTCGCCGCCGCAGTCGGTGCAGACGAAGGTGATGGTCGATTTGGCCATAGGGTGACTTTCCGCCCATGATCGGGCTTTTACAAGTGGGTCCGTAGCCTTTTACCGGCGCCGGCGTTATCCAATGCGAGGAACGGGAACCCCCGCTTCTTGAAGCGTCGAGGCGCCGCCCTGACTACCCCCGGGGCGGCGTCCACATTACACGACCCCTTTGGACCGCACGCCGGCTATCGCCTTTCCAGGTCGGCGAGGTGGTCGAGCGCGGCGAGCGGTCCGCTCTCGGCGAAGATATCGGGAAGCGCGTGGCGAAGGCTCGGCTGGACCTGGTTCGCCAGCTGCACCCGCAGTTCGAACGACAGCTCTGATCGACGCCGCGCGTAGGACGTGACGAAGCGGCGCAGCTCCGGGTCGAGGCGCCGCAGCGTGAGCTCGGCGGGCGTGACAGGTATGTAGGGCGCGGGCGGCGCCGAGGCCGGGTACGCGGCGGGCGGCGAAGGTGGAGCGCCTGGCGGGGGCGCGGGCCGGCCGCCGGCGAGCTGCCACAGCCAGACGTGGTCTGAGTCCTTGACCACGATCGTGCCCGCCGCCAGGTCGCCGAGGCGCTTGCCCCTGCCGTTGACGAACAGCACGATCAGCCCGACCCCATAGGCGTACGGCAGGAAGTCGACGATTCGCACGACGTTGCGGATCCCCGCCTGGACGAAGGTGAGCGGCTCGCCGCGATCCCCCACCGCACGGAGACGGAAGACCTTTTTGCCGACGGTCTGGCCGGACCACAGTGCCTCGCTGATCCAGAAATAGCCGAAGACGACGACGAAGCCGCCGATGACGCCGATCAGCACCGCGAGGTCGTTGGCGCCCGCCGCGGCGGCGGCGATGGCGACGAAGTACACGGCCGCCAGGATCCCGAACACGATCAACAGGTCGAGGACCTGCGCGATGGCACGCGTCCCCAGGCCGGCGACCTGGTAGTCAAACGACACGCGCTCGGGCGTGGCGACGACGAGGTCGCTGTCGGGTAAAGACTCCATGTCGGGTATTTTCCTTCCATGCGCGCGGAGGACTTCGTCGCGCTGCGTCGCGACGATTGGAACCGGCTCGAGGACCTGCTCGCAAGCGCGGGCCGCGGGCGACTCAACGGGCTCGCGCCGGCGCAGGTGCTGACCATGGCCGCGCTCTACCGGCGGGCGACCGCTGACCTCGCGCGAGCTCAGCGAGACTGGCCGGGCGAACCGGTCCAGCGTTACTTGAACGGCCTGGTCGCGCGCGGTCACGGCGTCGTCTACCGTCGCGGCGGAGAGGTGTGGCGGCGCGCACGCGCCTTCTACACCGAGACCCTTCCACGCACCTATCGCGGCGCGTGGCCGTACCTGCTGGCCGCCGCCGGGCTCATGTTCGTGCCCGCGTTCGTGAGCTACTTCGTCGTCCTGGTCAACCCGGATTCGGCATACGCCCTCGCACCGCCCCAGCTCATCGACTCGGTGCGCCATCACCAGCTCTGGACGAACATCCCGCCTGAGGCTCGCATCCAAGCAGCCGGGCTGATCATGACCAACAACATCTGGGTGTCGATGGTCGCGTTCTCGCTGGGCGTGTTCTTCGGTCTACCCGTGATGTGGGTGATGATCAGCAACGGCATCAGCCTCGGCGGGCTCTTCGGCCTGACCCAGGCTTACGGCCTGAGCGCCGGCCTGTTCGACTTCGTCATCGGCCACGGAGTGCTCGAGCTGTCGATCGTGGTCGCGCAGGGCGCGGGCGGCCTGCTGATGGGCTGGGCGCTGATCTCGCCCGGCAACCGGACGCGCTCGGACGCGCTCGCCCTAGCGACCCGGCGCGCTTTCATCCTGCTGCTCGGCCTCGCGCCCCTGCTCGTGCTCGCCGGCACGATCGAGGGCAACCTCTCGCCTTCCGGCGCTCCGTTCGCGGTCAAGCTCACGATCGGGCTGACGACCGGGCTGCTCCTGTACTCGTACCTGCTGCTCACCGGCCGGCCGCGCCACCGGCGCCGGGCGCGCGCAGGGCTTTGACGTGATCACAGAAGCGCCCGCTCCTTAAGTTCGAGATAGCGTTCCACCAACGCCGGGCTGAGGCTCCCGGCCACCACGTCGAGACCCAGGACCCCACCGCGGCGCAGCAGCTCGAAGCTCTCGCGCCGGGTGGCGACGAACTCCTCCGCCGCCGCCCATTCGTACGCGCGCGCAGAGCTCGTGATCGGAGCATCGCGCGCGCTCAGGACCGCGGGGTCGGACATGGCGACCACCAGGACGAGGTGGCGCGCCGCCAGCCGGAGGCAGTGGGCGACCAGCTCTTTGGAGGCTTCCGGATCCTGGACGTCGGTGAGCACGACGATCATCGACCGCCGGGTCACCCTCAGCGCCAGGTGGGTCAGCGCATGGCCGAAGTCAGGCTCGACGTACTGGGCCTTGACGGCGTACAGGGCTTCGGTCAGACGCCGCAGCTGGACGCTGCCGCGCTCGGGTTGGATGAAACCGGTGACGTGGTCGTCGAAGGTCATCAGGCCGACGCGGTCTCCATAGGCCTGAGCGACCCACGCGAGCATGAGGGCGGCGTTGACGGCGTGGTCGAGCTTGTCCAGGCCGCCTGCGGGCGCCGTCATCAGCCGGCCGCAGTCGATGGCGATCATCACCTGCTGGCCGCGCTCCGCCTCGACCTCCACCACCACCGGGTGGTCGCGCCGCGCGGTTGCGGTCCAGCTCACGCGCCGGATATCGTCGCCGCGCACGTAGTCGCGCAGGCCGGCGAAGGCGGTGGAGGCGCCGGGCGGCCGGGCGCGGCGCAGGCCGGCCATCGCGCGCACGCCGCGGCGGAGCGTCAGCTGTACGCGTTTGATGGCGACGACGTTGGGAAAGACGGCCGCCGCGTGGGGGTGCTGCAGGCGCACCTGCCGGCGCCACCAGCCCTCGGCGCGCGACACCTGCAGGTCGAGCGGGCCGAACCGGTACGCGCCGCGCCTGGGCGAGGTGGTGCGGTACGTGAGCTGCAGACGGCCGTCGCGGTCGAACCTTCCACACACCTCCCTTGGCTGGGGCTGCAGCTCAGACGGAGCGTGGTCGGCGATCTTTGCCAACAGGCCGGCGGCGGCGGGGTTCTCCACCACGACCGTGACCTCCTCGCGTTCGCCGAGCGAGAAGGGTTCGGGCATGACGCGGCGGACGCGGTAGCCGGCGCGGCCGGGCAGCAGCGCAAGGTCGCGCGCGGCGATGATCACGAGCCCGGTCTGATAGACGAGCGCGACCAATCCCAGCACCGGCGACGCGACCGCGAGGGCGATCAGGCCCGCGCCGATGGCGATCGCCCACAGCAGGCGAGGCTGCGGCGCAAGTCCCCTGATCAAGCTGTCAGCGGGGCGGGACGACCCGGCCGGCCACCGCCTCGAGGATGCTGTCCGGCGTCTGGCCGGCGACCTCGGCTTCCGGGCGAAGGATGAGGCGATGCCGGAACGCGGGCGCGAGCAGCGCCTTCACGTGGTCGGGCGTGACGAACTCCGATCCATCGAAGGCCGCGTATGCGCGCGCCGCGAGCATGAGGAGGACCTCGGCCCGCGTGCTGGCGCCCAGCGCGATCTCGGGGGCGGTGCGCGTGGCTGACGCGAGGTCGACGACGTAGCGGCGGATCTTCTCGTCGAGCACGACCTTCGCGACCTGCGCACGGCAGGCTTCGACGTCGGCGGCCCCGAGGACCGGCTCGACGCCGGCCTTCACGGGATCGCGGAGCTCGATGCCGGATTCCCAGCGCCGGAGGACCTCCATCTCGTCCGGGGGCGAAGGGTAGTCGAGCCGGACTTTGAACAGGAAGCGGTCCTGCTGCGCTTCGGGCAGCGGGTAGGTGCCTTCGTACTCGATGGGGTTCTGCGTCGCAAGCACGAGAAAGGGCGCCGGGAGCGCCAGCTGCCCGCCTTCAAGGGTCACACCACGCTCCTCCATCGCCTCGAGCAGGGCCGACTGGACCTTGGCGGGCGCTCGGTTGATCTCATCGGCGAGCAGGATGTTGGTGAAGATCGGCCCGCGGCGCAGCGCGAACGTTCGGTTGGCCAGGTCGTACACCGACGTGCCGACGATGTCCGCGGGCATGAGATCCGGCGTGAACTGGACGCGGCCGTAGTCGAGCGCCAGGGCTCGGGCGATCGACTTGGCGAGCAGGGTCTTACCGGTGCCGGGGACGCCTTCCAGGAGGACATGGCCCTGCGCGACGAGAGCGATGGCGCACAGACGGATGGCTTCTTCTTGGCCCACGACCGCCTTGACGAGCTGCTCACGAAGGCGGGCGTAGAAATCGGGCGCGGCGATTGAAATGGTGCCGGTCATCAGGCCTCCTTGGTCGATGCTGGACGCCGATGGCGGCGCTCTTCGGTAACAGGATGGGCGATGTGATGCAGCCGGCGGGCCGCCTTCAACAACCCGGACTCGGTGGCGGCTGCGCTGTCAAGCGTGCTCTCGGCGTCGGCGAGCTCGGCCGCCAACGCGGGTGCGCGCACCCACAGAGCATTCCAGAAGCGTTCGCGCGGCTGCAGCCCAAGCCCGGTTTGCGCCGCCACCGAACGCTCGGTGGCGGAGGCGAGCAGGCCGAGGGTGACGGCGCGTGCGCTGGAGCGGCGGAGCAGCTGACCGACCGCAGCGGCCCATTCGACGTCGGTGCGCGCCGCCTCCGCCGGGCGCGGGAGCAGCGGCCCGAACGACCGGCCGCGCAGGACGAGGCCGGCGAAAACGGCGACGAGCAGCCACAGGAGAGCGGCGCCCCACGGAGTCGCGACCCATGCCTGGGGCGCAAAGTCGCTGAGGATCAAGCCATGGTGGTACTCGTCGAACGCGACCGGCGCGCTGCCGCCGGCGATGCCGGCGAGGTCGGACAGCAGCCGGCCGTTGTCACGCTTCTCCAGGTATCCGTTGCACAGCACGAGCGGGTCGGCCAGGACCACCACGGTCCCCGTCTCCATCCGCTGGAGGTAGCCGAGCACGAAGCCGTCCGGAGTACGCAGGAAGGGGACCTGACCGGCGGATGGGTCCAGGGGCACGGCTGAATCGCTCCCCGATACCGTGGTGACGCCGTCGACGACCGGACTCGCCACCTCGGTGCGGCTGGATGCGAACCCGCCGAGACGCCTCACCCCGAACGCGCGGTCGAGCTCGGGATCCCCTTGCTCGGAGGCATAGATGAGAACGCCTCCGGCGCGGACCCAACGCAGGGTGCGATCCGCCTCGTCGGACGTGTAGGGACTGGTGGGGGTGAATACGAACATCAGACCGTGTGGTTCGGGAAGCGCGAACCTGCCTGCGATCTGGTCCGTCGGGTGGCCCATCGCCTGCGTGAACAGGCGGGCGGCAGAGGTGCCGTTCGCGGCGTCGCTGTTGGAGCTGTGCTCAGGCGAGTCGTGATGCGGCTGGCCGAAGTAAGCCGCCGCCGCCACGACCACCGAAACCATCCCCGCGATCGCCCAGCCACGCGCTCCTCTCATGCGGCAAGCTCCGCCGGCGGGCGGAAGGGAGCCGCCACCCGCGCGGCGCGTTGGTAGGTTTCCGGATCGACCGCACGGCCACCATAGATCGCGGCTTCGAACGGGATGAGGAGCGGTCGCAGTCGAGCAGGATCCGGCGAGCGCTCGAAGATCTCGCGCACGGTCAGCGGACTGCCTTCCCAGGTGCGCTCACCGGCAAGCGTCGCCGCCACGCCGGCGCAGAGCGCGCGGACGGCTCCGACGCGATCGCCGGCGGCGGCCAGGCGGTCCGCTTCGGCGAAGTAGTCGGAAGGAGCGCGCGGTCCCGCGGGCGTGCCGGCCATGACCGCTTCTGTGAACCGGCCGCGTGCGGAGCGGAAGACGATCCACGCCACCGCCGCCAGCCCGGCGGCGCCCGCGAGATAGAAGAACCAATCGGGTGCCTGGGGTCCGCCGTGGCCGCCGAACAGCAGGCGCAGCAGCTCGGTGATTCGATCGCTCACCCACTGCACGAGCCGGTCCAGCAGGGAGGGCGGCCGGTGCAGCCCGTCGTATCGATGCATGGCCAGGACGTCGTGCAACCGCTGCTTCGCCAGGATGGGGTCGGTGGTGCTTGCAGGCTGGTCGAGCGCGGACAGCAGGGATCGAAGGCGGGCGGCGGCATCCTTGTAATCAGGAGGCCGGCGGTGAAGGTCGGCGAGGATCTCCGGCTGGCTCCGCTCGGTGCCGGCCTCGAGCGCGTCGATCGCCATGCGCGCCGGGGCGGCGTCGGTCGGCGCCGCGGCGCCGACCAGGTTGTAGGCCTCCTGGACCGCCTCGCGGTAGCTCGGCGGATTCGGTGGATCGGCCGATGCCGGCGCCGCGGTGACGACGCCGAGCGCGATCGCCACCACCAAAGGTGCCGTCGCCCGGAGCGCGAAGAGCATCCTCAGGGGAGGGTGCGCCCTGCGCGCGCCCGGTTGAGAGTGCGCCCTGCGCGCGCCCGGCTGAGAGTGCGCCCTGCGCGCGCCCGGCTGAGAGTGCGCCCTGCGCGCGCCCGGCTGAGAATGCGCCCTGCGCGCGCCCGGCTGGCTCACTGCGCGGGCTGCGGATGGGCAACGCGTTGCGCGAGCTGAAAGAGGTCCAATCCCTCACGGCGCACGCGAAGGTCGAAGTAGATGAGGACGATCGCGATCTGGATGACCGGGTTGACGAGGGAGTCGATGATCACGGTGGTGGTCCCAGAGATCCACAACACGACGACCGTGGACAGGACGAGCTGCAGAAGCGCTTGCCCGAGCGCGACGAAAGCGCTGAGCGCGATGCGAATGACGTAGTAAACGATGAGCATCAGGAACAGGATCAGGAAGGTGCGCCACCATCGCCCCTCCACCAGGCGCCAGCTTCGACCCATGGCCGTGCCGAGCCGCGCGTTCTCGATGAACATCACCGGCATGACCACGGCCCAGCCGACCCAGATCCAGGCCCACAGCGGGATCAGGCAGAACATGATCAGCATCAGCCCGATGAGAAGCCAGTAACCCAGCAGGGGGAAATACCGGCGCGCGATCGCGGTGAACACTCCGACTGGACCGATGGGCCTGCCGAGCGCCGATTCACACGCGGCATAGGTGACCGCGCCGTAGAAGAACGGGATGAACAACACGTTGATCAACGCGCCGATGCCGAAGGCGACCAGCGTCGACCCGAGCGTGCGCAGGTCGGGCTGACCTGAGCCCATCTGCCGGAGCAGGCCGCTGAACAGCGTGTAAGAGCCGTACCCGGAAAGCGCAGCGGACGGGATGGAGACGATCACCGAGATGCCGGCGAAGAGGAAGAAGTGCCGGCGGTACATGCGAAACGTCTCATCCAGCAGGTCGCCGATCTCGAGAGGGCGCAGGCGAAAAGGGACCGGGGCACTCACGCTTTGACAATTGTGCGGCTGCGCTCACCGAGTCGCAGTCGAACGCAAGGGCGGAGTTCGCGACACGTTAACCTCGTTCGGAGGGTTGAGGTGAACAACGAAGCGACTGCCAGCCGTGAAGACCTCCGGGTTCTCTTCGTCGAGGACGACCCCACGGTCGCACAGCTCTACAAGTTGAAGCTCGAGCTGGACGGTTATCGAGTCGACGTCGCATCCGATGGCGAGCTGGCGCTGGAGATGGCGCGCCGATCGCTGCCGGACATCATTTTCCTGGACATCCGCCTGCCGAAGCTGGACGGCATCGCGGTCCTCGAAGCCTTACGCGCCGACCCCATGACCAGTGCCGTTCCGGTCGTGATCCTTTCCAACCACGACGAGAAGGAACTGGTCGACCGAGGCGCCAAACTGGGGGCGCTGGACCATCTGATCAAGAGCCAGACCACGCCCGCCAAACTGGCTGGTGGCCTGGGAGGCTGGCTCAAGAGCTAGTCCGGAGCCTCGCCGATTTCGGCCCCCGCCCGGCCCGCCCCCTACCCCCCGGTGCGGGGGGCCTTCGAGGTCAGGCCATGGGGCCCGGCCAACACGCGGGGTCGTGGCCGACATCGGGCACGCTTCCGGTGCGCCAGTAGATGCTTCGAGCGCGCTGCATCAGCTCCTCATCCACCAGGTACCTACGGAGCGCCGCGAAGTCAGGATGCCGCTGCCCCATGATGCGATTGACCTCCGCCTCCCGGTACCTGCGCCCAGGCTGGAAGTCCTCGACCAACCAGCGCAACACCACCATCCGCTTCTTGCGCTGGGCGGGAATGCCGAGCAGGCGACCGCCGGCGCGGACGAAGCTCCCCAGCACCCGGGTGTCGAAGTCGAGCTTGTACGCCAATCCAGCCGGGTAGGCCTTCGGCGGGGACTACGGTTTGGCGCCCGCCCCGGTGCCGGCCGGCTCCTTGTGCCGATGCTTCAGCGGCGTGAACTTGAGCCCGTCCTCGCCGTCGAGATCGATCTGCACCGTGTCGCCGCGGGCGATCTTCCCTCGGAGCAGGTGCTCGGAGAGCTGGTCTTCGATCCTGCTGGTGATGACGCGCCGCAGCGGCCGGGCGCCATACACCCGGTCGTAGCCCTCCTTCGCCAGGAGATCTTTGGCCGCGTCGCTGACCTCGATCGTTATTTGCTGCTCGACCAGGTGCTTGCCCAGGCGCAGCAGCTGTAGATCGACGATCTGCCGGATCTGCTGCGTGGTCAGGCTCTTGAACACGACGACCGCGTCGACGCGGTTCAAGAACTCTGGGCGGAACATCCGCTTGAGCTCCTCGTCGATCTTTTCCTTCGTGTTCTTGTGGCGGCGCTCGACCTCATCGGCCTCATCGACCACCGCAGGCTGGAACCCGAGAGAGGTACCCGCCTGGTTGACATCGCGGATGCCGAGGTTCGAGGTCATGATGATCACGGTATTGGCGAAGTTGACCACCTTGCCCTTGGCGTCGCTGAGCCGGCCGTCCTCAAGGATCTGCAGCAGCATGTTGAAGACTTCGGGATGTGCCTTCTCGATCTCGTCGAACAGGATCACCGAGTAAGGCCTGCGTCGGACCGCCTCTGTCAGCTGACCGCCCTCGTCATAACCGACATAGCCGGGAGGCGAGCCGACCAGACGTGCTGTCGTGTGCCGCTCCATGAACTCGGACATGTCCAGCTTGATCAGCGAGTCCTCCGAGTCGAACAGGTACTCGGCGAGGGCACGAGCCAGCTCGGTCTTGCCGATCCCAGTCGGGCCCAGGAAGATGAACGAGCCGATCGGCCGGCGCGGGTCCTTGAGTCCGGCGCGAGCGCGCCGCACCGCCTGCGAGACGGTGACGATCGCTTCGTCCTGTCCGACCATCCGCCGGTGGAGCTCCTCCTCCATGCGGAGGAGGCGCTCGGTCTCCTCCTCGACCAGGCGAGAAACCGGCACGCCTGTCCACGCCGCCACGATCTGAGCGATGTCCTCCTCGCCGACCTCGGGGACCGTCTCGCCCAGCTTGTCCCGCCACGCGGCTTCTTTGAGCGCCAGCTTGTCCTGAAGCTTCTTGACCTTGTCACGCACGCCTGCGGCCGCCTCGAAGTCCTGCTTGTTCACCGAATCGTCCTGATCGGATCGCTGCTTCTTGATCTCCTTCTGGAGCTCTTTGAGCTCGTCGGGTGTCGTGGTGAGCTTCATGCGGACGCGTGCTGACGCTTCGTCGATCAGGTCTATTGCCTTGTCGGGAAGCGCACGGTCGCTCACGTATCGATCGCTGAGCACGGCCGCCGATCGCACGGCCGAATCCGTGATGGTGACGCGGTGGTGCTTCTCGTAAAGCGACTTGACCCCGTTGAGGATTTCAATCGTCTCGTTCAACGTCGGCTGATCGACGTACACCGGCTGGAAGCGGCGCTCCAGGGCGGCGTCCTTCTCGATGTACTTGCGGTACTCGTTGAGGGTGGTCGCGCCGATGCATTGGATCTCACCGCGGGCCAATGCCGGCTTGAGGATGTTCGCGGCGTCGATCGCGCCTTCAGCGGCGCCTGCGCCGACCAGGGTGTGCAGCTCATCGATGAACAGCACCACCTCCCGGCTGGACCGGATCTCGTCGAGGATCTTCTTCAGCCGCTCCTCGAACTCGCCGCGGTACTTGGTCCCGGCGACGAGGGCGCCCATGTCGAGCGTCAGGACGCGCTTGTGCAGAAGTGATTCGGGCACGTTGCCGAGATTGATCTGCTGCGCGAGGCCCTCCGCAATGGCGGTCTTACCGACGCCCGGCTCACCGATGAGCGCGGGATTGTTCTTGGTCCGCCGGCTCAGGATCTGGATGACGCGCTCGATCTCGGTCTCGCGGCCGATCACGGGATCGAGCTGATTGCGGCGCGCAAGCTCCGTCAGATCGCGGCCGAACTGATCCAGCAGGGGAGTCTTCGACGGCTTCTTGGGAGCCGGCTCCACTTCGGTCTCGGCGGTCGAGTCATGGAGAAGTCGCTCGATCTCGGAACGCACCTTTTCCAACGTCGCGCCCAGATCCTCGAGCACATGGGCCGCGATGCCCTCACCTTCGATGAGAAGTCCGAGCAACAGATGCTCGGTGCCGACGTAGTTGTGGCCCATGCGGCGCGCTTCCTCGAAGGAGATCTCGATGACCTTCTTGACCCGCGACGTCGGGATGATCTGCTGGATGATGATCCGCTCGTTCCGGCCCAGCACAGACTCGATCGTCTGGCGGACCTTGCCGATCTCCACGCCGAGGTTGTTGAGAACCTTGGCGGCAAGGCCTTCACCCTCACGAAGCAAACCCAGGAGAAGGTGCTCGGTCCCGATATAGCTATGGTGCGACCGTTCTGCTTCTTCTTGGGCGAGCGTCAGAACCTTCTTGGCTCGCTCAGTAAATCTCTCAAACGGATACAAGGTCCTTATTCCTCCTGGATGTCTGCGACTCGGGTGGGGCCAGCACCTCCTCGAACGTTGCTCTGGCCACCTGACGGTAGCCTCTGCACCTAATATAACCTCCAACTCAACCGGCGGATTTCCCTTGGGCGGAGGCGCTTGCACAGCATCGATCCCGGATGAGGCCGCTACTCGAGCGCCTCGGTGATCTCCTCCCCTCCGCAATCGCCCTGGCCCTTCCCACGGCTTTCCTTCCCGCCGCCCAAGACTCGTTCATTCTGCCCCGAGCCTCAATCGTCATCGCGGGCGCATGCCTCGGCGCCGGCGCGGCGCTGCTCACCCCCGGTGGGCCCGGTCTTGGCAGGCTTCGCCGGCCGGTGGCGGCCTCGGCTGCCGCAGCCGTCCTGGCCTTCCTGCTCTCGATTTCGTGGCCGCTCGGCCTTGCCGGCGCGTACACACGATACGAGTCACTCCCGATGCGCGTCGGCTACCTCGGCCTGCTTGCGGCGGGGGTGTGGCTCCTTCGCACGAACCGATCGCGTGATCGGTTGGCAGCCGCATTCGTGTTCGGCACGTCTGTCGCCTGCCTCGAAGCGCTGCTGCAGGCGGCCGGGCACGTCTTTTTTCGGCCCGACGGCAACCTCGGTAACGCCAACCTCCTAGGCGCGCTGATCGCGATGGCCCTCCCCCTCGCGGTCGCTCACGGCCTGCGCGGCGGTCGCTTCACGTTGGCGTGGTGGATCGGCGTCGCGACCATGGCCGGCGGCCTGGTGGCCACGACCTCTCGGAGCGGAGCCCTCGGCGCCCTCGCCGGCTGTCTCGCGCTGATCGTGTTTGCCCTGCGGGGAAGGCTGGCCGCCGGGGCTGCTGTGGGCGCGGCGGCCGTGATTGCCGGCTCGCTGGTCTTGATCTTGCTTTCCCCGCTCCGCGCGCTCAACGACGACCCGGGTCCAACCCGAGTCCACCTGTGGCAAGACGCGGCGCACATGATCGCTGCACGGCCCCTCACCGGCTGGGGCGAGGACTCCACCGGGCTCGCGCTGGGCCAGTTCCTGAGCAGCGACTGGTCTCCTGGGGTCACGTTCGACCGCGTCCATTCCGGACCTCTGGACATCGCTGCCGCCCAGGGTCTCCTCGGACTGGCGGCCCTGGCCTGGCTGCTCGTGATTCTCTTTCGCGGCGCCTGGCGCTGGCGCTTCAGCGGCAGCGTCGCCGCCTTGAGCGCCGCGTGCGTGGGGTACACGGTCTGGGTTCTCTTCAACTTCGATTGGGCGCCCGCGACCGGCGCCTTCTGGCTCTTGGCCGGCGCCACGTGGTCGGGGGTTCAAGCGGCCGAGGGCGAACTCGTGCCCACCGCCGCCACCAGGAGCCCGGTGATGCCGGCGCGGGCATGGTGGCGTTCAGGTCTCGCCGTGGTCATGGCCCTGGCAGCGGTCTGGCTGGGGGCCATGCCGCTTCTCGCCGATGTCTGGTATGACCACGGCCGGGCCGACCTTTCGGTGGTCGTCGATCCGCTTCAGGCCCGCTACCACTGGGCGCTCGGCCAGGGCCTGGCGGCGCAAGGCTCGGTGGCGCGTGGAGTGGAGGAAATGAAACGGGCGGCGGAGCTGGGCGAGACCGAGCCGAGCTTGTACGTCGAGCTCGGCGACCGCGAAGCGCAGCTCGGGCGCTCGACTGCGGCCCGCGGCGATTACCTAAGGGCGCTGGCGATCGACCCCTACTTCTCGCCCGCCCGTCAGCGCCTGGCAGCGGCCGAGCGGAGCGCCACCCAGCCGGTAAAGAATCAGGCGGGCGTCAGCTGACGGTTAGGATCCGTCCTCTACGTCGTACTCGTCTGGGCGCCGGTCGGTCCGGGCCCCCGCCAGGCTCGCCGGCGGTGCCGAGAGCTGCTTCAGGCTGAGCGAGATGCGGCGCCGGGCAGTGTCGATCCCGATCACCTTCACCTGCAGGGTCTCGCCCACCTTGAGCACGTCTTCGGTCCGCTCGACGTGATCCCAGGACAGCTCGGAGATGTGCAGCAGCCCCTCGATCCCGGCCATGATCTGGAGGAAGGCACCGTACTTCTTGGTCTTCGTCACCTGGCCTTCCACGATCGAGCCGATCGGCATCGACAGGACCAGCCTCTCCCATGGATCCTGCTGCAGCTGCCGCAGCGAAAGCGAGATGCGCGTCTGCTCAGGGTCGAGCTTGATCACCTTCACGGTGACCTCGTCGCCCAGCTGGAGGACATCCGTCACCTTCGACACGCGGTCCCACGACAGCTCGGAGATGTGGATGAGGCCATCCGCGCCACCGATGTCGACGAACGCGCCGTAGCTGGTGATCCCAGACACGGTTCCCTTCACCGTCGTGCCGGTCTGCAGGCGGCTGAAGAGCTCCTCGCGCTTGCGAGCGCGATCCTCGTCTTCGGCAGCCTTCTGGCTGACGATCAGACGGTTGCGCTTGCGATTGACCTCGAGGATCTTGACCGGGATGCGCTGGCCGACCAGCGACTCCAGGCTGCCGGCGTACGCCCGGGCGACCTGGCTCGACGGCAGGAATCCCCGCAGGCCGAGGATGTTGACGATGAGCCCGCCCTTGTTCTGCTCGCGCACGTCCGCCTCGATGACCGACCCGTCGACCTGCTTCTCGGCAGCCACGAGCCAGGTCGTCTCGGCACGCGCACGGCGCAGGCTGAGGACGACGTTGCCTTCCTCGTTCTCCGGCTGGAGGACATAGACCTTGATCTGGTCGCCAGGCTCCAGGCCGACCGCATCGACCTCGCCGCGCAGGCCTAGCTCTTTGCTGGAGATGACCCCTTCGGCTTTGGCGCCGATGTCGACGAGGACCTCGTCCGGATCGACGCGAACCACGATGCCATCCACGATGTCCCCGTGGTTGGGGGTCTTGAAGGCGTCCTCTTCGTAGTGGAGGTAGTCCTCCATCGTCATCGGGGCGGATGAGTCCTGGTCGGTCGCCTCCTCTTGTTCTGTCAGGACGGCACCGGACTCAATAGACAACGCGTATACCCCCTAAGGATTATTGGTGTGGTCTTGGTCGTCAGATCAGCCTCCGCCAAAACGAACTGCAATTGTAACGTACATTCGGGCCTCATCCAGGAAACGGTTGTGACAGATCGTGGTTGTCGATCAACCGCGTGTGCCCGATCCGGACGGCCAGCACCGCCAGGAACCCCGGTGCGACAAACGTCTCCAGATCGACCAACTCCGCGTAATCGACTCTCGCCAGAGGCTCGACCTGGATCCCGGCCAGCAGCACCGCCCGGAGCTCGCCCGGCCTTCGCTCCCCCGCCGCGTAGGCGGCCCCGGCGAGCCTGAGGGCGGAGCTCAGGCACATGGCCGCCTGGCGTTCCTCAGGGCTCAGGTAGGCATTGCGGGAGCTGAGCGCCAGGCCGTCGTCCTCCCGAACCGTCGGGCACACTCGGATGACGACCCCGGTGTCGAGGTCGTGCGCCAGGCGCCTGACCACCGCCACCTGCTGGGCATCCTTTTGGCCGAAGTAGGCGCGGTCCGGTTCGACGGCGCCGAAAAGCTTGGCCACCACAGTGGCGACGCCCTCGAAATGACCGGGTCGCGCCGCGCCCTCGAGGCGCTCGGCAAGGCCCCCAACCAGCACCCGCGTGCTCGCCCCAGGTGGGTACATCGCATCCGCCGACGGCCTGTAGACGGCGTCCACCCCAGCCCGGCCCAGCAGCTCCCCATCACGGTCGGGATCGCGCGGGTAGCGCTCGAAATCCTCGCCCGGCCCGAATTGAATCGGGTTGACGAACACGCTCACCACCACCTTCGCGTTCTCGCTGCGCGCCTGCTCCACCAGGCTGAGGTGGCCGGCGTGCAGTGCGCCCATGGTCGGAACCAGGCCGATCGAGCGGCCTTCCCGGCGCCACCGGCGCGCGGCCTCGCGCATCGCGTCGGGAGCATCCAAGACGGCGGGCTCTTTACCCGGCGCCGTACTTGACCTCGTCTCGCTCCCCCGCCGGCGCGGCGCCGTTGGCCGAGTAGGCGTGCTCCGGCCCGGGGAACACCCCGCTGCCGACCTCCTGGGCGAACGTTTCAGCCGCTTGGTGGATCTCCCCGGCGAGGTTGGCGTACCGCTTGACGAACTTGGGCGCCTTGCCCGTGGTCAGACCGAGCATGTCGTGGAAGACCAGGACCTGACCGTCGGTGCCCGAGCCCGCGCCGATGCCGATGGTCGGGATGCGCAAGGCTTGCGTGACGCGTGTCGCCAGGTCACCAGGCACCCCCTCGAGGACCAGGCTGAACGCCCCGGCCTGCTCGAGCTCCTCGGCGTCAGCCAGGATGCGTGCCGCCTGCGCCTGGCTCTTGCCCTGCACCTTGAAGCCGCCCATCTGGTGGACGAATTGAGGCGTCAGGCCGAGGTGACCCATGACCGGGATGCCGAGCTCGGTCAGGCGCCGGGTGATCTCGACGCTCCTGCCGCCACCCTCGAGCTTCACGGCATGCATGGCGCCCTCCTGCAGGAAGCGCCCGGCGCTGGTGATCGCCTGTTCGACGGAGGCGTGATACGACATGAAGGGCAGGTCGCCGACCAGCAGGGCCTGTCGAGACCCACGAGCCACCGCTTTGGCATGGTGCAGCATCTCGTCGAGCGTCACCGGCAGGGTGGTTGGGTAACCGAGCATCACCATGCCCAGGCTGTCCCCGACGAGAAGGATCGGTATCCCGGCCTCGTCGAGAATTCGGGCGCTGAGGTAGTCGTACGCGGTGAGCACGGCAAAGCGGCGGTGCTCATCCTTGAATCGCTGAACGTCCAGCACCGTGGTCATGTCCTGCGCCTCCTTCGGGTCGCTGCCGCGTGCTGGGTCAGCGCCCTTCGCATCCGCTCGGCCGCGGCAGGCTCCAGGCCTGCCTCCCTGGCGATCTCGAGCGCGATCTGGCCGAGCATACGATAAAGGTCGGTCACTCGCGACCCGCGCTCCGGCTCCGCCCCTTCGTCGATCGCCTCGAGAGCCGCCACATGTCGCCGCACCGTCTCCACGTCACCGCGCCGGACGGGGCCGGTCAGGGCGGCCACCGGACCATGCCGGCGGAGGTTCGCCAATGCCCCTTCGGCCAGGGGCCCCAGCCCGTCCATGGCTTCCTGCTCGTTCCAGCCGGCGGCTTTGAGCAGCTCCACCGCCTCGCGCAGAAGAGCGTCGACGTAGTTGGAGGCGAACACGGCGGCCGCGTGATACAGGACACGCTGGCTGTCGTCGACGTGTTTGGGTCGGGCGCCCAGATCGCAAGCCAGCCCGGCGAGCTGCCGGCGCAGCGGCGATGTGCTGGCGTCAACCGCGACCACGATCCCGCGAAACGATGCGGGCGGCCGCGGCTCGGGGAAACTCTGCAGGGGATGAAACGACCCGACGGCGTGGCGGGCGCGAAGCGGTTCGAGCGACGCCAGGTCCAGGGCTCCGCTGAGATGGCAGAAAGCCACCCTCCGGGGAATCGGCCCGTGAGCCGCCAGTCCGGCGGCCATGCCCGGCACAGCGCCGTCGGGGACGGCGAGGAAGACGATCGCCCGCGGCAGCGAGCCGAGCCTCTCGACGAGACTTTCCTGCCCCGTCCGCGCCGGCCACAGCTGCGCCGGGTGACCGGCGGCTTTCAGCGCCCGAGCCAGGCTGCGGCCGAGGTTTCCCCGACCGGCGACGATCAGCTGCGGCGGCGCCGGCGTGCTAGGAAGCGGTCGAGCTGGCGGCGGCGGATTCCGGCGCCTCGTGGGCGAGGATCTCGTCGAGCTCTTTCCCATCCAGCGTCTCGACGACCTTCAAGCGTTCGACCACGGCGTCCATCTTGTGGCGCTGCGCCGTGAGAATGACCTTCGCCGTCTGGTAGCCGTGGTTGACGATGCTGCGGATCTCTTCGTCGATGACCGCGGCCACCTCTTCTGAATAGTTCCTCTGCTCACCCAGGTCACGGCCCAGGAAGACGAGCTCTTCGCGATGCCCCATCGCCACCGTCCCCAGCTTGTCCGACATCCCCCACTGGGTCACCATGCGTCGCGCCATCTGGGTCGCTTTTTGAATGTCGTTCTCGGCGCCGGACGTGATGTCGCCGAACACGATCTCCTCCGCGACGCGCCCACCCATGATGCCGGCAATCTGGTCCATCAACTCATCACGCGAGATGAGGTACTTGTCCTCTTCGGGGAGGCTCAGCGTCCAGCCAAGCGCCATTCCACGCGAGATGATCGAGACCTTGTGCACCGGATCGGCGTGCGGCAGCGCCTTCATCACCAGCGCGTGGCCGGTCTCGTGGTACGCGATCACCTCTTTTTCGTGATCCGAGATACGACGGCTCTTGCGCTCCGGACCCGCGATCACACGAGCGATGGCCTCCTCAAGCTCATCCATGCCGATCACTTTCTTGTTGGCGCGGGCGGCGAGGATGGCGGCCTCGTTGATCAGGTTGGCCAGGTCGGCGCCGCTGAAGCCCGGTGTCTGGCGGGCCAGCACCTCCAGGTCGACGGTGGAGTCGAGCGGCTTGTTTCTCGCGTGCACATCGAGGATCGAGCGGCGGCCTTTGATGTCAGGCCGGTCGAGGGTGACGTGGCGGTCGAACCGGCCCGGCCGCAGCAGCGCGGGGTCGAGCACGTCCGGCCGGTTGGTCGCGGCGATGATGATGACGTGGGTGTTGGTGTCGAAACCATCCATCTCGACGAGCAATTGGTTGAGTGTCTGCTCTCGCTCATCGTGCCCACCGCCCAGGCCGGCGCCGCGCTGGCGCCCGACGGCGTCAATCTCGTCGACGAACACGATGCAGGGTGAGTTCTTCTTGGCCTGGTCGAACAGGTCCCGCACGCGGCTCGCGCCCACACCGACGAACATCTCGACGAACTCCGAACCCGAGATGGAGAAGAACGGCACCCCCGCCTCTCCCGCCACCGCCTTGCTCAAAAGCGTCTTACCGGTCCCGGGAGGCCCGACGAGCAACACGCCCTTCGGGATTCGCGCGCCCAGGGCGACGAACTTCTCGGGGTACTTCAGGAACTCGACGATCTCAGTCAGCTCCTGCTTCGCCTCATCGACGCCGGCAACGTCCGCGAAAGTGATCGCCGGTTTGTCGCCCGCGATCATGCGGGCGCGCGACCGTCCGAAGGAGATCGCCTGGTTGTTGCCGCTCTGGGTCTGTCTCAGCACCCACCACATGAAGGCGGCGATAAGGATGACCAGGATGATGTTCGGGAGCAGCACGCTCAGCAGGTAGTTGCCGCCGTTGTTCTTGTCGTACTTGATCGTCACGTGGTTGGTCATGAGGTCATCGACGAACTTGCACTGGCCAGAGCAATCGGGCAGGGTGACGCTGTGCTTGTGGCCTTCGGAGTCGAGCGCCGTGCCATCGGTGCCGCTGATCTCGAGCGATCTGACCGTGCCTGACGAAGCGTTGCTCATCAAGGTCGAGAAGTCCCAGTCGCTTGCGTTCTGGCCGCTCTGGATCGACTGCCAGGTGAACCAGAACACCAGGCCGAGGACGACGACCAGTGCGAAATAAAAAAGGCTGGAGCGGGGGAATCGGCTCAACTGGGCTCTCCTCGAGGGCTGATCGGCGTTTCTAGCCTAGCAACTTTCGGCCTCCAGCGGACCGGCATCGGAGTGATGCCGACATGCACCGCCGCCTGACCCGGCGGGCTCATCAGCTCGGAGTCCACGGCGACGCCAGGGACCCAGGCCAGCCGGTCCCCGGCGAAAACCAGAGGCCAGGCATCGCGCTCCTCGCGCGGGATTCGCGCGTCCACAAAGATGTCCTGCAGCTTGCGACTGCCGCGCCCGCCAAACGGCCGCATCCGCAAGCCCGGCCGGCGGAAACCCACACGCAGTTCGAGCTCGGGGCGAAGGTGCGTCGCCGCCGGGTCGTCGCAACCGCGGCACCGCACGACCTCCAGGCGCGGGCGCGCACCGTTTTCCACGGGCCGCTTCGGTGGCGACGCCACGACCTCCATGCGGTCCCCCACGATACGGAAACGCAGCCCGCCGGGAAGGTCGACGCCACGCCCGCCGCGGCCGGGGCGGGCCAAATTGAGCATCGAGTCGAGGTGGGCTCGCGACAGTGAGGGTTCCGTGCCCCCGGCCCTGGTGTACAGGAGCTTCATCACCTCCGCGGCCACCGGCTCCGGCATGCGGGCCAGGTCCGATTTGGAGGCAACGCCCGTCTGCAGCGCGTTCAACGCCTGCGCGGCGACCGACTCCTGGGTGGCCGCCGCTTGCATGGCTGCGGCGAAGAACCTGCGGCCGATGCCCGGCCGGTCGCGTTCGAGAGCGGGAAGGATTTCCCGCCGCACCCGCACGCGCGCGAACCTCGTGTCGGCGTTCGACGGGTCTTCGTAGGCGACGATTTCGCGGCGGCGCAGGAAGTCCACGACCTCGCGCCTCCAGACCAACAGCAGCGGCCGCACAAAGGCACCGCGCCGGCTGGGCATGCCGCGCAGGCCGGCCAGCCCACAGCCGCGCATCAGGTGCATGACCGCGCCTTCGACCAGGTCGTCCGCCGTGTGCGCGAGAGCGACCACGTCGGCTCGGGTCTGACTTCGGGCCCGGCTCAGGAATGCGTAGCGAAGCGCGCGCGCCCCCGCCTGGATTGAGCCCCGCGGCATCGCTTCACTCCGGCGCTCACTGACGACATCGACGCCCAGGCGCACGCACAGGGCGCGAACTTGATCGGCCACCAGCTCCGAGCCGGCTCGCAAGGCGTGGTCGTAATGGGCGACGATCACGTCGCAACCCAACTCGTGAGCGGCGACGAGCAGGGCGCACGAGTCAGGCCCGCCCGACACCGCGACCAGGACGCGATCTCCGGGTCGGATCAGGCCGGACTCGCTGATGCCGGTCAGGACCGGATCGGAGGAATGTTTTCGCAGCATGGTGGTGCCGGCTGGACTCGAACCAGCGACAACGCGATTATGAGTCGCGCGCTCTACCACCTGAGCTACGGCACCGCGGGCGCCACCTGACGAGGCCACGCGCTGGTGCGCAGCCCCGGAAATGCTAGCGCGCGGCGATCGCCCGCGCCTTCAACTTGCGCTTCTTCGTCCGGCGCTTGGCGAGCGCGACCTTCTTCCTCTTGTTCACGTCCTCTCCTAAAAGCGACGGAGCCGTGCGCGGCTCCGCGGGGATTCAATTTGGTTGCGGAGGTCGGATTCGAACCGACGACCTTCGGGTTATGAGCCCGACGAGCTGCCGCTGCTCCACTCCGCGATTGGATTATACCCGCGGGTTCGCCGCCCACCGAGGCGGGAGCCGGCTTCAGTGCGCTTTGGGTGAAACTTTGGGAGGCGCGCTCGGCGGCGGTTTGGGTGACGGGCTGGGGGCGGTCGTCACCAGATAGAGGCGTTCCTGTGGTCGGGCGTACCCGTTGAGCCGGGCCTCCTCCTCGTTCGCAGCTCCCGAGGTGATCGCTTCGGCGTCCTTGCGGTACCCCTGGTTTTGCCCGGCGAGCACGGCGTTCTGGCGCCGCAGGTCGGCGACCTGCTGGTTCAATTTGTGGCCGATGTACGCCTCCTGGGCGAAAGCCACTCCGGCCCAGATGACCGTCACCGACACCGCGGCGACAAGGATCGCGTGGCGCATTCCGAGCGCATTGGTGCGCACGGTCCCGGCGGCGACTATGGCTCTGCTGTGTCTCATGCTGCGTCGTGTTCAAGAACTGCCGAGCGGATGCCGGATGCGCCCACGGACGCACCGGTGCCCGACTATAACAAACGCCCCCGGCGCCGACTCGTCAGGTGGTCTTTTCCCAGCGGCGCGCCAGCTCGTCCGCGTCGAGGTCCCGGAAGCTCACGCCGTCTTGGCGCAGCGACGCTTCGGTGGCGGCGAAGCGCCGGCGGAATCGCTGCCCGGCGACCCGCAGGGCGTCCTCGGGATTGACCTTCAGGCGCCGTGCCAGCGAAACGACGGCGAAAAGCAGATCGCCCATCTCCTCGAAGTTCTTGCGCGCGTCGGCGGACACGGCAAGCTCGCGGGCCTCTTCCGCAACCGACTCCGCGGACTCGATCGGTGAGGTGAAGTCAAAACCCACGCGCGCGGCGCGTTTCTGCAGGCCGAGGGCCCAGGCCAGGGCCGGCAGCGTCGTCGGCACGCGGTCGACGACCGACTCCTCCCGGCCTGCCTTGCGCGCCTCATGCATCTTCTGGTGCTCCCAGTTGCGAAGCACCTCTTCCGCGTCGGCGACCGTCGTCGTGGCGAAGACGTGCGGGTGCCTGGCGACCATCTTCGCGGCCACCGCCTCGGACACCTGAGCCGCATCGAAACGGGATTGCCCGGCGGCGATCTCGGCATGCATCGCGATCTGCAGGAGCAGGTCTCCCAGCTCTTCTTTCATCTTCGCGTCGTCGCCCGAATCGATCGCCTCGAGGAGCTCGTACGTCTCCTCGAGCAGGTAGGGACGCAGCGACTCGTGCGTCTGCTCGCGGTCCCAGGGGCAGCCTCCAGGCGCGCGCAGCCTGGCCACGACCTCGAAGATGGCCGCGATGCCCGGCGAGTACGGCTTTTCCGGCTCGTTCGTCATCGAGCCTGATTCTGGCACGGACGCTTCACCGGCCAGGCACCGCGGCCGCGCTGCGGCCGGATGCGTAAAGCCCGGCCATCTCGTCGAGGAGCCGCAGCAGGTCGCCCTGCCAGCCCTCGCCCTGCCGCCTCAGCTTCAGGCGGTTGGGCGCGACGGCGATGCGCCCCGCCATCCGTCGAGACAGCTCGTCGACGTCCAGGTAGCGCTGCGGATCGACGCGAATCACGATGTCGTGGCCGTCGGCCACCACGCCACGCAGGCCCATCCGCTGGCCTCGCAGCTTGACGCGCAGCGAGTACGCGAGGTTGTCCAGCTGCGCCGGGCCTGGGCCATATCGGTCCTCGAGCGAGCGCAGCACGGCGTCCAGCTCCGGCTCATCCTCGGTGGCGGCGAGTTGGCGGTAGGCACCGAGCCGCAGCTTCTCGTCTCGGATGTAAGAACGCGGAATGAAGTGATCGAGCGGCAGGTCGAGGTTCATCTCCGCGGTGGAGAGCACGTCGCCGACGGCCGTCTCCTCGGAGCCGGAACGCATCTTCGCCACCGCGCTCTGCAGCATCTGCAGGTACATCTCGAATCCGACCGCGGCGATGGCGCCGTGCTGTTCGGTGCCGAGGAGGTTGCCCGTGCCGCGGATCTCGAGGTCGCGAAGCGCGATCTTGAATCCCTGCCCGAGCTCGTGCAATCCGGAGATCACGTCCAACCGCTTGTCCGCCTGCTCGGTCAGCGAGCGGCGCGGGTCGTAGAGGAAGTAGGCGTAGGCGCGCCTGCCCGACCGTCCGACGCGCCCCCGCAGCTGATACAGCTGAGCCAGCCCAAAACGGTCAGAGCGCTCGACGATGATGGTGTTGACATTGGGGATGTCGAGCCCTGATTCGATGATGGTCGTGCACGCGAGCACGTCGAACTTGGCCGATTCGAACTCGACCATGACCTCCGCCAGCTCGTCCTCGGCCATCTGGCCGTGACCGACCGTGACCCGCGCCCCAGGCACCAGGCGCCGGATCCTTGCGGCGGCCTTCTGAATCGTGCGCACCCGGTTGTGGACGTAATAGACCTGGCCGCCACGCTGCAGCTCGCGTTCGATGGCTTCCCTGACCAGGTCGTCATCGTCCGCGGTGACATACGTCTTGATCGGCTGCCGTTCCTCCGGCGGGGTCTGAATCACGCTCATGTCGCGGATCCCGCCGACGGCCATGTGCAGGGTCCGCGGAATCGGCGTCGCTGAAAGGGAGAGGACGTCGAGCTGGGTTCGCAGCTTCTTCAACCTCTCCTTCTGCATGACGCCGAATCGATGCTCCTCGTCGACGATGAGCAGCCCCAGTCGCTTGAAGCGCACGTCGCGCTGAAGCAGGCGGTGGGTGCCGACGACGATGTCCACCTGCCCAGCCTTGATGCCTTCGATCGCCCGGGCCTGAGTCTCGTCGTCGACGAATCGCGAGAGCATTTCGACTGCGACCGGGAACCTGCTCAGCCGCTCCCGAAAGACATGGAAATGCTGCTGGGCCAAAACCGTTGTCGGCGCCAGCACGGCAACCTGCTTGCCGCTCATCGCAGCCTTGAAAGCCGCGCGAAGCGCGAGCTCCGTCTTGCCGAACCCGACGTCACCGCACAGGAGGCGGTCCATGGGGCGATCCGACTCCATGTCGGCCTTGATCTCGGCGAGGGCCGCGAGCTGGTCGGGCGTTTCCTCATAAGGAAAGGACGTCTCGAGCTCCTGCTGCCATGCCGTGTCCGGAGCAAACGCAATGCCGGGCCGGGCCTCCCTGACCGAGTAGATCTTCAGCAGCTCGTCGGCCACGTCCTGGACCACCTTGCGTGCGCGACCACGCGCGCGCGTCCAGTCCGCCGTGCCCAGGCGGTGCAGCGCCGGCTGCCCCTCCCCACCCAGGAACTTCTGCACCCGGTCGAGGTTCTCGACCGGAACGTACAGGCGGTCGCCCTCGGCATACTCGAGCTCGAGGTACTCGCGATGGGCGCCTTCAGACTCGATCAGCCGCATCCCCACGAAGCGGGCGATTCCATGGTCGACGTGGACGACCAGCTCGTCCGGGGCGAACTCGAGCGTGAACTCGCGCGTCAGATCCTCGGTGCGGGTCCTGGCGGAACGTCCGCCGCGGGAGGCTCGACGGAGCCTGCCGAACAGCTCGGCGTCGGTCGCCAGGTGGAATCCGATCGCCGGCTGAGAGCACCCGGCCGCAATGTCGATGTCGGCGTACCTCAATGCCGGCTCCAGGTCGAGATCCAGGTCGAGGTCGACGCCGGCCAATGGCGCACGCACCCCGCTTTCGTCAAGGAGCGCTTGCACGCGCTCCCGCTGCTCGCTCGCCAGGACGACCGCCGCCGACTCGCTGCGGGCGGCGAAGTCGGCCACGGCGCGAGCCCGTCCGACCAGCGGCTCGCCCTCGACCCAGCCGAGGTCGAGTGCGTCGCCGCTCGGCTCGCCTGACGTCAGGCGAAGCACGGGCCGGCTCCCGAATTCCTCCAACCGATCGACGGCGACCGTGGGCAGGGTGAAGCCTCGAGGCAGCTCTCCGCCTCCAGCCTCGGCCGCGGCCAGCATCGCGGTCTCTTCGAGGACCGTCCGAGCGTCGGCGAGCTGGCGCTCCGCCTCGAAATCCAGGACCGCGGCGCCCGCGGGAAGATGGTCGAGGAGGCAAGGGCGTGATGGGTCGAGGTAGGCGGAGTAGAACTCGACGCCCGGAAACGCCGATCCCGCCTCGAGCCGCACGAGCTCGTCGTCCCAGACCGAGCGCACGTCGCCGCGCAGGCCATCGAGCGCAACCGACTCGCGAAGCCGGCTCACCGCCTCGACGCCTCGGCGCTCGCCCAACAGCAGTTCCCGGCCGGTGCGGATGGACACCTTAGGTATCGCCATCACCGACCTCTGGTTTTCGGGATCGAACAGCCGCAGGGTTTCGATGACGTCGCCCGACCATTCGGCGCGGATCGGCTCGTCGGCTGCCGCGGGAAAGACATCTAGGATTCCGCCTCGCAGGGAGAACTGCCCGCGATCCTCGACCAGCGCCTCCCGCGAATATCCCAGCTCGACCAGGCGCCAGGCCACGGCCACCGGATCCGGTCCCTGGCCCGGAGCCAGCACCAGCGTCCCCTCCTGCAGCTCGCGCAAGGAGATGGTCTGGCGCGTGCACGCGCGCCGCGACGAGACCACGACGGTCGGTTCCCGACCCGCGCCGGCGAGCGCCGCCAGCGCCTCGAGCCGCTTGTTGACCGCCTCATCAACAGCGGGCGGGCGGTCGAGGAATGACACGGCGACCTCGGCGAACACATGAGCGGAGGGGCTGCCCGCCAGCCACGGCCGGAGCTCATCGCCAAATCGGTCAGGTCCCGGCACCAGCACCAGCACCGAGCGGCCCCGCGCCTGGCACGCCCGCACTATGGAACCGGCCACGATCGCCCAGGCAGATCGAGGCAGGCGGCCGACCTGGACCTCCGCCGAGCCGGCGCCGAGCCAGCGCTCGAGCGGAGCGGCAGCGATGGTGCTCTCCCAAAGCGAGCTCACGGGATCACCTCGGCCCGGACAATCACTCCGGCTCGTCACACCCCAGCGCGCCGGCGCGGTTGTATACATCCATCGCCCGGTCCACGCCCGCTTCCAGGGCCAGCTGCAGCGCGGTGGCCACCCCGTCGACCACGCCTGGAAGGCGCTCCGCCTCCCGCTTGGTGAAGCGGCCCAGCACGTGATGCCGCCCCGCCGGCGAACCCTTGCTCGCCGGCTTGCCGATGCCGACCCGGAAGCGGACGAAATCGGGCGTGCCCAGTGAGCCGATGATCGACAGGACGCCATTGTGCCCTGCTCCCGAACCTCCGCGGCGGATGCGCATCCGGCACAGCGGCAGGTCGAGCTCGTCGTAGACGACCCACGTCTCAAGTGGTGTCACTCCGGTGTCCCGAAGCGCTCTCACCACCGCCTGACCGGAGAGGTTCATGTACGTCTGCGGCATCAGCAGCCAGACGCGTTCAGCGTCCGACCGTCCGACCAGCGACTGCCATCGTTTGCGGTCGACGCGCACGCCCAGGCGGCGCGCGAGTTCCCCCACGCACGCGAATCCGAGGTTGTGGCGCGTGTCGGCATACTCCGACTCCGGATTGCCGAGACCCACGATCAACCGCTCTTCTCGAACTATCTCTTGGTCCATCAAAAACCCGACTGGGCGCAGCTTGGCCTGCGGCGAGCGCCGCAAGCAGTCCGGCCGGGCGCGCGCATCGCGCATCCACGGCGGATTGGAGTTTACGCCGCGGCTCAGAGGCGTCCGGGCGCGAGGCTCAGCCCGGACAGCGCGAGGGCAGCGATCGTGAGGCGCGACATCTCCCTGCGCTCTTTGGCGGACTCGTGGTCCCAGCCGAGGAGGTGCAGGAGCCCATGGACGCACAGCAGCCCCAGCTCAGTCAGCTCCGGGTGCCCGAACTCCTGTGCCTGGCGCACGACCATCGGCCACGAGATCGCCAGGTCTCCGACGTGCTCGTCGGCGGTTGCAGGTGTCCCGCCCCCGCCGGGCGCAGCCGGAAACGAAAGCACGTCGGTCACCGCGTCGTGGCCCGCGTAAACGAGGTTCAGGCGGCGCAGCTCGTCGTCTCCGGTCAGCTTGACGGCGATGCTGCACGTCCCCGCGGGCAGCCGCGCTTCGACCTCCGTCAGGGTGCCCGCACGCACGAGAACCCCGCGCACGAATGTCGCCGGAGCCGTCACGCGGACGGGCTTGAACACCTCGACTTTGAGCCGGACTGGGCTTGCCACCTCGAGCAAGTAAACCCGTTACAGTCAGTTGCGGTGCGGATTCTCGTAACGGGCGGAGCCGGATTCATCGGTTCCCACGTGGTCGATGCATACATCGCGGCAGGTCACAGCGTCGCCGTCCTCGACAACTTCAGCACCGGCCGTGAGGGCAATGTGAACCCGGCGGCGCAGGTGCATCGAGTCGACCTCCGCGACCAGGCGGAAGTCGAAAAGGCGATCGCGACGTTCAGACCGGAGATCGTCAACCATCACGCCGCCCAGTCCGAGGTGCCGAAATCCGTCGCCGATCCCGCCTACGACGCGCAGGTGAACATCGTCGGCGGCCTCAACCTGCTCAAAGCCTGCGCCGATCACGGGGTTCGGAAGGTGATCTTCAGCTCCACCGGCGGGGCGCTGTACGGCGAGCCCGACGTGGTGCCGGCTGACGAGGATCATCCGGTGCGCCCCCTGTCGCCCTACGGCACCGGCAAGTACGCCTTCGAGCAGTATCTCGGCACGTTCGAGCGCACTTTCGGCCTCACATACACCGTTCTGCGCTACGCCAACATCTATGGCGCGCGCCAGGACTTTTACGCCGAGGAGGGACGCGTGGTCGCGATCTTCGCCAGCCGCATGCTCGCCGGGCGGCCGGCCACCGTCGACGGCGACGGCGAGCAGGCACGCGACATGCTCCACGTCGGCGATGTCGCCACCGCCAACCTCGCCGCGCTTGAGAAGGGCGCCGGCGGCACGTTTCACATCAGCACCGGCATCCCGGTCACCATCAACGACCTCTACCGGAAGCTGGCCCTGCTGACCGGCTACAAGGTCCCGCCCAACCACGGCCCGGCCCGCAAAGGCGACGTGTACCGGATCGCCCTGGACAACACCCGGGCGCGGAACGGCCTCGGCTGGGAGCCCCGCGTGAATCTCGAAGAAGGCCTGAGCCTGACCGTCGATTACTTCCGCGAGCAGGTCGCGGCCGCTCGAAGCGATTCGGGCGCCTGCTGAAGTCCTCGACATGACTGGTGGGTTGGCTTTTCTGCATGGCTACGGCGCGCGGGCGCTGGTCATCTTCGCCGTGGTGCTCGCCATCTGGGGGACCTACCGTTACTTTCGCAACCTGGAGCTCTCCGCGGGCTTTCGCTCGAGTTATCTGGTCATGGCCGGCCTGACCGCGCTGCAGGGTCTGCTCGGCCTTGGCGCTTTCGCGCTCGGCGGACGGCCGACCGAGCTGCTCCACATCGTCTATGGAATCTTTGCCGTCATCTTCCTCCCCGGCGCCTACCTCTACGCCCAGGGCGGGACGCGACGCCGTGAAGCCGCGATCCTCGCGGGAGCGGCCTGGATCGTGAGCATCGCTTACTTCCGGGGCCTCGCCACCGGCTGAGCCGCTAGGACCGGAACAGCACGCCGACCCCGTAGGTGACGGCGGCCACGATCGATCCGACCGCCAGCATCTCCAGCCCTGAGCGCACTCCGCCCTTGCCGGTGAAGAAGGAGCGAGCGGAGCCGATCAGGAAAAGGAACGCGGCGCACACGGCAAACGCGATCCCCAGCGCGCCCAGCCCGGAGGCGGCGGCACCCAGCAACAGCCTGCCGGCCAGGTAGCCGATGACGGGGATCGCTCCACCGACCAGGGTCGAGACGCCGGCGACGAGGCCTTCGCGCACAGGGTTTTCGAACTGGGCGACGTCGAGGCCGAGCTCCTCACGGGCCTGGGTCTCGAGCCAGACCCTCTTGTCCGCCGTGATCCGGCCGACGATCGTCGCGGCCTCGTCCGGAGTCAACCCCTTGGACCGGTAGATGTCGATCAACTCCGCTCGCTCGAGGTCGGGCATCGCCTCGATCTCGGCGGCCTCCCTGGCGAGCTGGCCCTCGAAGACCTCGCGCTGCGACTTGCTCGCGAGATAGGCGCCGCCCGCCATCGACACCCCCGAGGCCACCATTGCCGACAGCCCTCCGATCAGCACCACCCGCGGATCCACACTCGCGCCGCCGACGCCGGCGAGCACGCCAAGCGTGGCGGTCAACCCGTCGTTGACGCCATAGATCACGTTGCGAATGCTTTCGACGCCGCCGCTGTGCCATTCCTCCACCTCGACCTCGGGTGGTCGATCCCTCGCGGCGACGGCATCGGCCGGCGGCGGCCCAGAAGCACCGCTGTCGGCGACGTCGTCCGGCGACTGATGATCGAGCTCTTCGGGCAGGACCTGGCGCAGCAACCCCTGGGCTCTCTCGTCCGACACGGTCGAGACCTGGCTCAGGTAGGCGCGCAGAACCTGGCCCTCGGCGGCGCCCGCGAGGGCGAGCGCCGGGCCGATGCCGGCAACGCGCGCCAGCGCCGCGAGCAACTGAGCGGTCACGCGCGGCCGCCGGTCCGGCAGGCGGGCACCTCCCGCTGACAGCAGGTCCGCCCAGGCATCGGCGTGTCGCTTCTCAGTTGCCGCAAGCGCCGCCAGGCGCCGCCGGAGCCGGACGTCCGAGGTGACTTGAGCCAGCGCCGCGTAGACGCCGGCCATGCGCGTCTCGCTTTCCCAGTTGGCGCGTACCGAACGCGCGTCGGGGGCGGACATGGTCGGGTCGGGTGTGGTCACGCGTCTATCGTAGGGTCGGGTGACGGCCGCGACGCCGCCGCGGATGTGACTTCGCCGCCGCACGACCGGCGCCTCCACGCCGGCCGGCCGCCCACGATCGATTGTCTTAACGTAGGGAAGCCCCATGGATCCCACCGCCCGGATCAATGAGCCAGGTTCGGCGCCGCGAGAGGAGTCGCGCGCGACGCGCCGTGCAGAACGACGGGTCCTGATCACCGGCGGCGCCGGCTTCCTCGGCGTCAACGCCGCGCTCCACATGATCCGCGAGGGCTGGCACACAACTCTTCTCGACAATCTCAGCCGCCCCGGGACCGAGCGCAACCTCAAGTGGCTGATCACCCGCCACCCCACCCAGACGACTTTCATCAAGGAGGATGTGAGGAACGCCGGCGCCCTGGCGGTGCACGTCAAGAACCAGGACGCCATCCTCCACCTCGCCGGCCAGGTGGCGGTCACGACCTCGATGGTCGACCCCAGCACCGATTTCGACGTGAACGCCAGAGGCACTGTCAATCTGCTCGAGGCGGTTCGCATCCACAACCCCGAGGCGCCGTTCCTGTTTGCATCGACGAACAAGGTCTACGGAAAGCTCGACCACAACAACGCCGCCTGTAAAGAGACGCAGCCTATCGACTTCCACAGCCCGTACGGCTGCAGCAAGGGCGCGGCGGACCAGTACGTCAGGGATTACGCCCGCTGCTTCCACATGAACACCGTGGTCCTGCGGCAGAGCTGCATCTACGGCGCGCACCAGTACGGAACCGAGGACCAGGGCTGGGTCGCGCACTTCGTCCATTCGATCCTCAACCACCGGCCGCTCACCATCTACGGCGACGGCAAGCAGGTGCGCGACGTGCTCGACGCGCGCGACCTCAGCGCCCTCTACTCCACGGTCATCGCCAAGATCGACAGGACGCGGGGCGAGATCTACAACGTCGGCGGCGGCCCCGCGAACCAGAGGAATCTGCTCGAGGTCATCGCCCACATCGGCGAGCTGACCAACACCCAGCCGGCGTACACGTTCTCGGATTGGCGCGAAGGCGACCAGGCGTTCTACGTCAGCGACATCACCAAGGCGAAGCAGGAGCTCGGCTGGGAGCCGCAAATCCCATTCGACGTCGGTGTCAAGGACCTGGTCGCGTGGGCGGCTTCGGTCAGCGGCTAGCTTGGGCTGGCGCGCTCGTGCGCTCGCTCGCACGTGAAGTGTCCGCAACCCCCCGGCAGTGCGCGCAGCAGTCGGGCCTCGGCCCAGGCGAGGCAAGCCACGACCCTGGCCGCCGTCCGCATCAGGCCGCCCATCACCCCGCCGCGGGACGCCGACATGTCCTCGACCGACCCGCCGACCGGCCCGCGCCAATCCAGCCACGAGAAATACAGGAGGTCCAGCAGCTGCAGGAGCAGGTGGTAACTCCATCGGGTGCGCACCGCCGGCAGCCCGCACACGGTCGCCAGCGATCGGAAGCGGTCCGCCGAGAAGATCTGGACATGCCCGCCGTGCCGCGCTTTTGCCGTCCACCGTGTGCCGCATCCGACCATTCGGTACAGCGTTCGCGGCTGGCCTTCGAGGGGCAGCACGATGTGAAACCCGCCGCCCGGCCGCAGGACGCGTGCGACTTCGCGAAGCACCGGCTCCGGGGCCTCCACGTGCTCCAGGACGTCGAAGATCCACACGAAGTCGAACTCGCCGTCGTCAAACGGCAGCCGCTCCGCGGTCGCCAGGCGGAAGTCGACTCCGTCCGGTGACTCGCTCGCGACCGACAGGGCCGAGCGGCTCAGGTCGCAGCCCAACACCCGGAGATCCGGGCGTTCGCGCTTCACCGCCTTGGCGACGGAACCGGCGCCACAGCCCACATCGAGGACGCTGCCGTGCACCCCGCGCAGGTCGGCCAGCAGGTACCGCAGCTTGAGCCCGTTCAGGTACCACGGCTTCGGCCGCAAAGGAGCCGCGCCCCAGCGCTTGGCCTCGTAGTCGAAGGCCGGTGTCGGCGCTATGGGATTGCCGATCGCGCCGCCTCGCATGCGGCCGCGGGCACGCTCGGCGCCGCCACCCCTTCGACCGTCCAGCCCGCCTCGGCCATGGTCCCGACAGGCGTGAACCAGCCCGGATTGAGCTGCCGGGCGAGGGCGAGGTTCGGGTCCTTCTTCGGTATCGCGATCAGGCGAGTGTCAGTCTCGTTCAGCCAGCACTGCACCAGCGTGGTCACGGTGTCCTGATGATCCTCGTACCGGTATCCGGGGGGCAGGTGGGCGAACGGATCGTACATCTCGCTCACCAGGCGCCTTGGACTCCGCCAACGCGCGCCCGCCCGTACGTGATGTCAGGGCGGTCCGCCGGCAGCGCCAGGGCGTGCCCAGGGTAAGGACCCTGGCCGTACCACCCGCCGAGCTGGATGCTCTCCGCCTTGAGCGCATACCACTCGACCTCCGAAGGCCTGAAGACCTCGGCGATCAGGAGCCACGCGAGCTGGAGCGCGGATTCGGACTCGACCTCTTCCGCGGCTGGGGTCGGGTCGGGCGCCCTGTCCTCCTCCTCCTCCTCGTCGGCGAGGATCCTGGGCCACAGCTTCATGCCGTGGCTGCTTGCGCCGCGACCTGTTCGTGTGACCGCGCCACCTCGAGGACGGAGCGCTCGAGCGTGTCCAGGTGCCGTTCCCAATCGAAGCGTCGCGCCCAGGCGAACGCGCGCTCACCCATGGCCTGGTTCTCGGCGGGCCGGTCGAGAAGGTCTGCGATCCCGGAGGCGTAGTCGCTCACCTCGAGCGGTTCGGCGAGGTGCCCGGTCCCGGTCCCCACCGTCACCGTGGGCCCGGCCTGGTTCCACGCGACCACGGGCACGCCCTTGGCCATCGACTCGATCACGCCCATGCCGAAGTCCTCCTCGGGCGCGGGATAGACGTAGACCGCGGCGCCTTCATACAGCTGCTGCAGCTCGTCCTCGGCGATGGCGCCGAGAAACGTCACCGCGTCCGACATCCCCAGCTCCGCAACCAGGGCTTGCAGCGAAGCCGTGTGCAGCGTGGCCGGTCCGGGAATCACGAGCTGCACGCGAGGATGGCGCCTCCGCACCTCGGCCATCGCGCGGATCGCGAGGTCGAAGCGCTTCTGGGGGTAGTGCCGGTTGGTCAAGAGCACGTACGGCCGGCGGATCGGATAGCCGTTGATGGTCAGGCCGCCCGAGAAGCGCGCCTCGACCGGCAGCGGAAAGCCGGATGCGGCCACGTGGCAGCCCGCCGGGCAGTCGATCGCGTCGCGGCGATACGTGCGCCGGATGATGTCGCCGATGTAGTCGCCGTTGACCAGCAGCTGGTCCGCCTCCTGCACCGACCGGCGGTCCGCCCACGCGACAAAGCGGGCCGCGCGCAGCACGATCGCGGCGAGCAATCGGTAGTCCGCATTCGCCACCCACCCCGTCTCGCGGTCGATGCTCCGCGGGTAGACGAGGCGGTTGGGCTGGTTGAGGTAGACGATGTAGGGCACGTCCATCAGCCGCGCCGCCCACCAGGCGATCCACGCGCTCGGCTGGTTGCAGCCGACGATCGCGTCCACGCCCCGGAAGCGCCACGCGTAGAGCGGCATGAGAAGCGAGGTCGCGGCCATCTGCACCGCCTCGCGGAACGGGAACCAGCGCGGCAGCTGGGGCAGGAAGGTGCGCACTCGAACTTCGCCGATCAGCTCGGGATAGCAGCGCGAAGCGTCGACCGTGGGCGCGTAGCACTCGACCGCGAAACCGCGCCGCCGCAGCCCCATCACCTCCTCGATGACGATCCGCTCGCCGCCGCCCGAGTAGGTGAACCCGCAGTGGAAGACCGCGATCTTTCGCGGGCCGCCCGCTCGAGCCCGGCGCCGCCCGCCGACCAAAAAGAAGCTCAGCAGCCCCAGCGCCAGCGCGTTGCCGGCGGTGATGGCGTGGTACAGGACGATGGCCCCTGCCGCGACCGCCGGGGCCAGCCCGAGGCCGCCACCCAGGACCAGCGAACCGGCGACTTCGAGGTTGCCGAGGTAGCCCGGACCCGCGGGGACGGCGAAGCTCAGCAGCAGCGCGGGGTATGCGGCCATCGCCCGTGGCGCCGGCACCTGGACGCCGACGGCGGTGAACAGCAGGGTGAAGTTGAAGGCGTCGATCACGATCGCCAGGGCGGTGAGCGCCGCCAGGCGACCCGCGAGCGCGGGCGTCCACAGGCCGCGAGCGCCGGCGCGAAACGCAAACGCCTGCCCCGCAATCGCCGAGGCGAATCGAGCCGGAAGGAGAGCCCGCGCCAGGCGAGAGCGCGCGAGGCGAGGGCCCAGCAAAGCCGTGCCGAGCACCGCCGCCAGCAGCGCGATCGCCAGCGCCGCGGCACCGAGGAGCCCGCGCGGGGCACTGATCACCCCGGTCGCGGCCACGACCTCGAGCCCCGCCAACACGGTCGCCACGGCCGCGAGGTCGCAGGCCTTGTCGATGACGATCGTGGCCAGGGCCGAACCCGCCGGCACGCGATGCCGCCGCCACAGCCACCACGCTCGCGCCGCGTCACCGGAGCGGATGGGCAGGACGTAGTTAAGCAGGCCGCCCGCGGCATTCATCGCGAACGCCCTGACCATCCCGACCGGGGCGAGCGGCCGCAGCAGGAAGAGCCAGCGCCGGGCCCTGATCACGCTGGTCAGCAGGAACAGCACGAGCATCAGGATCACCGCCGCCCAGCTCTGCACCCGCGCGTGGCTGACCACCTCGGGCAGCGACACCGTGCGAAGCCACAGCCACAGCAGGGCCAGGCCGAAGGCCGTCTGCAGCCCAAGTCGGAGCCATCGGTTCACGCGACCACCTCAATCTCTTCAGACGCGGGCGCGACCAGTATCCAGCGCTGGACGAAAAGCCAGAAGGCGAAGAGAAAGCCGGCCACCAGGACCGTGCCGCCGTGGTCGTGGAAGAGGACGGCGGGCGTGGCGTGGGACGGCGCCTTGTGATTCCCAGAGTGACGCAGTCGATTTATCTTCGAAAACGTGCACCGATCGACGATGTTGCTCGCGGATTCCCCGCCTACACTCTGGCTCCAATCCGCCCACGTCGGCGGACGGGACCGACAGGAAGGAGGGAGTACGGGGACGCCCTGATTTTCATCGAACCTCACCCCCCGCAGCCAAGCTCGGAGCCGGTGTCGAGAAATCGCCCGGCCCGAGCCTTTTTTGGGGGTTTCAGCCGCCGTGAGCGGCCCTGCGCTCAGCCCACTGGTGCAGGCCTTCGAGCCACGGCCGCAGGGGCGAAACGCGCGTCGAACTCAGGCATCCGTTGAGCGGCCGGGCCGCTGGGGACTTGATGTCGGCGCTGGACACCGACTCGACGTCACCGCGCACCCCGCACTCCGCGAGCGCCGCGCGCGCCAGCTCATCCCAGCCACAGCAGCCGCCGGCGACGAGGTGGACCACACCCTCGAGCCCGTCCTGGGCCAGATGAATGGCGACTGGCGCGAGATCGCGAGTGTAGGTGGGGTTCACCCGTTGGTCGGCGACGACGCGAAGCGGACCTCCCGCCCGCGCCCGCATGACGATTCGTCCCGGGAAGCTGCCGCCCTGGCTCGACGCGCCGCGGTCACCGAACAGCGCCGCGGTCCGGACCACCAGAGCACGAGGCATCGCCTCCAGCACCCGGCGCTCGCCCTCTCGTTTCGACTGCGCATAAACCCCCAGCGGTAGCGCCAGGTCCGATTCCACGTAGGGACGGTCGAGCCTGCCGTCGAAGACGAAATTGGTGGAGAAGTGGACCAGCCGCGCCCCGATGCGCTCGCAGGCCACCGCCGCGTTGAACGCGCCTTCCGAATTGACCTGGAAGGCGAGGTGTCGCTCGTTCTCGGCCCGGTCGACGGCGTTGTAGGCGGCGCAGTTGAACACGATGTCCGGGCGCCGGTCCCGCATCAGCGCCAGCAATGCGGCCGGGTCGGCGACCGAGACCTCCTGATGAGAAACACCGGCGCCTTCCGGCAGCAGTGTCGCCAGGTCCGATCCGAGCTGCCCGCCAGCCCCCAACACCAGTGCTTTCACCTGAGGACCGTACCAAGTCGAGCCGCGCCCAAGCTTGCGGTTCGATCAGTCGCGCTGCTTGGCGAGCTCCGAATGTGACTGGAGGAGTGCCGTGATCTCCCGCTCCGCGGCCGGACGTCCGACCAGGAAACCCTGCGCCGCGTCGCATCCCGCCTCGAGCAGCACCGCTTCCGCCATCCGGTCCTGGAGCCCCTCGGCGACGACGCGCAGACCGAGGTTGTGACCCAGCCCGACCGCGGAGCGCACGATGGCTCCGGAGTCGGGGTCCGACGCGAGCGCCGACACGAACGAGCGGTCGATCTTGATCTCGTTCACCGGCAGCCGCATCAGGTAGAGGAGCGACGAGTAGCCGGTGCCGAAGTCATCGAGCGCGAGCCGCACGCCCATCTCGTTGAGCCGGCGCAGAGCCTTGGCCGCCGCCGCCGCCATGGCGACCCCCTCGGTGATCTCGAGCGTGAGCCGGCGCGGGTCCAGCTTGTAGTTGCCGAGCGCCTGGGCGACCATGTCCTCGAGCGAGTGATCCTCGATGTTGCGTGGCGAAACGTTCAGCGAAACCGAGACGTCCAGTCCGTCCTGCAGCCACCTGCTCAGCTGCGAGATGGCGGAATCCAGCACCCAGGCGGTGAGCGGATGGATGATGCCCGTCTCCTCGGCCATGGGGATGAAGCGATCCGGCGGCATCAGGCCCTCGCGAGGGTGGTTCCAGCGCACGAGCGCTTCGACGACATGAATCGCTCCGGTCGCCAGGGTCACCTGCGGCTGGTAGTGCAGCACCAGCTCGCCCTGAGGGATCGATCGGCGCAGCTCGCCCGCCAGCCCGGACCGGCGCAGCGTCTGCGCCTCCTGCTCGGGAGCGTAGACCGCGTGCCCGCCACCCGACCGCTTCGCGACGTACATCGCCACGTCGGCCCGCCGCATGAGCGTGCTCGGATCGTCGCCGTGAACGGGGTACATCGCGATGCCGATGGACGCCCCGGTCTCGACCATCTGGTCGGCGATGGCGAAAGGCCCCTCGAGCGACGCCAGGATCTTGCGCGCGGTGGCGACCACGTCGTCGGGATGCTTGGCATCGGTCGTGAGCACCGCGAACTCGTCGCCGCCGAGCCGGGCGATGGTGTCGGTCGCCCGGAGGACGCCGCGGAACCGCGCGGTGACCTCCTGCAGGAGACTGTCGCCACGATCGTGGCCGAGCGCGTCGTTGATGTCCTTGAAACGATCGAGGTCGAGCAGGAGAACGCCGAACATCTTCTGGTTGCGCCTCGCGGCGAGCAGGGCCTGGCGCAGACGGTCGCCGAACAGGCTTCGGTTGGGCAGGCCGGTCAGCGCGTCGTGCAGCGCCTGGTACTCGAGCGCGTCGGTGTGGGCTTTGCGCTCCGAGATGTCACGCAGCGTGGCGATGAACAGGTGGCGTGAGCCGACCTGCATCGAGCTGACCACGAACTCGAGAGGGAACAGGCTCCCGTTCTTCCGCTTGCCCATGGTCTCGTGCGCGCCGCTGACCGGGATGTCGAGCTTGAGGCGGCGTTCCAGGTAGTTGATGAAGGCGCTGCGATGAGTGGTGGCGATGAGGACGTCGGCCTGCTGTCCGACCAGCTCCTTCTCGGTGTGGCCGAACAGCTTGACGACCGCCGGATTGACGGATTCGATCACGCCGGCCTGGTCGATGGTGACCAGACCGTCGGAAACGTTGTCCAGCACCGACCGTATCCGCTTCTCGCTCTCCTGCAGCGCCACCTCGGCTCGCTTGCGCTCCACGAACTCGCCGACCTGCGAGCCGACGTCGTTCATCACCGCCGCCAGCCCCTCGTCCAGCTCGCGGGGCGCCCACGTGTGGAGCGAGATCATGCCGACCACCCTCCGGCCGCTGCGGACCGGGAAGCCGACGATGCCTCGCAGCCCGGCCGCGACCGCGGCCACGGAACGGGGGGAATCGTCCGCGGCGACGTCCGCCACGGCCATCGGAGCCCCCGTCTCCCACACCTTGCCGGCCAGCCCTTCGCCCCGCCGATACAGCGCCTCATGGGCGGTGGCCTCGTAGCTCGACGTGTCGCGGCCAGGTCGCTTCCAGGACGCGCCGAAGTGCATGGCCTCGCGCGCGGCATCCACCTCCCAGTACTCCGCCAGCTCCCAGTCGAGCGCCCGGCACAGCCCTTCCAGCACGCCCGGCGCCGCTACTTCCCAGCCAGGCGAGGTGACCAACGCCTGGGTGACGGCAAAACGTGCCGCCTGCAGCACCTCGCTGCGCTTGCGGTCGCGCAGGTCGACCGCCACGGTCTGGAAGTAGTGCGGCGTGTTGTTCAGGTCGCGAACCAGGCGCGCGGTCACGTCCACCCAGACCGGCAGGCCGTCCTTGCGGGTGTAGCGCTGTTCGATGCGCGTCCCCTGCTCCTCGCCGGCGAGCATCCGCCGCATCGCATCCTGCATGGCGGCGACGTCTTCGGGATGGGTGATATCGAGGATGGAAAGGTGGCAGAGCTCGGCGTCTCCGTAGCCGACCAGCTCACAGAAGGCGAGATTGACGGTCGTGATGCGGCCGTCCAGGGCGGAGAACGCCATGCCCGCTTGCGCCCGCTCGAAAAGCGTTCGGAACCGCCTTTCGCTCTCACGCTCCGCCTGCTCCGCGCGCCGGCGCTCGCTGACATCGCTCACCAGCGTGAGCAGGCGGTTGGAGGATTCGGTGGCCAGGCGGTGCACCGCCACGTCGACCTGGGCCCGGCGCCCGTCCTTGGCGATGAGCTCCGACTGGTAGCGGACGGGCGCGTCACGACCGGCCATCCGGGCGCTCAGGTGCGCGGTCAGGCTGGCGCGGAGCTCGGGAGGCGCCATCTCGACCAGGGTCGGCATCGCGGAGAGCTCCTCCTTCGAATACCCGGTGAGCTTGACATACGCCTCGTTGCCGGCGACGAATCTGCCCTCTTCCGTAACGACCAGCCCCGCACCCAGGTCGCTGATGGCGTCGAGGAGGGAGCTCTGGCGTTCGACGTGCACGCTGAGATCGCGCCCCACGGCTCGGCTGGTGAGGAAGGCGAGCAGCCCGAGTCCCACCAGGATGAGGGTCCAGATCACGATCGCGGCCGGCGAGACCGCAAGCGCGGTGACGGCGTACAACCACAGGGCTCCGAGGCCCACGATCGCAATGACGAAGACGTAGCCGAAATGGCGGGCGTGGAACCCGAGGTCGAAGTGGAGCAGGATGGTCGCGAAGCTGGCGGCGGCCAGAGGCGGGAGGTCGTTGCCCAGCCACCGGCCCGCCACCCCCAGCACGAGCACGGTGAGGGCCGCCGCACAGGCCATCACCGCCAGCTGGACCGGGACGTTGGTGGCCAGCCTCGAAGCCCGGATCCCAACCGCGACGATGCCGAAGACGACTCCGGCACCGATCAGGATGAACTCCTCCCGAAGCACGGCGGGGGGCAGGCCGGCCGCCCAGAGGCGGTATCCGACCGCAGCGATGATCGCCGCCGCGGCGATCCCGTTGATCACGGGGAGTCTCCAGGCCCGCGGAGGGAGCGGAATGCCCTGGGCTGGCCAGCCGTCCCCGGCCGCGCCGAACAGCGGGTCCAGCGTCCCGGACGGTCTCTGCTGGTTAGCCAACCCGATCACGATAACGGTCGGGGCCGGGGTTCGGGGCGCTCCGCCCGGGCTACGGGAGCCGGGTTACTGGCTCGACTTGGCCTGGGGGCGCTGGGGGACCGAGCGTTTGAGAGGCGGCCGGCGGCCGGCGTGAAGCGGGTTCGGCTTCTTGTCCCCGCCGTCCTTGCCCTCCGCGCCCCGGCCGCGCCCGGTGGTGGCCGCGTGGAGCGTGCGGAGCTTGGCCAGGCGCTCTTTCTTGGCCGCCAGCGCCATCTTCAAGGCGTCCGACAGCTGCGTGTCGTTCATGGGGACCACCCGGAGCCGGGCCTCCAGCTCCAGGACCTCCACCTCAGCCCGCGTCAACTCGAGATCGATCGTTTTTGCCACGTCTTCCTTCTTATATAACGGTTCCAGACCACTGCCAAACCTAATAACTACCCCTATCCGCCCGAAGTTATGCCAACAGAGCTGCGTTTGGCCTGGCGAGTCAAGCGCCGGCGCCCGCTCGGGGCGCTTCTCAATCCAGAGAGACGGCGTCGCGGAGCTTTTCGAAGAAGCCCTTGGACACTTTTTCCGGCTTGCCGGTCAGCCCGCCGACCTTGCGCAGCAGGGCCTTCTGCTCGGCGCTCAGGTCCTTCGGGATGACGACCTGGACGACCACGTACTGGTCGCCGCGCCGCCCCCCGCGCACGTCGGGCATGCCTCTGCCGGCAAGCCGGAACGACTGGCCGTGCTGGGTGCCCGGCGGGATGGCGATCTGGACCCCGCCCTCCAGGGTTGGGATCTCGATCCGGTCGCCAAGAGCGGCCTGCACCATGTTCATCCGCAACTCGTAAATCAGGTCATGCTCGTGCCTCGCCAGGTGAGGGTGGGCCTTGACGCGCAGGACCACGTACAGGTCGCCGGGCGGGCCGCCGCGCAGCCCGGCCTCGCCCTCGCCGCTGAGCCGGATCTGCGACCCGGTGTCGACGCCCGCGGGAATCTTCACCGCGAGCCGGCGCGCCTTCTGGATGCGCCCCTGGCCGTGGCACTGCAGGCATGGGCTCTTGAGCAGCCGGCCCGCGCCGCCGCAGGTCGGGCAGGGGGCGGCGGTGACCACCGATCCGAAGATGGATTGAGCGGTGCGCCGGATCTGGCCCGAGCCCCGGCACCCTGGGCAGGTCTCCACTCCGGTGCCCGGCTCGGCGCCGCCGCCCGAGCATCGCTCGCAGGTGACGGGGCGGACGACGTCGATCTGCTTTTCGACCCCGGTGAAGGCCTCCTCGAAAGTGATGGTCAGGTCGTAGCGGAGGTCGTCCCCGCGGTTGGACCGCTGGCGGCGGGACCGGCCGCCGCCGCCGAAGAACGTGTCGAAGATGTCCGCGAACGGCATGTCGGAGAAGTCGACCGCCGGTCCGCCGCCTGGTTCCACCGCGGCGTGACCGAACATGTCGTAGGTCCGGCGGCGTCCCGGATCAGACAGTACGGAGTACGCCTCGCTCGCCTCCTTGAAACGGGAGGCCGCCGCCGGGTCGTCGGGGTTGCGGTCGGGATGCGAGTCCATGGCGATCTTGCGAAAAGCGCGCTTCAGGTCCTCGGGCGAAGCCTGGCGGCCGATGCCCAGGACCTCGTAATAGTCGCGCTTGACCGCCACCGGCTAGTGGAGGTCTGAGGCGGGAAGGGCCGGCGGGCGAGCCACTTTCACAAGCGCCGGCCGGACCACGCGGTCGCGGATGCGGTAGCCGCGGCGAAGCTCTGAAACCACCGTGTCCTCGGGGTGTTCCTCCGACTCCTCGTGCCCAATCGCCTCGTGGAACTTCGGGTCGAACGTCGCGCCGACGGCCTTGATCGGCTCCAGGCCGTGCGCCGCGAGCGCCTCCTCGAGCTTGCGCACGCTGAGCTCGAGGCCCTTGAGCCAGGCCTCGTCGACGCCTTCGGGCTGGTGGTCGAGCACGTTGTGCAGGTCGTCCAGTCCCGGCAGGAGCCGGCTGATCAGGTCGGCCGATGCGTGCTGGATCGTCTCGAGCTGCTCCTGGCGGGAGCGCCTCTTGTAGTTGTCGAAGTCCGCGGCCAATCGCAGGTGCCGATCTTTGGCCTCGGCGCCGGCCGCCTCCAGCTCGGCGATCTTGGCCTCCATCGCAGACAGGGCATGGGATTCGCCCGGTTCGGCGGTGGCCTTGCGCGGTTGGGTGTCGTGCGGGTCGTGGGGATGCTTTGGCGTGGTCATTGGAATCTAAATACCGCGAGCCACCGCCGGCTCAAACCCGATCAAGTTCCGACCTCGGCCATCCGGTCGCTCGCGGTGCGCGCCACCGCCTGCAGCCGAGCCACTGTCTGGCTGTAAGCCATGCGAGTCGGACCGATCACGCCCAGCACGCCCTTGAGCCGGTTGGACGGGCCGTAGGTCGTCAGCACCAGGGCGCAGCCCTGCAGCTGGCTGGAGGCATTCTCAGAGCCGATGACGATCTGCAGGTCGGATTGCCCGATGAGCTGGCGGAGGAGCACGGTCAGATAGCGCGTCTCCTCCAGCACCTCGAGCACCTGCTGCAGCCGCGAGGACTCCGCGAACTCCGGCTGGCGCAGCAGGTTGCGGACACCGTCGTGGACGACAAGGCTCTCCGAGCCCTTCTCATCTTGGTCGAGCACGGCGACGATGCATCCCAGCAGCTCCTTCTCGAGACCGAGCACGGCTCCGTCGTAGCCGCTCCGGACCTCGTCGCCGCCCCGGCCGCCGAGCGTGCTGTTGAGACGGGCCGCCACCTTGGTCAGCTCGGCCTGCGTCGCCGCCCGCGTGACGTTGAACACCTGCTGGCGGAGCAGGTTGCCCTCCAGCAGGAGGATCAGGAGCACCTCCGTCGGCTCGAGCGACACGAGGTCGAGGTGCTTGATGCGCGCCTGCGATCCCTGCGGCGCGCTGGCCACGGACGCATTCTGCGTCACCGCGGCCACGGTCATCGCCACCTTCTCGACCATCCCCTGGACATCGGCCGGCGCGTGGCGCAGCTCTTCATCGATGAAGGAGCAGACATCGCCCGGGACCTGCTCGAGGTCCATCAGGAAGTCGACGAAGTAGCGGTAGCCGGAATCGGTCGGTACGCGGCCCGCGGAGGTGTGGGGCTGGGTCAGGTAGCCGAGGTCCGCCAGCTCGGCCAGCTCGCTGCGGATCGTGGCCGGCGACAGGTTGACGAAATACCGGCTCTGGAGCGCCTGCGAGCCGACGGGCACGGCGCTCGTCGTGAACTCGTGCACCACCGCTCGGAGAATGGCTCGCTTCCTATTTTCCATGGCTTTTCAGCACTCTCGATACCAGAGTGCTAATTACAGTACCGCGAGGGCGATCTGGTTGTGCAGGTCGAGGCCGCGGCGGGTCGGAACCACCCGGCCGTCGATCCGGTCGATCAGGCCCGCCGCCAAGAGCTGGGCGAGCTCCGGCTCGAAGCCTGCCGGCGGCGCCATCCCCTCCGCCGCGCGCAGGCCGAGCATGAGCGATTCGGCCGCCGCCTTGCGGGCCGGCAGCTCCTCCCCATCCGCCCTGGGTTCCGGGCTCGCCGCGATGTAGTCGCGAGGCCGGGCAACGTTCCACCATCGCCATGCGGTCGTGCCGTCGGTGGCGTAGGAGTGGGCGCCCGCGCCCGCGCCATAGACCGGCCGGCACCGCCAGTAGGCGTGGTTGTGGCGCGACTCGAACCCGGCTCGCGCCCAGTTGGATACCTCGTAACGCCGGAACCCCGCCCGCTCCAGCTCCACGCACGCGGCGTCGAGCTGGTCCCACTGCAGGTCCGGGTCGACGGCGGGAACTCGGCCTTCCGCCCGTCGCCGCCAGAGCAGCGTGCCCTCTTCAAAGGTCAGGCAGTAGGTCGAGACGTGGTCCGGTCCCAGGTCGAGGCCCCGCCGCAGCGTTTCCAGCCATCCCTCCAGGCTCTGAAACGGCACCGCGAAGATGAGGTCGATGCTGATGTCGGCGACGCCCATCGATCGCGCCAGCCGGAAGGCGTGGGTCGCCTGCGCCGCGTCCGTCCTTCGCTCCAGCACGGCCAGCGCGCGCCCGTCGAAGCCCTGGACGCCGAGGCTGAGCCGGTTGACGCCGCCGGCGAGCCAGGCGGCGAGCTTCGGTTCGTCGGTGCTCGCCGGGTTGGCTTCGAGCGTCACCTCCGCATCCGTCGCGACGTCGAAGGTGCGGTGAATGAACCCTAGGAGTCGGGCGGCCAGGTCCGGCGGCAGCAGGCTCGGGGTGCCGCCGCCCAGGTACACCGTTTGCAGCCGCTCGAACGGATGCCGTTCGCGAGCGGCGCTCAGCTCACGCTCGAGCGCCTCGACGTAGTCCGGCATGAGCCGGTCCATGCCCGCGTAGGCGTTGAAGTCGCAGTATCCGCACTTGTGCTTGCAGAACGGGATGTGCACGTAGAGGTGCCGGAAAGGGAGTCCACCACCCGGCATGCCCGGAGGAGGAGCGAGCTCGGCAGCCACCGCTCACACGCCCTTGATCGTGTAGCGCTGGCCCCGCGCGGTCTCGAGCTCCCGGCGCAGGAGGTCCGCGGCCTGCCCCTCGTTGGCGACGAGCTCTTTGATGCGCTGTGCCATGCGGTCTTCGACCCGCGCGATCTGGCGGCCGATCTGCGCCACATTGGCCTGCTGGCTGCGGTACCGCTCGCGCTTGCGCCACAGGCGCGCATGCTCGTCGCGAAGATCCGCCACCGACCTGCGGACAGAGCACTCCACGCACCACCCGTCGCGGGCTTCGGAGCTGGGGACCTGCTTGCCGCAGTCGCGGCAGAAAATGAGAATGCCGCTCAGGTGGCCACCTCTTTAGCCTTCAGATCCGCGACCACCGCCTGGCTCAGCTCACGCAGGCGCTCCGGCGCGATCTCGAACACCGAGTCGGGCCGGCCCGCCGCCGCCCAGACAACCCGGTGGCCGAGCAGGTCGCGATCCATGAACACCGGCACGTCGGTGGCGTGCCCAAAGGGCGGCACTCCGCCGATCGCATAACCCGTCGCCGAGCGCGCGGCCTCCGGAGCGGCCTTGGCCACCGGCTCGCCGGCAACCGCCGCGAGCCGGCGCTCGTCCAGCCGGTTGGCGCCGCTGACCAGGGCGACCACCGGCCTGCCGGCGGCGACGAAGACCAGTGACTTCACGATCTGCCCGACTTCGCAGCCGACCGCCGTCGCGGCGTCGACCGCCGTGCGCGTGCCTGCCGGGAACTCCCTGACGGCGACGCCGATGTCCGATGCGGCCAGCCAGGCCTCGAATCGCCTCATTGGATTCCAGGATAGGGGCCCATTGCAAATGGGCGCGGCCGAGCCACACTCTTGTTCGAAGTGCCCACCGGGCCAGCACGAGTGGTCGTCACCGGGGCCGCCGGCTTCATCGGCTCCCATCTGTCCGAGCGCCTGCTGGCTGACGGCCACCAGGTCGTCGGCGTCGACAGCTTCGCCGACTACTACGAGCGCGCCGGCAAGGAGCGGAACCTCGAAGCGGTCCGCGCCCACCCCAACTTCACCTTCGAAGAGCTCGACCTGGTCGACGGGGGTGACCTCAGCCGGATCCTGAAGGGAGCCCGTGTCGTTTACCACCTCGCCGGGCAGCCCGGCGTGCGCCCGAGCTGGGGCGGCCAGTTCGACCGGTACGTCCGCGACAACATCCTCGCCACGCAGCGGCTGCTCGAATTCCTCAAAGACCATCCCATCGACCGCCTGGTCTTCGCCGGCAGCTCGTCCGTGTATGGCGACGCCCAGAGGTTCCCGACCAGAGAATCCGCCGTCCCGCGGCCCGTTTCCCCATACGGCGTGACCAAGCTCGCCGCCGAGCACCTGACGCTCCTGTACACCAGGAACTTCGGCGTCCCGGCCGTGTCCGTGCGGTACTTCACCGTCTACGGGCCCCGCCAGCGGCCGGACATGGCCTTTTCCCGCTTCATGCGGGCCCTCGCCGACCGCGAGGCGATCGAGGTGTTCGGCGACGGCGAGCAGACGCGGGAGTTCACATACGTGTCGGACGCCGTCGAAGGGACGGTGAGGGCGGCGACCGCGGACGTCGTCGGCCAGGTGTTCAACCTCGGCGGCGGCAGCCGGGTCACCATCAACCGCGTGCTGGCCACGCTTGAAGACATCAGCCGCCTCAAGGTCCGGCGGCAGAACCTGCCGGCCGCTCCCGGCGACCCGCGCCATACCGGCGCCTCGATCAACCTTGCCCGGCAGCGCCTGGGCTGGGAGCCGCGCGTCTCGCTGCGCGAAGGGCTGACCAGGCAGTGGCACTGGTTTCAGGAGACGCGGGGCGGCTGAGGCCGCGCGGCACGCCGCCGCCGGAGCCTGGCGTCTAGCCGCCCAGCTTCAGCTCCCACGCCGGGGCGACCCGGGTCAGTGGCGACTCGCAGGCGCGGGAGGCCGCCTCCACGTCAGACGTCGACCTGCAGACGAGCATCGCGCCCTGCTTGCCCGCTTTGAACAGGCTGAAGTACTGCCCGCTTCCGCCGTCATAGAACGTGGCGATGCCGTCGACGTCCAGGGCGGTGCTGCCCCGCAGCGCGTCGAGCCAATCGCTCGCGTCCTGCCTGGTGAGGAATGTGAACACGCCGGCGCGGACCTCCATGTGCGTGTCGTTGTCGAGCGCGTAATCACCGAAGACGATGGTGTCGACGCCGCCGCCGTGGAACGAGTTCGCCAGGCTTTCGGGCGCCGCGTAGCCGAACATCACGACCACGGCTTCGATCGGGAGCCTGACCGCGCCCAGCAGCGTCAGGTCGGGACCGGCGGGCGGCAGCAGCGCCTGGTCGCTCCAGGGCAGCGGGCTGACACGGACCTTGCGCGAGAGCGCGTCCTTGAGGCGGGAGACCACCTTGGTCGCGATCTTGCCCAGCCGGGCGACCTTCGGGAACGCGTCCTTCAAGCCCAGGCTGATCGTGGTCACGACCTGCCCGACGCGGACGAACGTCGCCGTCACGAAGGGCGCCGCTCCCTGGGTCTGAGAGCCGTAGTAGAGGACCTGGTCCCCCACCTTGGGGCCGGACGCGGAGGTGCCGAAAGCCGCCTTCACGTTGCTCATCTGCGTGGTCGCGGCCGAGGTCGAGTCCCACAGCGTGAACTCGACGTCAAAGGTCTCCGCCGTACCGAGGTGGACGAACCGATGGATGACGTGGAATCGTTCCTGGAAGGGCATCGCGACGGAGTCCAGCGGCCGCACGCCAAAAGACGGCGGGCCCGGCCACCAGCTGCTGTCCCCCAGCAGCGACCTCACGTCGGCGACCGCCGGGCCGGCGGCGTACAGATCCATCAGCTGTGCTTCGCCGCCGCTGGAGGACCCTCGCGCGCAGGCGCTCGCGCCCAGCGCCAGCGCCGCGACCAGGGCCAGCGCACCGATCGTCCTAGTCAAGCTTGAGCACCGCCATGAAGGCCTCTTGCGGGATCTCGATCGAACCCACCCGTTTCATCCGCCGCTTGCCTTCCTTCTGCTTCTCCAACAGCTTGCGCTTGCGGGTCACGTCGCCGCCATAGCATTTCGCCAGGACGTCCTTGCGCATCGCCGAGATCGTCTCGCGCGCGATCACCTTGCCCCCGATGGCCGCCTGTAGCGGCACCTCGTAGAGCTGGCGAGGGATGATCGACTTCAGTTTCTCCACGAGCTTGCGGCCCTGCGTCTGCGCCTTGCTGCGGTGCGCGATCAGTGAGAGCGCGTCCACCGCATCGCCCGCCACGAGCACGTCCAGCTTGACCAGGTCGCCCTCGCGAAATCCGAGCATCTCGTAGTCCATCGAGGCATAGCCCTTGGAGCGCGACTTCAACTGGTCGTAGAAGTCGTGGATGATCTCGCCGAGCGGAATCTCGTATTCGAGCACGACCCGGTCGCCCGGCCGGTGCTCGAGCTGCTTGAACGCTCCGCGGCGTTCCTGGCAGAGCTCCATCATCGGCCCGACGTACGTCGACGGCACGATGATCGACAGCTTGACGAACGGCTCGGCGATGGATTCGACCGTGGTCGGGTCCGGCAGCAGCGCCGGGTTGTCGACCACGATCAGCTCGCCGCGCTTGAGCTTCACCTCGTACTCCACGGTCGGCGCCGTTGTGATCAGGTCGAGCAGGAACTCGCGCTCGAGCCTCTCCTGCACGATCTCGAGGTGCAGCAGCCCGAGAAAGCCGCAGCGAAAGCCGAACCCGAGCGCCGCTGAGTTCTCCGGCTCGTACGAGAGCGCCGCGTCGTTGAGCTGCAGCTTCTCGAGCGCTTCCTTGAGGTCTGAGAACTGGTCGGAGTCGGTGGGAAAGAGACCGGCGAACACCATCGGCTTGACCCGCCGGTAGCCGGGCAGCGGCGTCTTCGCGCCGCCTTCCGAGGCGGTGATCGTGTCGCCGACGCGGGCGTCGACGACGTTCTTGATGGCGGCGGTCACATAGCCGACCTCGCCGGCGGTCAGCTTGTCGGCGGCGCGGGGCCGGGGCGCAAACCAGCCCACCTCGTCCACCTCGTGGACCTTGCCGGTGTTCATCATCCGGATCTTGGTGCCGGGGATGATCTCGCCGTCGACCACCCGCACGTACGTGATCACGCCGCGGTACACGTCGTAGTGCGAATCGAAGATGAGCGCGCGCAGGGGCGCCGACTGATCGCCGCGTGGTGGCGGCACCTTGGCGATCACGGCCTCCAGGATCTCTCTCGTACCGATGCCCTGCTTGGCCGACGCGAAGATGACCTGGTCGCGCGGGATGCCGGTGACGTCGGAGATCTCCTCGGCCACCATTTCCGGCTGCGCCGCGTCGAGGTCGATCTTGTTGACCACCGGCACCAGCGTCAGGCCCGCCTCGACCGCCTGGTACAGGTTGGCCAGCGTCTGGGCTTCGATGCCCTGCGCGGCGTCGACCACCAGGATCGCGCCCTCGCAGGCGGCCAGCGAACGCGACACCTCGTACGCGAAGTCAACGTGTCCGGGGGTATCGATGAGGTTCAGCTCGTAGGTCTGACCGTCCCCCGCGGGATAGGTCATGCGGACCGCCTGCAGCTTGATGGTGATCCCGCGCTCGCGCTCCAGGTCCATCGTGTCGAGGACCTGGGCCTGCATGTCGCGCTGGCTGATCGACCCGGTGTACTCGAGGAGCCGGTCGGCGAGCGTGGACTTGCCGTGATCGATGTGAGCGATGATGCAGAAGTTGCGCACCCGCGCCTGGTTGACCGTGGACACGCTCAAATCCTAGTGGCGCTCGCCACCGGCCTCCTGCTGTGCCTGGTCGGGGTCGTGCTGCTGCTCAACGTGGGCGGCGCCGCAAATTTCGTCATCCATCGGGTGACCTCGCGCCCGTTGGGCGAGCTGGCGCCGGGCTTCGCCGCGTCGAGCGGAGGCTTCCGTGTGTACGCCACCTTGGTGCTGGCGATCGGGGTCTGCGTGAGTGGCGTGGGCATCGCTGACCGGTCGGCGGTGCTCGGAGCCGCGACACTGGCGATCGGCCTGGTGAGCTTCGCCGTGGCTTCGGTGATCGCCATCATGGGTGAGATCACGACCTACCGCGCGCTGAAACGCTAAACCGCGAGCCGCGCGGGTTCGTCCTGCCTCTGGTGCGCGCCCAGGCTGGCCGGCCGCGCCAGCGCCGCGGCGCAGACCATCGAAGCCATCTCCGCCGCATCGGCGGCGACTTCGGACACAGCGCCCGACCGCAGCCCGGCCAGCGCGTCTTCGAGCCTCGCGCCCGTCCTGAGCACACCCGCCGCCGCATCGAGGACGCCGCCCACCTCCGCCACGGTCAGATCGCCGCGGCGCCACATGCGCGTCCGCTCGGCCGGCTCGGCCTCGACACGGGGAGCGCCCACCGCCGCGGTCGCGGCGCGGCGTCCGAAAGTCGCCGCCTCGAGCAGTGAATTGCTGGCGAGGCGGTTGGCGCCGTGCACACCCGTGCGAGCACACTCGCCGGCGGCGTAAAGCCCGTCGATCGACGTACGGCCGTCCAGGTCGGTCACGATCCCGCCCATCGTGTAGTGGGCCGCCGGGCTGATCGGCACCGCCTGGCGCAGAGGATCGATGCCCACCCGCCGGCAGTTGCGCATGAAGTTGGGGAAGCTGCGCCGGAGCAGCCCAGGGTCCAGGTGCACGGCCGAGATGTACGTGCCGCCCCGATGCTCCGCCAGCGCCCGCGCCACCTGGTCGCGGGGCAGCAGCTCGTTGACGAAGCGCTCACGGTGCTCGTCGACCAGGTGCGCACCGGCGCCCCGGAGCGCCTCGGTGATGAGGAAGGGTTCGCAGACGGCGCCCGGCGCGCGCCCGGCGCCGTCGAACACCGTGGGGTGGAACTGCACGAACTCGAGGTCGGCGATGCGTGCGCCCGCACGGGCCGCCTCCAGGATCCCCTTGCCGTTGATGATCCTGCTGTTGGTGGTCCGTCCGTAGAGCCCGGCGTAACCCCCGGTGGCCAGGACCGTGGCGCCCGCCGCCACCGTCAGCCCGCCGGCGAAAACCGCTCCACCGACGGTCCCATCTCCGAGCAGGGAGCGGAGGCGGCCGCGAAGTCGCGAGATGCCCGGCTCGCGCTCGATCGCGGAGCGCACGAAGGCCATCAGCGTGCTGCCGCTCTGGTCGCCGCCGAGATGCAGGACGCGGGGCAGCGAATGGGCCGCTTCGCGCGCCGCGCCGCCGTCGAAGCGCACGCCCAGCGATTCCAGCCACCTCACGGTCTCGGGGCCGGCGGTGGTGAGCATCGCCACCGCGTCCGGGTCGCACAGCGCACCCCCGGCCGCGAGCGTGTCCAGCGCGTGCAGGCGAGGCGAGTCCTCGGGCAGCACGGCGGCGGCGATCCCGCCCTGCGCCCGATACGAGGAACCGTGCGCGGCGGAGACCAGCGTCACCGACGCGCCGGCGCGGGCGGCTTCGAGCGCGGCGGCGGAGCCGGCGAGCCCATCGCCGACGACCAGGATGTCGGCCAGGATCCGAGTCACAGCTCGACCATGCGCTGGATCGCCAGGCGGGCATTGCCGGCCACGTCGTCCGGCACCGTCACCTCGAACACGTCGTCCCGCAGCGCGGTCAGGAGCTTTTCGAGCGTGATCTTTTTCATGAAGCGGCAGATGGCACGCTCGCTCGCGGCAAAAAAGCGCGCCTGCGGCGCCTCTTTCGACAGGCGGTGCATGATGCCGAGCTCGGTCGCCACGACAAAGCTGCGCGACGGGTGCTGCCGCGCGTGCACGACCATGCCCTCGGTGCTGAGGATGTGCGTGCGCTCGGCGTCGATGTCGCCGTTGGCCTTGAAATACATGCACTGACTCGCGCAGCCGCACTCGGGATGCACGAGCAGATCCGCGTCGCCATGCTCCTGACGAGCGCCGTCAATGTCCTGCGGCCGGATACCGGCGTGGACGTGGCACTCACCCGGCCAGACGTGCATGGTCCGCCCGGTCACCTTCTCCAGGTAGGTCCCGAGGAACATGTCGGGCAGGAACAGGATCTCCCGGTCCTCCGGGATGGCGCGGATCACGCGCTCCGCGTTGCCGGACGTGCAGCAGTAGTCGCTGAGCGCCTTCACCTCGGCGGTGGTGTTGACGTAGGAGACGACGACGGCGCCGGGGTGCTCGGCCTTCCACGCCGAGAGCTGGGCGGCGTTGATGGTCGCCGCCAGCGAGCAGCCGGCTTCGAGGTCGGGGATGAGGACGCGCTTCTGGGGGCTGAGGATCGCGGCCGTCTCGGCCATGAAATGGACGCCGCAGAACACGATGACCTCGGCGCTGGTCGCGGCCGCCTGGCGGGAGAGGCCGAGCGAGTCGCCCACGTAATCGGCGACGTCCTGGACCTCGGGGACCTGGTAGTTGTGGGCGAGGATGACGGCGTTGCGCATGCGCGCGAGCTCGCGGATCTCCGCGGCCATGGCCTCGACGTCGCGCGGGAGGCGGCGCCGTCCGTAAGCGGCGGCGTCCGCTTCGAGCGATATCTCGGTTCCGGGCTCCCCCGGCGGGGTGCGCCACTGCTCTACCGCCACGTCTTCGTCACCTCCAGGCTCAGGTCGAGCGCCGGCGCCGAATGGGTCAACGCGCCGACCGAGATCCGGTCGACCCCCGCCCTGGCGGCGGCCACCGCCCCTTCCAGCGTCATCCCGCCGGACGCTTCCAGGCGCGCGCGGCCCGCGGTGAGCTCGACCGCTCGGCGCATGAGCTCCGGCCCCATGTTGTCCAGCAGCACGATCTCGGCCCCGGCCGCGAGCGCCTCCTCCAGCTGATCGAGGGTTTCGACCTCAACTTCGATCGGCATGGATGGGTGCCCCGCGCGCGCCCGCCGGATCGCCGCGGTCACGCCGCCCGCGGCGGCGATGTGGTTGTCCTTGATGAGGATCGCGTCCCAGAGTCCGTCGCGGTGGTTGCGGCCGCCGCCCGCGCGCACGGCGGCGCGCTCGAGCAATCGCAGCCCCGGCGTGGTCTTGCGCGTGTCGAGCAGCGCGACCTTCGGATAGGCGGACAGCGCGTCGGCGTAGCGGCGGGTGAGCGTGGCAATCCCCGACAGCCGCTGGAGGAAGTTCAACGCGGTTCGCTCGGCGGTCAGAACCGAAGCCAGGGGCCCCGTGACGCGCGCCACCGCCTCACCCGGCTCGATGCGGGCGCCCTCGGCCGCAAGCGCGTGATAGTCGCACGGCGGGCGCATCAGCTCGAACACTCGCGCCGCCGCCTCGACGCCGCTCAGCACGCCGGGCTTGCGAGCCACGACCACCGCCTCGCCCTGGAGCTCGGGATCGATCACCGATTCGGTGGTGACATCCACTCCGCGCTCCCCGAGGTCCTCATCCAGCGCGATGCCGACCGCCTCGTCCAGGTCAGCGATCCGCCGCGCCCCGCGGTCAGGCTTCGATGAAACCATCAGGCTCCTCGCGCAGGCCGAAAGCCTGCTGGGTGAAGCGAAACAGGTATGCGCGCTTGCCGCGGACGTTGCGCTCCTTGCCGGTGGGCTCGATCACGCTGCGGTCGACCACCTTGCGCCAGAAGTTGCCCCGATTGATCGACAGGCCGAGCACCGCCTCGTAGACGTGCTGCAGCTCCGAGATGGTGAATTCGGACGGCAGCAGCTGGAAGCCAACCGAGGAGTAACCGACCTTGCTGCGGAGGCGGCGGACGGCGTAGTCGACGATCTCGCGGTGATCGAAAGCCATCTGGACCGGAAGCCTCCGCACGGGGTGCCACTCCTGCTCGCCCTCGTCCTGGCGCCCGGCGCAGGCCTCCGCCAGGGCGGTCGGCACGATCGCGATGTAGGCGACGGCCAGCACGTCACCGCGAGGGTCGCGGCCGGGCACGACCACCTGGCCCGAGGCATCGGTCTGCTGCGGGCGGTGGAACGTCTTCAGCTGCTCGATCCATCCGCTGTCGAGCCCGGTGATCGCCTGGTGGAGCTTGCGCGCCTGGGCGTCCAGCGCTGTGCCGGGGCAGTGCAGACCGCCCGGCAGCGCCCAGAACCCCGGATATGGCGACTCCATCCGCTCGCGGAGCAGGACACTGAGCTCGCGGCCGGCCAGCGTGAACACCGCCAGGTCGAGCGAGACCGGGCAGCTGGACTGCGCGAGCGCGCTCCGCGCCTGTAGGTCGGCCGCAGGCGTCCGCTGCACCATCCCGTGCCTCATCTTATCTCAGTCCGAAGCGACAGTCGAAGCGGTGGTCTACTCGCGGGCGGAGAGGGCGGTCGCCAGCGCGAACAGCGAGGCGGTATCCGCCCGCAGGTTTCGCGGCCCGAGTCCGGCCTTGACCCCGACCAGCGCCAGCTCGCGATCGGACCAGCCGCCCTCCGGGCCGACCAGGAGGGCCAGATCCTGAGGCGTCCTGAGGTCGGCCAGTCGCCGCGGCGCTCCACGGACCAGCATCACCGGGTGGGCGTGTGCCTTCAGCACCGCCTCGAGCGAGGACGGACCGGCCACGGCGGGGACTCGCAGCCGGCCGGCGAGCATCGCCGCCTCGCGGCAGATGGTCGACCAGCGCTCGGGCTTGGCGCCGCGAGCCACGCTGCGGTCGGCCTGGATCACGTGGAAGGCGAAGGCGCCGGCCTCGGTGCATCGCGACAGGACGAGCTCGAGTGCAGGCGCGGGCAGGTTGGCGATGGCGATCGTGATCCGGGCCGCGGGCTCAGGCTGGTGCGCGCGCTCGGAGACGACCACCCCTTCGACACGCTCGGACGAGACGATGTCGAGGCGTACGGTCAGCAGCAGGCCGGCGGGATCGACGACTTCGATCTCCTCCCCGATTCGGGCGCGCAGAGAGCGCGCGAGGTGGCGGGCGTCGCCGCCGGCGATCACCGCGCGCTCGCCATCTCGGTGCGCAAAAAACGATGGCAACCTATTCCCCTCCCTCCATCGAGTGCCTAGCTCACCCGCTCGCGCGCGGCAGCGCAAGACTCGAATGGAGCTCGCGCAGCAGCGAGAGTGCGGACGTCAACCGGGCCCGATTCGCGGCCTCGTTCAGCCACCGGCTCTGACCCGACGGGTGGGGCAGGGGAACCATCACCGGGCGGTCGCCGAAACGCTGCCCGACCCGATCTTCCAACCGGCCGGGGCCGAGAAATCGCACGATCGCCATCTGGCCGACGAGGATCAGGACCTTGGGCCTCAGCATGCGCAGCTCGGACTCGAGCCAGTGCGCGCAGTTGGCGACGGCGGCCGGCGGGGGCCTGAGATCGCCGGTGCCCGCGCGGTTGCGCCCGGGAAAGCAGCGCATGAGCGCGGTGATGTAGGTCAGACGCCTGAACTCCTCAGGGGTTTCGAAACCGGCTCGCACCATCCACCGGTCGAGCTCCTTGCCGGCGCGACCGGAGAACGGTCGCCGCGACTCTTTCTCCACCGGGCCGGGCGCCTGCCCGATCAAGAGGAACGGCGCGCCCCACTCGCCCTGGAATGTCGGACTCGCCTCGGGGATGATCCCGGCGTCGACGCACACGCGGCAATCGCGACAGGCGGCCTGGTGCGCCTGCAGCGCGTCACGTCCGGCCCCTGCGGTGGCCGTGATGCTTACCGCACGCGGCCCAGCCGCGGGTTGGACGCCGCGCCAGGTATGCGGCCGCGCTTGGAGACCGGCTTGCCTTCGATCTCCTTGATGTCGGCGGTGAACGCGATCGGCGGGGCGGAGCTGATCGCCATGCCGACGCCGTAGGAGTCGACGGGCGACCTGGCCGCCTCGAACTGGCGGATGCGTTCGGCATCAAGTCCTCCCGAGACGTAGATGCCGACATGCTCGTAGCCGGCCTGGTCGAGGCGTGCTCGGACTTCGTGCACGAGCTCGACGGTGACCTGGCCGCGCTCTTTCGGCGTGTCCAGCCGCACGCCTTTCAGCCGCTCTCCCAGCGCCGCCGCCACCCGCAGAGACTCTTCGGCCTCGTCCTTGAACGTGTCGACCAGGACGATGCGCAGCACGTCGTCCGGCATGTGGGCATCGAACGCTCTCGCCGCCTTCACCGTGTCGCCGAAGAGGAGGATCATCGCGTGGGGCATGGTCCCGGACGGCGCCTTGAGGCCCGCCATCCCGGCGCCGAGCGGAGTGGCGCAGCCGGCGCAGCCGCCGACCACCGCCGCATACTCCATCACCGGTCCGATCAGCGGATGCACGTGACGCGCTCCGTAAGAGATCACCCGCTTGCCCTCCGCCGCCACGACGACCTCGCGCGCCGCGGTCGCCCATCCCGAGCAGCTCGAGAGCATCCCGAGGAGAGCGGTCTCGAAGACGCCGAAGCGCGAGTACGGGGCGCGCACGCGCAGCACGGTTTCGCGCGCGTCCATCGATTCGCCCTCGGCCAGCGCCCACGCCTCGTCACCGTCCCGCAGCACAGCGCCGAGCAGACTTGCCGCCTCGGCCGCGCCACACAGCACGCCGGCCCGGCTGGAGAAGAAATCCACCGTCACCACCGCGTCGACGCCGGCGGCGGCGAGGGTGTCGCGGGCGCGCTGGAAGTAGACGTCGGAGGCGGGCCCGGCGAAGTAGGCGACGAGCTGGGAGCTTGGGCTCTGGGCGGTGACCTGCTTCATGAGCGTTGAAATTAGCAGGCGCGGAGCCAGGCGCCGAAGGCGAGGTCGGCTTGCGGCTCTCGGTAACATGCCTTGGCGATGGCAGTCCCATCCTCCCAGCAGGTTCTCTCTGTCCTCGGGCACATCCAGGATCCCGACCTCGGCCGAGACGTGGTCAGCCTCGGCATGATCAAGGAGCTGGAGGTCAGCCCGCAGGGCAAGGTCAGCTTCACCTTCGAGCTCACCACGCCCGCGTGCCCGGTGCGCGACCGCTTCAAGACCCAGGCCCAGGACCTCGTGGGCGAGATTCCCGGCGTCACCGGAGTCGAGATCCGGATGACGGCGAACGTCCGCCAGGCCTTCATGCGACCCAAGCCGTCCGAGGTGCTGCCCGGGGTCAAGCAGACCATCGCGGTCGCTTCGGGCAAGGGCGGCGTCGGCAAGTCGACCGTGGCCGTCAACCTGGCGGCGGCTCTGCGCCTGGCCGGAGCCGAGGTCGGGCTGCTCGACGCTGACATCTACGGGCCTTCGATCCCGGCGATGACCGGCTCCAAGAGCGTGCCGGAGCAGGTCAACGGCCGCCTCAAGCCCATCGAGGCCCACGGCCTGAAGCTGATGTCCTTCGGCCACATCTACCCCGGCGAGCAGCCCACCATCTATCGCGGCCCGATGGTCGGCAAGGCGATCGAGGCCATGATGGTGCAGGTCGACTGGGGTCGCCTCGACTACCTGGTCATCGACCTTCCCCCCGGCACCGGCGATGCTTCATTGACTCTGGCGCAGGCGGTCCCGCTGACGGGCGTCGCCATCGTCTGCACGCCGCAGGACGTCGCCACAGACATCGCCATCAAGGCGCTCCAGATGTTCCGGAAGCTCAATGTGACCCCGCTCGGGCTGATCGAGAACATGAGCTGGTACACCTGCCCGAGCTGCGGTCACCGCCACGAGATCTTCAGCCACGGCGGGGCCGAGTCGGCCGCCAGGCGCCTCGGGGTTCCGTTTCTCGGTGCCATCCCGCTGGAGGAGGGCATCCGCGAGGACGCGGACACGGGGACCCCGATCGTCATCTCGCGTCCTGATTCCCCCGGTGCGAAGGCATTCGTCGCCATCGCATCCCAGGTCGCCGCGCGCACGTCCATCCAGTCGTACCGCCAGCTGCCGGTCATCAACGTCCACTAGGCAAGACAGCTGCAAGACCCAGATCCGTTTCCGCTCAGCGTCGATGTCGACCGCGAGCGCCAGGTCATGGACGTCTCGTGGGAGGACGGCCACCGCAGCTCCTTCTCCGGCGAACAGCTCAGGTGGGCGTGCCCCTGCGCCGAATGTCGCGGCGAAGGCGGCGGCCCAGGGCGCCTGGCCAGGGTTAAAAGCCTGGCTCCCGAGGAGCTCCGAGTCAAGGACGTGACTCTCGTCGGTCAGTACGCGCTCCAGATCGTATTCGAAAGCGGGCACGCCACCGGCCTGTACACCTTCGCCCTCCTGCGCCGGCTGGGGTCCTGACCCGGGAGCGCACTTCTGGGATAATCCCGGCGGCCCGTTGTCGCCCTCCACGTCGCCACCACCGGTCGAGCCCACGTCTCCCCTGGCCGTATCACGCCGTCGAGCCAGGCATCGTGGTCGGATAGGGCACCGCGGTTGGATCGCGGCCGGCGCGGCCTTCGCCCTCCTGTTCACGGGCACGGGCGCATACCTCGCCTACACGAACACGTTGCCGACCACGGTCACGACCAACTTCAAGAACGGGCAGAAGGACCTTCCGATCCACGGCCCGCTGCTGTTCACGTTCAGCCGCCCGGTCGCGCTGCCCGTCCTGGAGGCGGCGCTTTCGATCACGCCGGCGACAGACGGCACCCTCACGGCGGTCTCCGGCCAGACGCAGTACTCGTGGTCTCCGACCAAGCCGCTCGCCGAGCTGACCACCTACAGGGTCGACCTGAAGGCGATGGTCGACGTCGGCCACCATCGGGTGAAGGCGGCCGAGTGGACCTTCTCCACGAACATCGTGCCCCGCCTCACCTCCGTGAGCGTGAACGGCGGGCCCCCGCTCGCGGACGGTTCGGAGATCGACCCCGGGTCGACCTTGACGCTCACCTTCAACGATGCGATGGAGCCGGTGACGATCAGGGTGACGGTCGACAACCAGCAGGCGGAGCTGACGTGGGCCGCCGGCGACCGGAGCGCGACCCTGTCGCTGGCAGGCATGCCGTCGGGCCCCCTGGTGGTCCAGATGGGACCGGGCGGCCGGGACCAGACCCGTCACCTGGTAACCGGGACGTTCACCCTGAAGACGGGTCTCTACTACCACGATCGCGAGCCCACGACGCCATTGAAATACCCCGCCCTCATCCAGATCCCCAACGACGAGTTCGCGTGGGATCAGAACGGGCTGCAGGCGGCCGACGTCGTGTTCGAGTACCTGGCCGAGGGCGGCATCACCCGCCTCACCGCGATCTTCGAGAACGCCCCGGATCTGATCGGCCCGATGCGCTCGAGCCGCTTCATCTCGCTGAAGATCGCCCGTCACTACAAAGGCCTGCTGTTCCAATCAGGGGAGTCGCAGGCGACCCGCGCTCGGGCGCAAGCCGACCCGGTGCCGCAGTTCTTCGACACCGTCGGGTACCAGTTCCGCACGTCGGCGCGCTACGCCCCCGACAACCTGATGATCAAAGGACCGGCCGTCAATGGCGCCGAGCAGAACTATTTCTCCGGCCTCCCGGCCTACACCCTCCCCAAGGCCCGCCCCGTCCTCAGCGGCGGCGCCCCCGCCGCCACGATCAACGTCGACGAGCACTACTCGGTGTACCGGTACGACCCGCTCACGGGCACCTATCAAAAGTCCGAGCTGAGCCACCCTTACGCGGACGCCAGCCTGAGGCAGCCCCTGCGCATCGAGATGCTGATCGTCCTGCACACTCAGGAGCAGCTATTGGACGTGGGCGACGGTCACGGGGCTCACATCCACGACTTCAACCTCGACACGGGCGGCCGCGTCGAGATCGACTACAAGGGGATGCGGTACGCGGGATCGTGGAGCTCGATCGACAGCCACGGACCGCTGACCTTCACCCTCGCCGGCGGCCAGCCGGTCAGCCTCCCGCCCGGCCTCGTCTGGATCGACGTCACCGGCTAGTGCACTGTCCCGGAAATGCGTTGTGGGATCGCCACCAGAGTGGTCCAGATGCTAGGCGTCGGCGAGCACCGGAGCGAGTGCACCTGCCGTGCGTGAGCGAGGAGCGGAGCCGACAACGACGCAGATGGGCCGCTGTGGGGGATGAGTTTCGGCGCAGCCGAAATTGCACCGCCCCGCAGGGGCGCTGCAACCCGCAAGGTGTTTCTGGGTCGGTGCACTAAACGGCTGCGGTCAGGTCCGCGCGCCGTCCTTCAGCGCGGTCACGTACATGGATGCGGCGACCGCGGCCGTGGTGCCGTCACCGACGGCGGTCGCGATCTGCTTGGTCAGCTGCGCGCGCACATCGCCGACCGCCCAGATGCCCTCGACGGAGGTCTGCATGTCGCGACCGGTCAGGATGTAGCCCGCCTCGTCGTGATCGACGTGCACCTTGAGCAGCCCCGAGTTGGGCACGAAGCCGATGAAGACGAACACCCCGCCGACCGGCAGCTCCTTGCAATGCCCGTGCTGCTCGTAGTGAACGGTGCGCACCTTGTCGTCGCCGGCGATCTCCTTGACGGCGGCGTCGAAGATGAACTCGATCTTCGGGTTGGCGCGGGCGCGCTCGACCAGGATCGGCTGCGCGCGCAGCTCGCTGCGCCGGTGGAGGATGTGGACCTTCGACGCGTACCGGGTGAGGAAGTCCCCCTCCTCGACGGCGGCGTCGCCGCCACCCACCACGGCCAGCTCCTGGCCCTTGAAGAACGCCCCGTCGCAGACCGCGCAGTAGCTGACGCCCCGGCCCCAGAACTCCTTCTCGCCAGGCACCTTCAGGTACCGCGGCAATCCGCCCGCGGCCAGGATGAGGGCTCGGGTGCGAAGCTCCGCGCCGGACTCCAGCCGGATCACCTTCGTCGATCCCTCGACGTCGACCTCTTTGACCGGCTCGAAATCGCGGACCTCGACGTCGAACCTGCGGGCGTGGTCGCCCATCTTGGTGGCGAGCTCTGAGCCGAGGATGGATTCAAAGCCCGGGTAGTCCTCAATCAGCTCGGTGTTCAATAGCTGACCGCCTAGCGGCCCGCGGTCGACCAGCACCGTCTTCAGGTTCATCCGAGCCGTGTAGAGCGCGGCCGCCAGCCCGGCCGGGCCGCCTCCCACGATGACGACGTCGTAGTCAATCACTGCATCACCTTGAATAGCGCTAGGAGCAGGACGTATTCCGAGAACCCTAGCCGTGCTTGAACTGGGCGCCGTAGCCGCCCCGCGGGGAGCGGCAGGCGATGTTGTCAAACGGGCAACCGATCGAGCAGGCGCCGCATTCGATGCAGTTGCCAAAGCTCACCAGCGTCTTCTGCTGCTCCTGGTTCCACTCGTAGACGCCGGCCGGGCAGAAGTGGGTGCAGTACTTGCCTTCGCATTTCGTGCCGCAGACCTGCTGGTCGATGATCTCGATGTGGGGACGGCCGGTGTCCTCGTTGTACTTGACGGTGAAGAGCTTGTCGGTGAGCTTCTGCATGTCTAAGCGGCGCCGAATCTGTCCCAGACGCGGCACATCAACCGCACCGTGTTGATGTAGTCGGCGGCGTGAATGTTCTCGTTGGGGGCATGGATCCGGTTGTCAGGCCGGCCGACGCCGACCGGCAGCACGGTCGGGATGCCGAGGTCCGACACCACCGGGTGCATCGGCCCGGTCGCGGGCATGAACGGCCACAGGATCGGCTCGCCGTACAGCTCTCGAACGGATTCGATGACACTTCGCGCGACGGCCGAGCCCGGGTCGGAGCGCGCGGGCTTCTCGGCGTCGAACCAGACGATCTCGACCTGCTCGAAACCATGCGAATCGAGGTGCTGGCGAAGCTGCGTGACGACATCGGCCGGGTCCTGGTCGGGTATCAGCCGGAAGTCGAGCTTGGCCGTGGCTTCGGCCGGGAGCACGGTCTTGGAGCCGGGGCCCTGGTAACCGGTGGTCACGCCGGCGATGTTGCACGTCGGCGTGAACAGCATCTGCTCGATCACCTCGCTGGAGCCGGGATCGCGGACCAGGCGTTTGAAGCCGACCAGCTGCTTCCGCCTGTCCACCTCCGGATCGATCGTCGCCATCATCCTGCGGTCGGCCTCGGTCGGCTTGACGACCTTGTCGTAGAAGCCGTCGAGCCGGACGTTCATGTCCTGGTCGCGCAGACTGGCGAGCGCACCGATCAGGTACATCGCCGCCGACGGATAGATGGACGCGAAGCCGGAGTGCTGGTCGAAGTCGAGCATCCTGACGCGCAGCTGCACGTACAGGAGGCCGCGGCAGCCGAACTGGAGCGTCGGTCTGCCCGCGTCGTCGAAGGAAGTGCCCGACTCCCAGAGGCAGCCGTCCGCGCCGAGCTTGGCCGAATGCTCGTGGGCGATCTTCTCGAACGTCTTGGATCCAATCTCCTCTTCGCCTTCGACCAGAAAGCGCAGCGTGACCGGAACGCCGCCCAGTCCCTTGAGGGTCTCGAGCGCGTGGATGCGCGCCATCACGTCGGCTTTGTCGTCGGCGACTCCACGCGCGACGATGCGGCCGTCCTTCTCGACCGGCTCGAACGGCGGCGAGTCCCACAGGTCGATCGGGTCCACCGGCTGGACGTCGTAATGCTGGTACAGGAGCAGCCTCCGTCTGCCCGCGCCGGGCACCTCCGCGTACAGAGCCGGCATCCCGCCCGCTTCCAGCGTCTCCACGCGATCCGTGAAACGAGCCAGGCGCTCCGCCAGCCAATCGCGAGCCGGCCTGACCGCGTCCTGACCGTGGTTGGAGATGCTTGGAAAGGCGCAGAGCTCCTTCAACTCCTCGACGAAGCGCCGCGAGTTCTTTTCGATGTACGCGTCGACCGCGCTGGTCGAGATCACAGCCCTCATTGTTTCACCCTAACCTTGTCGTATGGGCGAACCCGCCAGCGAGTTCCACTTCTCACCGCGCCCCAACCGCGCCGCCGAGATCAACTGGCACCCGTGGTCGGAGGCCGCCTTTGACGAGGCGAAGCAGAGCGGGCGCCCGATCCTGCTCTCCATCTCCGCGGTGTGGTGCCACTGGTGTCACGTCATGGACGAGACCACCTACTCGCATCCGGGGATCATCGACCTGATCAACCGCGAATACCTGCCCATCCGTGTCGACAACGACGTCCGCCCCGACATCAACCAGCGCTACAACATGGGCGGCTGGCCGTCGACGGCTTTTCTGACCGCGTCGGGCGACATCCTCACGGGCGCGACCTACCTCCCGCCGGACCAGATGGCGGACGCCCTGACGCGGGTCGCGGGCTATTACCGGACCAGCCAGGCCGAGATCGCCAGCCGCGTCCTCGAAGCGCGCAAGCGCGCCGGCTCCGCGATGGCCCGCAGCGCGGGGGAGCTCGACGACGGCATCGTCGATTCGATCCTGGGTGCGGTGACCAGCGCGTACGACCCGGAGTACGGCGGTTTCGGCAACGCACCCAAGTTTCCGCAGACCGACGCCATCCTGCTCCTGCTGGAGCAGGCGCTGCTGCGCTCCAGGCCCGAGCTGCGCCAGATGGCCGTCCACACGCTGGAGCAGATGGCCGGCGGTGGCACGTACGACCACGTCGAAGGTGGCTTCTTTCGCTACTCGACGACACAGGACTGGAGCGTGCCCCATTTCGAGAAGATGCTCGAGGATCACGCCGGTCTTGTCGGCGGGGTCGCGCTCGGCGGCATGGACGCCGTGCTCGACACCACGACGGGCTACCTGGATCGGGTCCTCCGGGACGAGAAGACAGGACTGTACGGCGGCAGCCAGGACGCGGACGAGCACTACTACTCCATGAACGCGGAGGAGCGCGCGCAGCGGCCGGGGCCGTTCATCGACCGGCGCGTCTACGCGTCCTGGAACGCCGCCCTCGGCATCGCCTACCTCGACGCCGCATTGCGACGCCAACGCCCTGCGTTGCGCGAGCACGCGACCAGGCTGCTCGAGCGGCTGTTCCGCGACGCCCATCGCGAGGGCGAGGGCATGGCGCACGCCGAGGGGATCGGCGGCCAGCTGGGCGACCAGGTCTGGGCGCTCTGGGCCGCCATCCGCGCCTATCAATCCGGTCTCGGCGACCGCTGGCTGCCGGCTGCGCTGGAACTGGCCGCGCATCTCGAAGAGCGATACGGCGACGCCGAGCTCGGGGGGTATTTCGACCACGCGGGCGGCGACCAGCTCGGCCGCCTCGGCGAGCGGATCAAGCCGCTGGCCGAGAACTCGGTGGCGGCGATGGCGCTGGTCGAGCTGGACGTTTTGAGCGGCGACCCCGCGGCGCCCTACGCGGCGCGTGCCCGCCGCGCGCTCGAGTCGGTCGCGGCGCTCCCCCGGCAGTACGGGCTCATGGCAGCGGCCTTTGCTCGGGCGCTCGACCGCACGCGGCATGCGGTCAAGGTGACGACGCGCAACGAGGAGCTGGCCCGGGCCGCGGTCCTCGCCCATCCGTACACCGTGATCGACCCCCATGGAGACGAGCGCGCCGTGGTGTGCGTGGGCACCATATGCTTGGCGCCGGTGTCCACCCCGGCCGCGGTTGTCGCCGCATTGCAAGAGGCCAGGGCGCACCTTGCCTAGGGCGCGTGCCTGACGGCCAGCGGCGAGGCGCGTTTGACTGAAAGCCGGCGCCACTTCGCGCGCCGCGTCAACCAAGCCCTCAACGACCCCGAACTGCAGCGAGCCCTCGTCCACGCGACGACCGGGCTGCGCGCCCGGCGCGACAAGGCCTTCGAAAGCTTCGACTTCGCCCAGGGCCGCGCCGACCTCAAACAACGACGCGCCGCCAACCTCGATCGCCTGCCTGAGCTGGTGGCGCAGTTCAAGGAGCGCCTCGAAGCCGTCGGCGGCAAGGTCCACTTCGCCAAGGACGCCGCCGAGGCCCGCGACATCATCGCCCAGATCTGTGGGCACGCCGCCAGCCGGACGGGACAGCCGGGCGGGCGCTCGCGGATGGTCGTGACCAAGGTGAAATCGATGGCCAGCGAAGAGATCGAGCTCAATCCGCACCTGGAAGCGCTCGGCATGGAGGTCGTCGAGACCGACCTCGGGGAGAGGATGGTGCAGCTGACGCACACGCGCCCCTCACATCTCATCGCGCCCGCCATTCACCTCACCAAAGAGGACGCGGCCTCGGTCTTCGGCACCGAGCCCACGGTCGAAGCCATCCAGCACCATGCGCGCGAGTCGCTGCGCCAGAAGTTCATCGAGGCCACGGTCGGCATCAGCGGCGCGAACATGGCGATCGCGGAGACGGGCACGATCGTGCTCGTCACCAACGAGGGCAACGCCGACCTCACGACCACGCTGCCGCCGGTGCACATCGCGCTCTTCGGGATCGACAAGGTGGTCGCGAGCCTGGACGACGCGGTGGCGATGCTGCGCATGCTGCCTCGCAGCGGAACCGGCCAGCTGATGACCAGCTATGTCAACTGGATCACCGGGCCGTCGCGGTCAGCCGACATCGAGCAGTCATTGACGATCGGCGTCCACGGACCACGTGAGATGCACTGCGTGATCCTCGACAACGGCCGCGAGAAGATGCGCGACGATCCGGTGTTCCGCGATGCTTTGACCTGCATTCGCTGTGGCGCGTGCTCCAATGCGTGCCCGCCGTTCATGGCCGTCAGCGGTCATCAGTTCGGGCACATCTACAACGGTCCGATCGGGCTCGTGCTCAGTCCGTTCCACCACGGACTCGACACCGCCGACCTTCCGAACACCCTCTGCACCCAATGCAACGCGTGTCAGGAAATCTGCCCTGTCGACATCCCCCTGCCTCGACAGATCCTCGAGCACCGGCGTGTGGGCCGGAAGTCGCTGCGCAAGCAGGCGCTGCTCGGCGTCTGGACGCGACCCGAGCTGGCCGACCGGCTGCTGCGCGCCGGCGCTCCCTTCAGCCGGCTCATACCGGGCACGCCACGGCTCGCGCGGGTGCCTTACCGCGACCGCGTGACCCCCAGCGACGTCGACGGCGAACCACTGACCATCTTCGCCTCCTGCATGGTCGACCGGATGATGCCCGAGGCGGCCGTCGCCCTCGATCGTATCGCGAGTGCGGCAGGCTTCAACGTTGGCTTTCCCAAGGACCAGTGGTGCTGCGGCCTCATCGCCGCCAACGCCGGCGACTTCAAGGGCGGAGCCGCGCTGAACTCAGCCCTGGCTCGGAGTCTTGGAGATTCCAAGGGCCTGGTCGTGACACCGTCCGCCTCCTGCTTCGGCGCCTTCACCATCGACGCCCCCGACTGGGGCGCAGTGGTCCCCGACGACCTGCGCTCACGTTTCCGCGACTCGACTCGGTTCGCGCTTGAGCTGCTGACCCGGGATCCGGGCCTTGTGCAGTCGGATCAGATGAGCCTGAAGGTCGCCTACCACGACTCCTGCCAGACCCTGCGACAGCTCGGCATGAAGAGCGAGCCGCGCCGCCTGCTCGAGCTCGCGGGGTACGAGGTCGTCGACCTCCCGGACATCGCGAACTGCTGCGGTTTCGGCGGGACGTTCAGCCTCGAATGGCCCGGCGTCGCCAGCCGCCTGGCACGCTGGAAGCTCGACGCCATCGCCAAGACCGGATGCACGGTCGTGGCTTCCGACAACCCGGGCTGCCTGATGCACATCGCCACCGCCGCGCGCCGGCGCGGGATGGAGCTGCGCGTGGCCCACGTGCTGGAGCTGGTGGCCGAGCACCTGACTGATCGCAGCAGCCGCTAGGCTTATGCCTTCGTGAGGATCAGCCTGGTCGCCACGCCCGCCGCGGAGATTGCGGTCGACGGCCTGGCCGTAGCCGTTGCCACCGGGCAGCGCCTTTCGGCGGCCGCCCTCGAGCTCGACCGCGCGATGGGCGGGGTGCTGTCCGAGATGCTGGCGAGCGCCGAGTTCAAGGGCCGCATCCACGAGGTCCTGCCGGTACCCACCCACGGGCGGATCGCGGCGCGCCGTGTGATCCTGTACGGCGTCGGCGCCGCCCACGACCTCGACGGGCAACGCCTTCGCTCGGCCCATCACGAACTGGTCCGCGCCGCGCGCACGTACGGCTACAGGCAGCTGGCGCTTGTGCGTTCCGAGCCTCTGCTGATGGACAGCCTGAAGGCCACGGTCGAAGGCTGTGTGATGGGCACCTTCGAGCGGCGCTCGCGCATGACCGGCGCGCAGCCCGAGCGGCGCGAGATCGAACAGCTGGTGCTGACCGGCTTCGGTCAGGGTCGTGAGCACGAGGTGGTGGCGGCGCAAGAGAACGGCGAGGCGACCAACCGCGCCCGCGAGTGGCAGAACGCCCCGCCCAACGAGCTGACCCCGGAGGCCCTGGCCCAGGAGGCGATGCGGATCGCCCAGCGCCACGGGCTCGAGGTCGAGGTGCTCGGCCCGGAGGAGCTGCGCACCGGTGGCTACAACCTCCTGCTCGGAGTCGCGTCAGGCTCGGCCAAGCCACCGCGCTTGATCCGGCTGCGCCACCGCGGCAACCAGCTGCACGTCCTCCCCGCCCAGGCGGGGAACGCCGTGCTCGCGCTCGTCGGCAAGGGCATCACCTTCGACACAGGCGGCATCTCGCTCAAGAACCCGGAGCACATGAGCCAGATGAAGGCAGACATGGCGGGCGCGGCCGCGGTGCTCGCGGCGATCGACGTGATCGCCTCGCGAAAACTGCCGCTCGACGTCATGGCGGTCGTCGCCGCGAGTGAGAACATGCCCGGGCCGGCCGCACAGAGGCCCGGTGACGTGCTGGTGAGCGCGGACGGAAAGACCGTGGAAATCCTCAACACCGATGCCGAGGGCCGCCTGGTCCTCGCGGACGCCCTGACGCACGCGTTGCGCAACGGCGCGACCCACATCCTCGACCTGGCCACGCTGACCGGCGCCGCCACCGTCGCCATCGGCCACGGCGCCACCGCGGCGGTCAGCAACGACGACGTCTTCTGGAACCTGGTCGACCGGGCCTCGCATGAGGCCGGGGATCGCGTCTGGCGGCTGCCTGTCTACCCCGACTACCGGATCCTGCTTCGCAGCCAGATCGCCGACCTCCGCAACTCCGAGTACGGCGAGGCCGGGACCATACTGGGAGGCATGTTCATCGGTGAGTTCGCCGGCGGCAAGCCGTGGACGCATCTCGACATCGCGGCGTCGAGCTGGAACACGAACACCGAGCTGACGACGGTGCTTCGCGGCCCGAGCGGGGCCGGCACGCGGCTGTGCATCGAGCTCGCGGAACTCATGGCGGGCGCTGAGCGTTAATCACAGACAGATGGGCATCCTCGAGACCATCGGTTCGCCCGCAGACCTCCGAGCCCTCGATCAAGCGCGTCTGGCGGAGCTGGCTGATGAGGTGCGCGCCTTCCTGGTCGAGCAGACTTCGAAGACGGGCGGCCATCTGTCACCGAACCTGGGCGTGGTGGAGCTGACGTTTGCGCTGCACCGGGTGTTCGACAGCCCCAAGGACGCGATCGTGTGGGACACCGGCCACCAGGCGTACGTCCACAAGATCGTCACCGGGCGGGCGAAGGACTTCGAGCGGCTCCGGCAGGCAGGTGGTCTCTCCGGGTACCCGTCGCGCCGGGAATCGGAGCACGACCTGGTCGAAAACAGCCACGCCTCGACCTCCCTCAGCTACGCGCTGGGCATCGCGGAGGCGCGGCTGCGAAAGCACATTGACGGCCGGGTGGTCGCGGTCATCGGCGACGGTGCGCTCACCGGTGGCATGGCATACGAGGCGCTCAACCAGATCGCGCACCTGCAGCCGTCGAACCTGATCATCGTCATCAACGACAACGGGCGCTCATATGCGCCGACCGTCGGCGGGCTGGCCCACCACCTGTCCTCGCTGCGCATCGACCCTCGCTACGAGCGCGTCAAAGAGGAGATCTCGCGACTCTTGCGCGACCTTCCCCGGGTCGGTTCCACCGCCGACCAGGCCGCCTACCGTGTCAAGGAAGGCCTCAAACAGCTGCTCCAGCCCTCGACCATCTTCGAGACCCTCGGCATCAAGTACGCCGGATTGGTCGACGGCCACGACGAGCCGGCGCTTGAAGAGGTGCTCTCTCGCGCCAAGCGGCTGCGAGAGCCGGTGATCGTGCACGTGGTCACCGAGAAGGGGCACGGGTACGGGCCGGCGGTCGAGGACGAGATCGACAAGCTGCACGGGGTGGGCGCGTTCGACCCGCTGACCGGGCGGCCACGCCGGACCGAGCTCACCTATACCGACGTTTTCGGCGAGGCCCTGATGACCGCCGCCGCGCGGCGGCCGGAGGTGTGCGCGATCACCGCGGCGATGGGGTCATCGACAGGTCTTCTGAACTTCGCCAAAGAGTTTCCGGACCGGTTCTTCGACGTCGGCATCTGCGAGCAGCACGCGGTCACGTTCGCGGCCGGGCTCGCGATGGCGGGCATGCACCCGGTCATCTGCATCTATTCGACCTTTCTCGCCCGCGCGTTCGACCAGACGCTCATGGACGTGGCGCTCCACAAGCTGCCCGTGGTCTTCGTCATCGACCGCGCCGGCGTCACCGGCCCCGATGGTTCGTCGCATCACGGGATCTTCGACCTCTCCTATCTGCGGCTCATACCCAACTTGAAGATCGCCGCGCCGGCCGATGCCACCGAGCTGTGCGCGCTGCTCGAGACCGCGCTCAGCACCGACGGCCCGGTGGCCATCCGCTACCCCAAAGGCCCGGTGCCCTCGACCCCCGACCTGCCCGTCGAACCCCTCCCGGTCGGACGCTGGGAGGAGCTGCGCAAGGGATCGGACGCGGTCATCTTCGCGGTCGGGCGCATGGTCGAGGTGGCGGCGGAGGCGGCCGAGCGCCTGGAGATGCAGAACATCTCCTGCGGGGTGGTCAACGCACGCTGGGTGAAGCCGGTCGATCCCCGGCTCACCGAGTGGGCTCGCAGCCACCCGCTCGTGGTGACGGTGGAGGACAACGTCGGCACGGGAGGCTTCGGCGGCGCGGTGCTCGAGGCGCTGGCGCCGCACGGGCTGGCGGGCCGGGTCCGGATGCTGGCCCTACCCGACCGATTCCTCCCCCAGGGCAAGGCGCCGGACATCCTGAAGGAGAACGGTCTCGACGCCGCCGGCATCGCCAGGGCCGTCTACGAGGCGGTCCAAGGACCGGTCCGGAAAGAGCGCTAGTGCACTGTCCCGGAAATACGTTGTGGGATCGCCACCAGAGCGGTCCAGATGCTAGGCGTCGGCGAGCACCGGAGCGAGTGCACTTGCCGTGCGTGAGCGAGGAGCGGAGCCGACAACGACACAGATGGGCCGCTCTGGGGGATGAGTTTCGGCGCAGCCGAAATTGCACCGCCCCGCAGGGGCGCTGCAACCCGCAAGGTATTTCTGGGTCGGTGCACTAGAGCCGCCTCCGGCCGGCGAAGCCTTCGCCGACGCGGTGCCAGTGCTCGACCCGCTCTTCTCCTAATTTCCAGCACAGCTCCACGAGCTCACCGTCGCGATAGGAAGGAAAATCGATCAGACCCTCGAGCGGGCCCTTGAGCTGGATGCCCAGCCCGTTGAGGCTGGCGACCGCCTTCAGCAGCTCGAGCTCGGCGCCCCCCACCGCATCGCGGGCCTGCTGGTGCCGATCGCGATCCTCGGCGCTGGCGGCGGCTCGCTTCGATTCGTACTCGGCGATGCGCGCCTGGTCCTCGAGCTCAGGCAGCAGCGCTGAGAGCTCCGCGATCTGGGCCACGATCCTGCGCACGCGAGGCAGTTCCTTGTTCGCCTCTTCGACCGTATACGTGCGGAGCCTTTGCACGGGTCAACGATAGCCCCAACGCCCGTGCGCGCGTCCACGCCAGGCTCCAGACTTCGTGACATGGAGACGGTCGGGATGCGGCGCCTTTTTGAGGACGCCCCGGTGGCCAGGTTGGCGACTGTCGACCCGAATGGACGGCCGCACATCGTGCCGGTCTGCTTTGCGCTCGAAGGCGACATCCTTTACTTCGCGGTCGACGACAAGCCGAAGCGGACGGCGGACCTCAAGCGCCTGAGGAATATCGCCAGCAACCCCGCGGTGGCCCTGATCGCCGACCACTACGAGGACGACTGGGCAAAGCTGTGGTGGGCGCGGATCGACGGCACGGCTCGCGTCGTCACCGACCCCGCGGAGGCAGAGCAGGCAATCGACCTGCTCGCCAGGCGCTACCGGCAGTACCGGCAGGCCCGTCCCGCGGGCCCGGTGGTCGCCGTGTCGATCGAGAGCCTCTCCGGTTGGTCGGGGTCATAGCCTCAGATCTCGATGAGCTCCGGCTGGGCCTGCTCGACGGGGTACGTGAGCGGCTGCGCCGCCAGCATCACGGCCCCCAGCGGGTAGGGACCGAAGGACCGACCCCCGACGATCGCCGTCCAGCTCACCGCGTACCGCACGGAGGCATGCACCAGATAGCCGGCCTGGCTGTGCGCCTCGTAGAGGTGCGTGACCGACGGCGGCTGCGGGTAGGCGGCGCCGAAGCCCGATGCGCCCTGGTAGTGCGCGGCGGCCCCATCACCGAAATCCCAATCCGCGGCGACTGGCGTCGCGGTCACGGCGTAGTCGACCCCTCGATAGGACTCGCCGACCGTGATCGCGGCCGGGGCCGGCGTCAGCCAGAGCCACGAGTCGAGGCCGACCAGGCCCGGCGCGACAGGGTTGGCCGCGACCGCGCTCTTCAGCGGAGCCCAGGCCGGCATCGGCGGCGGCGGCAGCGGCGCCGCGCAGGCCACCTGTTCGGCGGTGGCGTTCCCCACCCGATCCACGGCCTGGACGTGAACGCAGGCCGTGTCCTGTGGGCCCATGCCCGTCAGCGTGAGCGTTCGCGGCGCGGCGGTCGACCCTGGCTGCAACCGGTGCGGCGCGCCGTTGAGGGTCAGCCACGACACGTAGTGATCCATCCCCGACACGAAGTAATCCTGGCCCACCCCATCGCCTCGGTCCGCGACCGGGTCCCACGTGAACGCAACCGAGCCGGCGGCGACGCCGCTCACGTAGGGCTGTGGCGCAAACGGCGGCACGGCATCGACATAGATGTCGACGACGGGGTACCCGTACTGGTCGGCCATGAACGGCGGCGGCGAGACGCCGGCGTGACCGCCCAGGCCACACTGCCCGCCAAAGGTCCAGTTGTAGTACGCGATGTACTCCTTGACGTGGCCGTGGACGGCCCAGCCGTTGTCGGCAAAGTTCCAGTGGTAGTGATGCGGGTACGTCTCGTGAAGCAGGTTGATCCAACCTGACGAGTCCCCCGGACGGCCGCGGAAGTCGCCATAGAAGAAGCCGTACCAGTCGTCGTACCCGGGGTTGCGGTGGAAGCCGTAAAACGTGTCCTGCTCCGGGTTGGTACCGACGAGCGGGTCATTGGTCTGGACGGTCGCCACCCACATGTCGGAGAACTTCGTGCACCAGCCGGGAGGATCGCCGTACTCGGGGCTGCCCCACGAGGACATCGCGACCGCATTGGCGGGATGAAGCGCGAGCCCGAACACGATGAGCAGGGCGGCAAGACGGCGCACGCGTGCCAACCTACCGGTCCCCCTCCCTGGTTGTGAATCCAGGCCGTTAAGGCGGTTCGAGGTTGGCGTCTTTCGGACTCGGAGATCGGGAAGATCCGCGATCGCCGCCCGCTGCGGCGCGTGGCCTGCAGGTTCAGGCGGAACCGCCCGCCGCCCGGCTGGCCAATCCTCCCGGACTCTCCTGAAAGGAGCTGTAACGCTGGGCCAGCTCTTCCAGTCTCGGTATGAGCAGCACGCCGCCCTGCCGGCGGACCTCACCATGGCGGGCCAGGCGGGAGAGGGCGCGGCTCACGTTCTCGCGACTCGCGCCAAGCATGTTGGCGACCTTCTCGTGGGTCAGACGAATGGGTATGCGCACACCATCTGGTGAGAGCTCGCCGTATCGGTTCCCAAGCTCGACCAGCTTGCAAGCCACGCGGCCGGCAAGGTTCTGGAAGGCGGCGTCGGAGGCGTGCATGTCACGCGTCCGGATCCACCGCGAGTAGGCGGCCAGCACGCACATCATGAGCTCGGGCCTGGTGCGGAGCAGTCCGAGGACGGCCTGCCTCGGAGCCACCAGGCACTCGGATTCCCGTTCCGCGCTGGCGTCGAACAGACGGACGCGGTCCTGCTCAAAGAAGGGCAGCTGCCCCATGGTGTCGCCACGCACGAAGACCTCGAGCACGTACCGCTCTCCACCTGAGCCGAGCGACGACACGATCACCTCACCGCTGAGCACGACGTACATCCAGTCAGCCGGGTCTCCCGCGCGCCACAGGTACCGGCCCGGGTCGTAGCGCCGCCGCGAAAGCGACGGCAGAAGCGGCGCGAAGTCTTCGGGCGAGGACCCCCGGAACATGGAGCACCCGGACAGGATCGTCGCCTCGTCCAAGCGCCCATCTTAAACTCGGGGATCGGCGTTCGAGCCGCGTGCTGAGCCCGCGCAAGCAATTGGGCGCGGGCGTCGATATGGCGCCCGCGCCGCCTTCGCTAGATCTGGACCAGCTGGATCGTGATGACGACGGGCTGCGGCAGCTCGAACGGGTTTGCCGCGCCGGGGTCGAGCGGCAGAAATGCCCCCGTCCGCTCGCCCGCCTGGACGTCCGCGACGGTGGTCAGCGGCCGGAAACCCGGGCCGGCGATGTAGCCAGGGCTGTACATGACCGCGATCGGGTGCCGCGTCGCCTGCCAGTCCTCCGCGTTGGTTCCGAGAGCGGATGCGGGCACCCCGTTGAGGACATGGTCGTGATAGACGAGCGGCAGCGGCAGGCCGGGGTGGAGGCACGGGTCGCACTGCGGGTGGTAGCCGCGCACGGCCAGCGGGCCCAGGTCCGTGAGGCCGAGCGGATTGATCGGGAAGACGACGACGTAGAGCGGCTTCGCCGCGGCCAGCCCACCCGGGTTGGGCGACAGGTTGATGTGGTGGATGTTCATGCCGAACGTGACCCCGTCGGCGTAAACCGCGACCTCGGTTGACGCGCCTGGAATCTGCCACCCACCCGCCTGAGCCATGGCACCGCCGGAAAGGCCCCCCGAGACGGCCAACACGGCCATCGCCGCCAGAGTCACGACGATCACTTTTCTCATTCGCTCTCTCCTTGGTCCGCTTGGATGCGGCTCGCCAGGAGGCTATGGGCGCCGGCGGAGGCGGGCAGTGACGAATGTCACACGCGCGTCTCACGGCGTGGCGAAACTTGACGCGACGCGACGTCTTGTCTAGTATCGTGTCAGATGGCACCCCCAGCCCGAGAGCGCATCCTCGGCCCGGCCCGCGGCCTGCTCGCCAGGGGGGGGAAGCCGACGGTGGCGGAGTTCGCGGCCGCCGCCGGCGTATCGCGGGCAAGCTTTTACCGGGCGTTCGACTCGCGCGACGCCCTGCTCGAGGCGCTCGAGGTCCCGCCCGAGCCCGGAACCCGGGAGCGCATCCTCGGGGCGGCGCTCGTCATGGTCGGCGCCCACGGTCTGACCGCCCTGTCGATGGACGACCTCGCGACGAGCGCCGACGTGTCGCGCGCCACCCTCTACCGCCTCTTCCCCGGCAAGCCCGCCCTGTTCACGAACCTCATCAGGGAGTACTCGCCGCTGGAACCGGTGAGCCGGTTGGTGACCGAACGACAGGACGAGCCGCCCGAGGTGCTGATGCCCGAGATCGCCCGCACCGTGTATCGCACCGTCTACGGCGGCGGCGAGAACCGTGTCGGCATGCTGCGCGCGCTGCTGTTCGAGGTCAGCTCGCTGACGGCGGACGCCGAGGAGTCGGTCCGCCTGGTCCTCGGCACGATCCTCGGCTCCCTCGGTACGTATGTCATGGCGCAGATGGAATCGAGGCGCCTGCGTCGCATGTCCCCGGTGCTGGCCCTGCAGTCGTTCATCGGGCCGGTCTTCTTCCACCTGCTGACCAAGCCGGTGATCGAGCGGGTGATGACGGTCGACGTCGACGGCGAGCAAGCCGTGACCCAGCTGGCCGAGGGCTGGCTGCGGGCGATGCAAGCAGAGGAGGGTGATTCGCATGAGTGATTCGTACGCCGTCGACATCAGCGGGGTGGCCAAGAGCTTCGGCGCCATCAGGGCGCTGGACGGCGTCACGCTTCGCGTCAGGCAGGGCGAGATCTACGGCCTGCTCGGCCCCAACGGCGCCGGCAAGACGACGCTGATCCGCATGATCGTCGGACTGCTCGCGCCCGACGCGGGCACCGTCACCGTCCTCGGGCGGCGCGTCCCCAACCTGGACCTGCTCCGGCACGTCGGCTACATGACCCAGCAGGCCGCCCTCTACCCCGGCCTGTCCGTGGAGGAGAACGTCCGGTTCTTCGCCGCCATCAACAGCGCAGAGTCAGGCGTCAGGGAGGCGCTCGAGACGGTCGAGCTCTATCCACGCCGAGCCTCCGTCGTCGCCACCCTCAGCGGCGGCATGAGGCAGCGATGCTCGCTGGCGTGCGCGCTCGTCCACAAGCCGCAGCTGCTGCTCCTCGACGAGCCCACCGTCGGCGTCGATCCTCAGCTTCGAGTCCAGTTCTGGGAGGACTTCCGCAAGATGGCGGCTTCGGGCACGACGATCATCGTCTCGAGTCACGTCATGGACGAAGCCGAGCGCTGTCAGCGTCTCGGACTCATCCAGTACGGCAGGCTGCTGGCCGAGGGCAGTCCTCATGACATCCGCGCTCAAGCCGGGGCTCAAAGCCTCGAAGATGCCTTCCTCGCGCTCGCCGGAGACCCACGATCATGAGCGCGCACCGCGTCGCCGCCCTCACCAAGCGGCTGCTGCAGCAGTTCCGCCGCGACCGCCGCACGCTGGCCCTCCTGTTCGTCGCGCCCATCGTCATTCTCGGTTTGCTCGGCTACCTCATCCGCGGCTCGACGTCCGCGCCGGCCGTCGGTATCGCCAACGAGGACCAGGGCCCGTTGGGCGGTGTCGTCGCGGCCTCCCTCGGCCGGTCCAGCGTCATCCGCGCCAGCACGATCCAGTCCGCGGAGGGCGAGGCCAGGCTCAAGGACGGGACTCTCGTCGCGTACATCGTCTTCCCGTCCGACTTCAGCCGGCAGGCGCAGGACGGCACGGTCGCGCCGCAGGTGCACCTCGAGGGCTCGCAGCCCTCGACCAGCGCCTCGGTGCTCCAGGCGCTGCAGCAGGCGATGACCTCGCTGGCGGCGCAGGCGCCCGGTCAGGGAGTGCACTTCCGACCTCAGGTCAACTATCTGTACGGCGGCTCCGGCCTCGACACGCTTGACTACTTCGGCGCCGCTTTCATCGGCCTGGTGGTTTTTTTTCTGGTCTTCGTCATCACCATCGTCTCCTTTCTCAACGAGCGCTCCCAGGGCACGCTGGAACGGTTGATGGCGAGCCCGCTGCGTCGGGGAGAGATCGTGCTCGGTTACATGCTCGGCTTCACGGTGCTGGCCCTGATTCAGTCAGCGGAGGTGCTGGTCTTCTCGCTCGCCGTGCTCAAGGTTCACAACCAGGGCAGCGTGCTGTTGATCTTCGGCGTCGAAGCCGTGATGGCGGTCGGCGCGGTCAACCTCGGCATCTTCTTGAGCATGTTCGCCCGATCCGAGTTCCAGGCGGTCCAATTCATCCCGCTGGTGATCGTGCCGCAGTTCCTGCTCTCCGGCATCCTCTTCCCCGTCTCGACCGAGCCGAAGCCGCTCCAGGTCATCTCCGACGTGCTGCCTCTGACCTACGCGGTGAACGGGCTGCGCGACATCATGGTCAAGGGCGCCGACCTGAGCTGGCCGTCGCTCCAGCTCGACGCGGGCGTGGTCGCCGGGTTCGTGGTGCTGCTCATCGTCGCCGGGACCGCCACGCTCCGCAGGCGAGTGGCCTGAAGCCCGTACGCTGAACGGGTGCTGCTGGTTTGTACGCGCCGCTGCGGAGGCCGGCTTTACCGCGCCCTTTTCGCCGAGGTCGAGCTCGACCCGAGCGGCGGCTACCAGGACCACAGGATCACGCAGCCCGGCTACATCTGCCTCAACTGCGGGTCACCCGCCGTCGACCTGAGCGTGGTGCCGGCCGAGATGGCGGCCGAAGCCGAGGCAGAGGCGACCCCGATCATGACAGACATCCTCTGCCCGGTCTGCGAAACGCTGGTCCAGGTCGACACGGGCATGGAGTGCCCGAACTGCGGCGCGCCGCTGGAGGTCGCCTGACCCGGCGCTAGGTCAGTGAGGCGGTCCCGGCCAGGATGCCGAGCATCCACCGCGCCGCGGCCGCATCGCGCTGCCGGACCGCCGCCCGCAGCGCCCTCACCGCGCGCGGGCTGTCGAGATCGTCGGCCAGCGCCGCCGTGAACTCTCGCACGAGCCCCTTCCCCGCCCCCGCCGGCGGCCGGAACGCTGGGCCCGCCCCCACCACCACCGCGGAACGAGGTTCGCCCGCCCCCCGAACCTCATCCGCCAAGAGCGCGCGCAGGCGCTCGACCAGCCGGGCGGCTCGCGCCAGACCCTGCCAGCTGAAATCCCAATCACGCTCGTAACGATGCGAGGCCAGATAGAGTCGCACCGCGGCCGCGGGCGCCCGCTGCAGCGCCTGGCTCACGTGCACCAGGTTGCCCAGCGACTTGCTCATCTTCCGGCCCTCGTACCGGACCATCCCAGTGTGCATCCAGGCGCGGGAGAAGGGAACCTTGCCGGTTAAGGACTCCGACTGCGCACGCTCGGACTCGTGGTGGCTGAACGCGAGGTCGCGACCTCCGCCGTGGATGTCGATCTGATCCCCCAGGTAGCGCATCGCCATGGCCGAGCACTCGATGTGCCAGCCGGGCCGTCCCGGCCCGAATTTCGATTCCCACGACGGTTCGTCCGCCCTTGAACGGCGCCACAGCGGAAAGTCGAGGGCGTCGCGTTTCGCGTTCAGGCCGACGGTGCCCAGGAGTCCCTCGTCGCGCAGCTTGCGCAGCATCGATCGCCGCGTGCGATGTGACAGCCCGCCGTAGCCGGGGTAGCGGCTGACGTCGAAGTACAGCGCGTCGGTGCAATAGGCATGCCCGGATTGTTCCAGCCGCGAAGCGGTGCCGAGGATGTGGCCGATCTCGTCCGAGACGCGCGGCATCACGTCGGGCGGGCGCCAACCGAGCGCGCCCATGTCCCGCATGTGCACCTTCACCTCGCGGTCGGCGAGGATCCGCCAATCGATGCCGTCACGGCGAGCCCGCTCGAAAAGCGGATCGTCGATGTCGGTCACGTTCTGCGCGTACCGCACGCGAACGCCCTGGGATTCGACGAAGCGCACCAGGATGTCGAACGTGCAGAACGTGAAGGCATGACCCATGTGGCCGGAGTCATAGGGCGTCACCCCACAGACATACAGGGTGAGCTCCTTGCGGCCGGCCTTGGTTTGGGGCGCGAGGCGCACCTTGCCCTCCGTCAGCGTGTCGCGTACGCGGAGGCGGAAGGGGGCCTCAGGCACGACAGCCGGAACCCAGGTCGATCGCGCTAACCGGCCGAGCGGGCCGTTACCGAGGCGTCGGCGCGCAGGGCTTCGACTTTGTTGGTCAGCTCCCAGGGCACGCCAAGGTCGTCCCGCCCGAAGTGGCCGTATGCGGCGGTCGGACGGTAGATGGGCCGGAGCAGGTCCATGTTCGCGATGATCGCACCCGGTCGCAGGTCGAAGTGACGCCGCACCAGCTGCAGCAGCTCGGTTTCGGACACCGTGCCCGTGCCGAAGGTCTCGACCGCGATGGATGTCGGGTGCGCGCGGCCGATCGCGTACGAGACCTGGACCTCGCAGCGGTCGGCGAGGCCGGCTGCGACCAGGTTCTTGGCCACGTGCCGCGCGGCGTAGGCGGCCGAGCGGTCGACCTTGCTGGGATCCTTGCCGCTGAACGCGCCACCGCCGTGCCTGGCGACTCCGCCGTACGTGTCGACGATGATCTTGCGACCGGTCAGGCCCGCATCCGCGGCGGGGCCGCCGACCAGGAAGTGGCCGCTGGGGTTGACCATGATCTTGGTGCGGGCGTCGACGAGCAGCCCGTCGAGGACGGGATCGATGACCAGCGTGCGCACGCCGTCGCTGATGTCCTGCTGGCTGACTCCCGGAGTGTGGTGCGTGGAGACCACGATGGCTTCGATGCGCTTCGGGCGGCCGTGCTGGTACTCGATCGTGACCTGAGTCTTGCCGTCCGGCAGGAGAAAGGGCAGCGATCCGTCCTTGCGCTTGTGCGCCAGCCGGTGCGCCAGCCGGTGCGCGAGGGAGATGGTCAGCGGCATGAGCTCCGCCGTCTCGTTGCAGGCAAAGCCGATCATCATCCCCTGATCGCCAGCGCCCTGGAGCTCGAACGGGTCGTCGGCGAGCGTCCCTTCGCGTTCCTCGAGCGAGTGGTCGACGCCGGCGGCGATGTCCGGGGACTGTTCCTTCAGATAGACCTGGATGAGCGCGTGGTCGGCGTCGAAGCCGATCTCCTCGTCGTTGTAGCCAATACCGCGGATCGTTTCGCGGATCGTGCGCTGAATATCGAGCTCGGCGTGCGTGGTGACCTCGCCGATGACCACGCAGAGTCCTTTGGTGATCGCGGTCTCGCATGCGACGCGTGCGTTGGGGTCCTGCCCCAGCATGCCGTCGAGCACTGAGTCGGAGACCTGGTCGCAGACCTTGTCGGGGTGGCCCTCAGTGACGGATTCGGAGGTCAGAAGGAACGATTGAGACGAGCTGAAGGAAGTTGTCACAACGGCAGCCAATCATAACCGGGCAGGGTTTTTCGACCATCAAGGGCGCCCTGGCGCTCAGGCCCCGTTGTGCTGGCGCCGATCCTCTGGAAGTTGACCGAGAAGCTGGGCCTGCAGGGCGAAGATGTCGTCGAGGACGCGGTCGATGCGCCGGCCCTCGAGACGATGGTCCGCGATCACGCCGGCTTGCTCCAGGTGCCGGCGCAACAACGTGCCGAGCGGCCCGTCGATGCGCGCTTTCCCCCGCATCTGGGCCTCTTCGAGCAGCTGCAGGCACCGGTCGAGCGCGAGCTGCCTCGTCCGGTGTTCCCTGATCTTCATCTCAGCGTCCTGCCCGGCAAGTCGGCATCTCCGTCGAACTTTCGGAGCCGGTCACTCTGCGGTGCCGAGGACTTCGACGCGCCCCGCCGCCGTGACCCGGACGCCGACCGTGTCGAGCGCGGGCAACGGGTAGGCGTAGGTGGATTGGCCGTTCGGGGTGAAAGACGCCGGATGGCAGGGGCAGTCGAGCAGCCCGGCGCCGCTATTCCATTGCAGCTCGCACGGAAGGTGCGAGCAGATCGAGGACACCGCGGTCACGGTGGCGCCGTGGCGGAAGAGGTACGCGCTCACTGCGCCCGCGCTCACCCGTTTGCCCTGGCCGTCAACGAGGTCCTCGAGCGCGGCCACGTCCACCCAGCGGGCGTTCATCGGGCTGATGGGCGCGCCTCCGGGGCGCTGCGGCGACGAGGTCCCCTCCATCGCCCGGCTGACCAGGCCGCCGGTGGCGGCGCCCACGGCCAGGCCGATACCCGCCACCAGCGCCGCGCGTCGCGTCAGCCACGCGTTGTGTGGCGCGGATCCGAGGCTCTGCGCCAGGCGCCTGCGGAAGGCCGGGCGCATGCGCTGCGGACCCTGGCGCGCCGCCGCCAGTCGGGCGGCCGCGGTGATCGCCGCCTTCTCCTCGGCGTCTCCCCCGCGCAGCTTCAACCGGCGGCCGTGCAGCAGATCGGAGACGATCTGGTCGACCCGGTTCTCAGCCTTAGTCATGCAGCCGGACCTTGGCTGCCGCGCGCAGGGCGCGCAGCTGCATGACCTTGATCGCCCCGACGGTCGAACGCATCTCGGCGGCCACTTCCTTGAGTGAATACCCGTGCAGGAAACGCAGCTCCAGCACGCGCCGGTAGTTGTCGGGAAGCTGGGCCAGGATCCGCTGCACCGCCTCGACCCCGGCGTCGGCGGCGGGCACGACCGGCGCCGCGATCACCAGATCCTCGTGCAGCTCCGCTTCTGAAAGCCCTAGACGGGTGCTCCAGAACGCGCCGAGCACCGAGCGCGCGGTGGCGAACAGATATCCCCGGATGGCGCTCGCCGGCGCCCCCTGCCGCAGCCGGGGGATCGCCTTCATGGCCACCTGCTGGGTCAGGTCTTCGGCGTCGGCACGGTTGCCGACTCGCGCGTGGATGAACGCATACACCAGCTCTAGCTCGTCGAGAGCGATGTCCGTGGCGAGCGACGCCGCCGGCAGCTGCAGCACGTCCCCTTGCCCCTCCGAGCCGGTCGCCGGCTCGTCCGGGGGGTCGCTCATCGCGGGCATTACGGGTGCAGGTTACGTGAGCGCCCCGGCGATTTCGCCCGCTTACAGCAGGCGGGCCGGGCGTGCCCGGCCCACCGGTCAAGAATGGGTGGAAATCAGGCGTGGCGCGGCAGCGGCAAGCGGCGGCGGCGCCAGAGGAGGTAGCCAAGCCCCAGCAGGATCACGATCGGGCCGAGCGCGCCCAGCCCGGCGACGACATAGTTGATCGTGCTGACGAAGTTGTGCGCGGCGTCATTCAAGGCGGTGGCGAAGCCCCAGCTGTCGGACGGCGGCGCCTGGACCGGTGCCCCGGCCTCGGTCAAGTTGACGGTGACGGTGCTGAAGGCGGTGTTGCGGTCGAGGTACTGAATCTGGCCTTTGAGCTGCTCGATCTGGCCGGTGATCTGACCGATCTGGTTCTGCACGGTGATGATGTCCGAGATGGACTGAGCCCTCGCGAGCAGCGCCAGCATGGCGTTGCGCTGCGCTTCCTCATTGGCCAGGCGGGCCTGCAGGTCGACGTACTGGGCGCTGACGTCCTGGCCGCTGATGTGCTCGTTCTGGACCTTGCCGAGCGTCGAGAGCTGGTCGATGGTCTCGTCGAACTTGGCGGCGGGGACCATGAACGTGATGACCCCGGTGCGGATCTGGTCGTTTGTCACGGGGTTGACCTGGGCGTCGGTGCCGGCGATGAAGCCCTGCTCCTGCTCGACGAGGGCGCGCACCTGGGCCAGCTTGGCATCGAAGGTGCCCGACTTCACGCTGATCGCGAGCTGCGCCTGGCGGATGACCTGGGGCCCCTGGAGCGTGGGCACGACGTCGGTGGTCGGTGGATTGGCGATGTCGGTGATCCCACCGGGCTGCCCGTTGATCTTGGTCGGCGCTCCCTTGGAGCCGCCCGCCTGGTCGGGGCCGGAATACCTGGCCGCGCCGGAGGTGGCCGTGCCGCCGGCGCCGCCGCAGGCTGCCGCCGCCACCAGCATGGCAAGGATGACGAGGACTTTTTTCATTCGACGGCCTCCTGACGAGAAATTCATACCGACACGGCGTGATGTGTGACCAAACGCCGCCGGGCCGTCCAGGTAACAATTGCGAGCGTGCTGCAGGTTAAGAACCTCGCCATCGACGTCGCCGCGCGCCGCGTCCTGACGGATGCGAGCTTCACCGTGGCGCCCGGTGACAAGGTGGGATTGGTCGGACGCAACGGCGCGGGCAAGACGAGCCTGCTCAAGGTCCTGGCCGGCGAGGACGACCCAGCATTGGGATTGGTTCTGCGGCGCGGCACGCTCGGGTACGTGCCCCAGAACCCGCGGCCGCGCGCCGACGCGGCGCCGACCGCGCTTGCCCACATCCTGTCGGGACGCGGCCTCGACCAGGCCGCCGCGAAGCTTGCCGAGCATCACCACCGCCTGGAGTCAGATCCCTCGCTCGCCAATGTCGAGCTCTTTTCCGAGGCTGAGGAACGATACCGGCTCAATGGCGGCTATTCGAGCGAATCGGACGCCCGGCGCATCGCCACCGGCCTCGGCCTGAAACCCGACCGAGTGGACATGGCGCTCAGCGTGCTGTCCGGAGGTGAGCGGCGCCGCATCGAGCTGGCTCGCGTCCTCTTTGCCGACGCCGACCTGCTGCTCCTCGACGAGCCCACCAACCACCTCGACAGCGACGCCAAGTCATGGCTCATGGACTTCCTGCGCGACAACCGCGGCGCGGTGATCGTAGTCAGCCACGACCTGATCCTCCTCGACGAGGCGATCACACGTGTCCTGCACTTGGACTCGGGCCGGATGATCGAGTACCGCGGCACCTATTCGCAGTACCAGCAGGCGCGGCAACTCGAGGAGAAGCGCCTGACATCTCTGGCGCACCGGCAGGAGGCCGAGATCAAGCGGCTGAGCCTGCTCGCCGAGGTCATGCGGCGGCAGACCGAAAAGCGAGCGCGAACCGCGAAGGCGATCTTCAAGCGCGTCGACCGCCTGAAGGCCGAAAGAGTCGTCGCGCCTCGGGGCGAGCGCAAGGTCAAGATGCGCTTCCCCGAGCCGCCACACAGCGGGCGCGTCGTCCTCACGGCCGAGAGCCTGGCCAAGAACTACGCCGGGCCGGTCGTCTTTCGCGACGTGACCTTCGAGGTCGAGCGCGGGCAGCGATTGCTGGTCATGGGCCTGAACGGCGCCGGCAAGACGAGCCTGCTGCGCATCCTGGCGGGCCAGAGCCAGCCCAACTCGGGCAGCTTCCGCCTCGGTCACGGCGTTTCTCTCGGGTACTACGCGCAGGAGCACGAGGGGATTCGCGCGGGCGTGCCGGTGCTGGCCCACATGCGCCAGCAGTCGGATGCCGAAGAGCCGCTTCTGCGCGCGCTGCTCGGCACGTTCAGCCTCACCGGCGACATCGCCCGCCAGGACGCGGGCACGCTCTCCGGCGGCGAGAAGACAAAGCTGGCGCTGGCGCAGCTGGTGGCCGGACGGCACAACCTGCTCCTGCTCGACGAGCCGACCAACAACCTCGACCCGCCTTCGCGCGCCGGCGTCGCCCGCGCGCTGGCGGCGTGGCCGGGAACCATGGTCATCGTCAGCCACGACCCGGAGTTCGTCGAGGCGCTGCGACCTGGCCGCGTGCTGTTCATGCCCGAGGGTCGCGTCGACTACTGGGAGGAGGATCTCCTCGACGTCGTCTCTATGGCCTGACCGCGAAATGACCGGCAAGCGGAGCGCGGGCCGGGTGTGCGCGGGGCCGCGTGAGCCACAATAGCCGCATGAGCGTTGAGGTGCGAGAGATCGTCATGCCCGACCTGCAGGGCGCCGAGGAGATCACGGTCGGCGCGTGGAGCAAGAAGGCAGGCGACCACGTGACCGAGGGCGAAACTCTCATGGAAGTGCACACGGACAAGGTCAACGCGGAGATCCCCTCGCCCGTGAGCGGTGTGGTCGAGGCGCTGCTGCTGGATGAGGGCGACGCGGTCAAGCCGGGCCAGCCGATCGCCAGGGTCACGCCCGAGTAGCTCTTCCGTTCCGTCAGGCCGCCGGCGGCGGCAGCGAGCCCTTCGACTCATCCTCGCCAAGCCTGCGGCCGAACCACCAGGCCACGGCCACCAGGATCACCACTCCGATCGCGATCGGAACGCCGACCGGGGCGAGGTAGCGCGCGACCTGCTCGTAGTGCTGGCCCAACTTGTAGCCCGCGAAGGCGAGGGCGAGGTTCCACGGAATCGCGCCCACCAGCGTGCCGAGGACGAACCTGGCGTAACCGATTTTCGAGAGCCCCGCGGGAAACGAGATGTAGGTGCGCACGATGGGCATCAGGCGGCCGAAAAGCACCGCCCACAACCCGAACCGGCCGAAGAAGCGATTGGCCATGCGCAGGTGGCCCTTGCTCAGGCCCATCCAGCGGCCGGCCCGGCTCAGGATCACCCGCTCGCCATATCGTCGCGAGAGGTAGAAGGCGATCAGCGAGCCGGCGAGGTTGGCGAGACTCGACACCGCCACGACCAGAACAAAGGAGAGCTTGCCCTGCGACGCCAGCGCGCCCCCCAGCGGGACCACGATCTCGCTCGAGATGGGAAGCCCGGCGCTCTCGCCCGCCATGGTGAGGAAGATGGCGAGGAGGCCATACGCCGCGACCAGATGCGTGAGGGTGCTGGTCAATTCGATTGGGCGCCGACCGGGAAGACGGGCCCGATGGGCGGGCCTTCAGCAGCGTTGGGGAGCGGCGCTCGATCGAGCCTCATGCAGAGGGATTATCGGGGTCGCGGCGTGAAGCCCGCTCCTCGCAGTAGCAAGGCTGGCCGCGTGCTCCCACAGCAGCCCGTCCACTTTGTCCGGTCGCTTCCTGATCCTGTGCCCCAGGACGCCTCCTCCCCGTGGTCCAGCCCCGGTAGGGGAACCGTGGGTCAGGCGGCCACCACCATCCCGACCCCTTTCTCCGCTATGAACACGCACTGCCGGAGATAACGGCAGCTTTGAGGTCGTCAAACATCGCCTGCGTGCCGAGAGAGGCAAGACCAACTTGTCCTGACGAATAGACTGGACCTGAGGCGCCGGTATCCGTGACGGCTGCAATCTGGGTTGTATCGATACAAGCGGTGATCGCTGGTGAGGTGGCCCCAGACAATCGCATCTTGAGTCGATGCCAGGAATTTGAGGCGAACGGTATCTCGCAGCCTGCTGCGTAGCAGGACGCAAGGCTCACGTAGTCGAGGTAATCGGTGCCCAAGCTAGAACGTTTGACGCGCTTGCCCAGATCCCAATCGCCGGTGGTGGTATTGACGTCCAGCTCATATCCAGCAGGCATGACAAATTCGTTTGGGTTCCCCGCAGAGCGCTGATCACTAATCCGTCCGTAAAGCCTGACAATAGAACCAGACTCGCCGTTGACCAAAACGCTCACGTCGTAATTGGTCCACGCAGGGCTGGAGGCCGTAGCCCCGGTGGGACCAGCATGGGTCCAGTAGTGGGGGTTATAGGCTGTGCCGCACTGGATAGAATCCGAGAATACTCCAGCACAGCCAAGCCACTGGATGGGCGGTGTGGTGACCACTTGCTCTAAACATTTACCGCCACTGCCACCTGGATATGCGTTGCTTCCGCAGTTCGCCTTGACCTCGAAGGCACCCTCCTCGTCCTGCAACCAGCAGGGCTGAACCCCAGGGCTGTAATTCCCGGAACGGCTGCACGAACTGCTCAGGCTGCCGTCAAAGTTCTCAAAGTAGGGCAGGCCAAGCGCGGTGTCGGTGGGCGGAGTGGGTTCGCCCTTGTTGGGGTATGTAAGTGTTGTGAAGGAGTAGACAGAGCCCGGATTGACGGAGGTGTGGTAGCAGTTGTCGGCACCGAGCGGAATGTCCGTGGAGGGGCTGCCTTGGAGCGAGACCGACGAGTTTGACATGGCCATCCCGAGCGTTGCCGGCATCGCGAGTCCGCCAGTAGGACACATGACAATAGACTGGGAGGCCGTTGCATCGATGGTTTCGACGATCGTGCTCCAGTTGGAACTGGCAGGATCTCTAAGGCTCCAATAACTCCCAAGGTTGTAGTTCGTCAGGCAGGTACTGGGCCCACTGCTGCCCAAATAACAGGTGCTGCCGTTGAGGTACTTCCAACCTGGTTCAGTGAATTGCGTGTACTGCGCCGTAACCCACATCGCTGGCTCAATGGTGTAGTTGCCCGACCAAGGCTTGAAGGTGAGGATGGGCCCCCAATCCGATGAGGCCATATTGTCGTAGTAGGCATCCACGAGGGGCACCACCAAAGTTGCGGTCATTGTGTCGCGCAAGTAGTGCTGGTTGAATAGCCTTGCAAGCTGGCCCGCGCCTGGCCAAACTCCGGGTGGCCAAACAGGTGGGCTGGTGACCCAATCTTCGCTCGCCCATTTGGGTTGGGGCACGGGCTGCGGCGGTGGGCTGTACTGGTAATGGACGCCAACGACGTCGACTGCGCTGGAAAAGCTGGGGTTGGAATTAATGTCAGTGACGACCGGCGTCCACGCATTGTCGCAGCAGACCAGCTTCGGCACAGGGATGCCCGCCGCCTGGAGTTGGGTCACCAACAGATTCTTGTAGTTGACAATCCAGGTGCTGCTCGAGTAGTCCACCTCGTTTTGTGCACCGATATAGTCGAGTGGAGTTCCGCTTATCGCTCCGTCGGCGTTGATCGCCGCACACCTGGCGAAATCGACCAGATACTGCTGTGTCTGGCTGGTCCAGAAAGTCGACCCCAAGTAGCCTGGTGCCGACCAGGCGAGCCCATAAAGCTTGATATGGGGATTTCGCTTGCGGGCCTCGCGCGCCAACCACCACTCATAGCCACGCGTCAAGTGGCATGCGGCTTGCTGGGCCGCGAGCGTCCCGGACTGGAAGGCAGTCTGCAACGTGTTGAACTCAGCCTGCGAATGAAGAAAACTTGGCTCCGCTCCGACCGATGAGTTTGAGTCCCCCCCAATCTCGATCTTCAGCTGCTGCAGGGCGGCACCATAAATACCTGAGGTGCAGTAACCGGATACAGGGACGTTCGCCGGATCGGGACTACAGAAAAGTACATCCAGGATCTGCCCCTGCTGTGTTGCCGGGTAGTCAAGCAATAGCCGCGATTCGCCACCGGCGCTTATGTACCCAATCCCGTCGAACGTTGTCTGGCTTGTGTCGTTTCCATTCACGGTAATCGTCTGCGATGCGGACGCTATCGGAATACCAGGCAACATGAAAGTGACGATGGCCAACAGCGACGCCACTGCAATTGATCTTGCCCGCAACTTCCGCCTCCCAAAAGCCGGAGATGTTGGCGACCCTCGACGCAGACAGTCGCCACCGGACAACGTGATCGCCAGCCTACTATGCTGACTGACGATTGTCAACAGTCTGCCAGCCCTTGAGGCTGCAGACACCTTCCTCCTCCACCGTTTCCGGCTTCACCAGCAAGCCTGCGCGTAGTGCGTGAGGCGATCTCACAACGCGGCCCTGATCATTCGACGCCCGGGTTCGCACCGCACGCGCTTGATCTGCCGCTCTAGGACCTGAACCTGGCGTCGGAGCTCAGTCGTGGTTTGACAGTTAGGTCACGCGTCTTCGCGCGCCGGCTGGCGAGATAGCGACGCGTACCGCGCCAGCAGATCCTCGTGTGGTTGGAACACGCCCCCAGCGACGGACGTGCCTCCATCCACGGCGATCGTCTGGCCTGTCAAGTACGAGGCCGAATCCGACAGAAGAAACGTGATGACCTTCCCGATCTCGTCAGGATCCGCGATCCGGCGCAGTGGAATGACTCCGGCCATGTCATGTTCGGTTGCAGCCGGATCAGGTGTTGCGTCCACGAAACGCTTGTGCATTTGGGTCCGGACCGAGCCCGGGGCGACTCCATTCGCACGAATGCCGGCCGGGCCATACTCCACGGCAATGTACCTGGTGAGCGCGTCGATGCCGCCTTTAGCGATGTCGTAGGTCGCCCAGTCTGGATACCCACGGCGCCCATGGACGGACGACACGTTAACAATGCTGCCGGCCGACCTTTGATCCATGAAGGTCCTGACGGCAACCTGCGACCCCCAAATGAATGCCAACAAATCGACCGCAAGTTGCGCCTCCAGCCCTGGAGGCTCCAGTTCATGCAGGGCTCCGAGCGCTTCGATCGCGGCATTGTTGACCCACCCATGCAATGGGGCGGCCTTCCGCGCATGAGTGGCCGCCTGGCTCAGCAGGTTTCGATCCTTCACGTCTCCAATAAGGACTCTTCCGCGGTCATTGAGCAGCGTCTCTGCCCGCCGTCCAAGAGCGGGCTCGCGCTCAATGCCGACCACGTAGTAGCCGGCCTGCAACAGACAGCGCAAGGTGGCTTCACCGATGCCCGCCCCACACCCGGTGACGACAACGCTCACATTTCTTGAGCTCATCTTGGCCTCAATCAAGTTGCCAGCGGTGACGTGGATCGGTCGTGACCAACCACCGACGACGGGGGCCCGCCATAACGTTTAAGTAGTAGAGGTCGTAGCCGGGTGCAGCCGCCACTGGATGGTATCCCCGCGGTACGAGCACAACGTCCCCATCGCGGACACACAAGGTTGTATCTAAGGCCCGGTCCTCGGTATACACCTGCTGGAAGCCAAAGCCTTCCGGGTGCTTCGTTCGATGGTAGTAAGTCTCCTCCAGGTATGTCTCACGTGGCGGGTCGTCGGTGTCGTGTTTGTGGGGTGGATAGCTCGACCAATTGCCGCCTCGAGTAGTCACCTCCGTAACCAAGAGCGACTCAGCCGACCGATCTTCCATCAGGATGTCGCGAATCATCCTCTCCGTCCGGTCCGAACCGCGTCTCGATGTCCGGACGTCCTGCGCGCGGAGGAGTTGCGGCTCGACACCGCGCTTCGCTTCCGCCCAACAGAGAGCGATCTCGCACATGATGCTGGCCGATGTCAACTTGATATCTGATTTCGGAGGCGCATAGACCGCGTCGGGAGCACCCTCGAAAGGATTTGAGCGCGAACCCAAGGCGCCCCATCGGTTGCCATCACAAGTGACGTCGACCTGGCCCGACAGAATCACCACACAGAGTTCGCGATCGTTGGTGTTGGGAGTGATCGCCTGTTGACGGTTGAGCCTGTAAACCTCGAAGCCAACGTGGGTCCAGCCGGCCGATTCCGGCGTGATGCTGACGACAAGACCATCCAGAGACGGCACCGGAGCGCTTCGCCGTAGGAGCATGGATGCAGCCCTGCTTGTCACAGCGACCCCGGTCGCAGCTCGAGAGCGTGGATTTTGGGAGATATCGCTATACCACCAGATTGAGCGGCGGATCGCCAGCTGCAAGGCGTTCCACGTTGGCAGCAACGAATTCAGCACGGCCGCGGGATGCCTCTTCGGTGGCGCCGGCGATATGGGGCGTCGCGATCACGTTTGGAAGGGTCAGTAGGCCTGACGACGGAACAGGAGGCTCATTGCTGAAGACATCGAGACCCGCTCCGGCAAGTTGACCATTGCGCAGGGCCTTCTCGAGGGCATGCTCATCAACCAATTCTCCGCGGGCAACATTGACAAGGAACGCGGATGCTTTCATCAGGCGCAAGCGGTGCTCATTTATCGTGTGTCTGGTTTCTTCGTTCAGGGGCAGATGGAGAGAGACGAAGTCAGCACCATCGAGAAGAGCTTCGATCCTCTCTGGTCCGCCAGCTTCCACCAAACAGAATTCCTCCACCGCCTGCCCCGTGATCGGAATCGCATCGATTGCTGAAGTCAGCATGCCGAACGAATTGGCGCGCTTTGCCAGCTCTCTGGCGCTGGCGCCAAAACCGAGCAACAGCAGCCTGCGCGTCCGGAGCTCCATGCCCGCAGGCCCGTAGTAGTCGCCAGAAGAGAATCGGAGCTCGGCCACGCGGAAGCGCCTAGCCAGCATGAGCATGAACATCACTGCCAACTCGGCCAGCCCGACCGCTGTGAAGGTCCCGGGGCAGTTGGCGATTGGGATTCTCTTGGAACGCCAGTAGACGAGATCAAAATGATCCGTTCCGGTTCCAAGTATTTGCCACAACCTAACCGAAGATGAGAGATCCGCCATCTCTCTGGTACCGGCTGAACCCCCATGGTCGACAACGACATCCGCCGAGCCAAACTGCTCCCGAAGAGACGCGGTTGGATCGTAGATTGCGACATCGTGGCGATCACGCAACGCAGCCACTACATCCTTGCCCCAGGGATCGAACAGACCCGGATAGATCGGGTGCGGGAGAAAAAGGACGCGCAATCGGCGGCTAGACCTCGATTGATTCATCGCTTCCCCGCCTGGCTGACTTCACGCCGGCGGCCGCTCGGAGGGCGCCTACGCTGGCGCGAGCGCCTTGCACAAGCAGCCCGATGTCCGAGGGGAGTGCAAGCATGTCGAATCCGGCGGCGTGCCAACGCAGAACAGCCTCTGTGTCGCCTGCCGCAATGCCTGCGACGATCCCGTGTCTTCGACAGGCAAGCTGAATCGACATGACGAGGTCGAGCTGGGCGGAAGGCTCGGGACCGAAAGTACGTGCGAGGCCGCTGCTGAGAGCCAGGTCATTCGACCCGATGAAGGCAGCGTCAATCCCAGGGACCGTGAGGATGTCGTCGAGGCCGGCGACCGCCGCCGGGCTCTCGATCATCACGATGCATAGGACATCTCGGTTCGCGCTCCGAGGGCTGTACTCGTTGACGCCCAAGGAGGCTCGAACAGGCCCCCAACTCCGCGTACCGTCAGGCGGATAGCGGCAGGCCTGCACGATCCGAGCAGCTTCGTGAGCTGACTCGACGAGGGGCACAATGACGCCGCTGGCCCCTGCGTCCAGGGCCCTCATGATGCCGGCCGGGTTCGAATCCGCTACCCGTACCAGCGCAGGCGTACCGGTGCCGGACAACCCCTGCAACATGGCGATCATCTGCTCCTGGCTGATCAACCCGTGTTGCAGATCTATGCCGATCCAGTCGTAGCCGCAACGACCCAGCAGCTCAGCGCTGAACGCGCTCCCGATCGCGCACCAGCCACCCAGCGTCACCTGCCCAGGCTTCCAGAGCTCCCTTAGGATCAACACCCACCTCCTCCGGCAATTGTTAACAAACGGCAGTTGGCAACAGACGGATACCATGGTATTCTTTCTGGGCGGCGCGAGGGGCCTCCAGATTCTCGCAACTGGCGGGCCCGACGTCATCTCGGCGTGCGGGACCAACACTTGCGTGGAGCTACTAACGAACATAACAGTGCCGTGCCTGATCGGGACTTGCAGCCGCTACAGGCGGGTGGGGCGGTGACGAGCCCGCGCGAGGCAGCCACCGTCGAGCTGACTCTCGCCAACGTCGGTGATTATTTGCGCGAGAGGAACCTTGTCGACGGTACGCAGGACGTCAAGTTGGAGTTGCTGGCGGGCGGCATCTCCAACACCGTAGTCATGGTGGTGCTCGCCACGGATTGCTTCGTGGTCAAGCAATCGTTGCCCAAACTAAGGGTTGACCAAGACTGGTTCTTCGACCGGAGGCGGATCTTCGTCGAGACGGACTGCATGGCCACCCTGGGGCACCTGCTGCCTCCCGGTTGCGTACCGAAGGTCAGGTTCTCCGACCGGGACAACTTCGTCCTCGGCATGAGTTGCGCGCCGGACGGGGGGAAGACGTGGAAACAGAGCCTGCTCGCGGGCACCGTGGACCTCGAGGCAGCTGATCGCGCGGGTAGGCTCCTGGGCCTACTCCATTGCAAGTCATATCAACGCCCAGATCTGCGTGACAGGTTTGGCGACCAGAACCTACTCATCCAAGGGCGTGTCGATCCATACCATCGGGTCATAGCGAGCCTGTACCCCGATCTGGCGTCCACCATCAATGCCGAAATCGAGCGCATGCTCGGCACCCAAATCGTGCTTGTGCACGGCGATTACAGCCCCAAGAACATCGTTGTCTACCCGAACTACGTCCTGGTTCTTGATTTCGAGGTCGCACACTACGGGGATCCGGCCTTCGATGTCGCTTTTTGCCTGACCCACCTGGTCCTGAAGGCAGCACATTTCGCGCGTCGGCACGTCGAGTATCTGGCATCAGCCCGGCGGTTCTGGGGTGCCTACAAGGACGCCGTGAAGGACACGATCCAAACGCCGCTCGAGGCGTCTGTCGTCGGCGAACTGGGTTGCCTGTTGTTGGCTCGAATTGATGGAAAGTCGAGAGCCGAGTACATCAACGACGACCCGACCAGGGACTTCGTCCGCAACATGGCTCGTGAAATCCTGCTGACTGCGTCCAAGGATCCCGACTCCGTGATCGATTGGCTGGGCAACGAGATGAGGCAGCGTCTAAGTTGAACTCCAGGATCTCCAGCATACAAGCGAGAGAGATACTCGACTCGCGAGGGCGCCCGACCATTGAAGTCATGGTCGGTGTGGATTCCGGTGCGTGGGGCATGGCCAGCGTCCCATCCGGAGCATCCGTCGGGCGTCACGAGGCAGTCGAGTTGCGGGATGGCGTCGGCAGCCGGTATCGAGGTCTTGGTGTTCGCCAGGCCATCTCGAATGTCACAGACCTGATTGAGCCGGCCCTCCGGGGCCTCGATGCGAGCGACCAAGAAGCCGTTGACCAGCTGCTCGTCGACCTCGACGGCACTGCTGACAAGTCCCACCTGGGCGCCAATGCCACTCTCGGTGTCTCCCTCGCCGTGGCGCGGGTTGCCGCCGCGAGCCGAGGAATTCCCCTGTGGCGACACCTCCTTCGCGGAGGGAGTCCACTGCTGCCCCGGCCGATGGTGAACATCCTGAGTGGCGGCATGCACGCCGGGGGGAACCTCGATCTCCAGGATTTTCTGATCGTTCCATCTGGCGCCGACACCTACGCTGAGGCTCTCCACACCTGCGTCCAAATCCACTGGGCGATGAAGGATTTGCTTCGGGAGCGCGGGCTGTCTACATTGCGAGCTGATGAAGGCGGCTTCGGCCCTGCCTTAAAGGGTCACGTCGAAGCCTTGGAGCTGATGGTGACGGCGGCCGAACGAGCCGGCTTCAAGCCGGGTCATGATGTTGGAATCGCGATCGATGTCGCTGCAAGCCATTTCTACGACGTCGAGAAGCACCGCTACGGCCTCGCCAGCGAGAAGAGATCGTTGACCCCGGCCGAGCTGGTGGGACTGTTGGAGGAATGGGTCGACAAATATCCAATCTGCTCGATTGAAGACGGATTGGCAGAGGATGATTGGGACGGCTGGAAAGTGCTCACGGACTCGCTGGCTAATCGCGTCCAACTGGTCGGCGACGATCTTTTCACCACCAATCCTCAGAGGCTGGGTCTCGGAATCGAGCGCGGCGTCGCCAATGCCGTTCTGGTCAAGATGAACCAGATCGGGACGCTGACTGAAACGCTGCGTGTTGTGGATATGGCCCAGAAGGCGGGCTACAGCACAATCGCGTCGGCCCGATCAGGAGAGACCGAAGATTCGATTCTGGCCGACATCACGGTGGCCAGCGGAATGGGACAGATCAAGATTGGCTCCGTCACGCAATCTGAGCGGCTTGCCAAGTACAACCAGTTGACCCGTATCGAGGACGAGCTAGGGGAAGAAGCCACGCTGGCTCCAACTCCCGCCTTAGGAGCTAGATGACGCAGAAGCGAGTCCTGGTCACCGACTACACATGGGATTCCACCGACCCCGAAGCAGCTGTTCTCGCCGAGGCGGGAGCCAAGCTTATCGTCGCAAAAACCGGCGAGCCGGAAGAGCTCGAATCTCTCGTGAGCGATGCGGATGCCATTCTGACCTGCTTCAAACAGGTCCCCGCGCGTGTCCTGAGAGCAGGCCACCGCCTCCAGGTGGTCGGTCGCTACGGCATCGGAGTCGACAACATCGATGTGACCGCGGCCACCCAGCTGGGGATCATCGTCACCAACGTCCCTGCCTATTGCCTCGATGAGGTCGCCGAGCACGCCATTGCCCTGATATTGAGCTTGGCGCGCAATGTCCCGCGTTATGACAATGGAACCCGCGCTGGTAAGTGGGACCTGAAGGCGGGTCGCCCTCTCTACCGGGTCGCCGGTCGAACCCTCGGGATCGTCGGATTTGGCAAGATCGGTCAGACCCTGGCCACCAAAGCAATCGGCTTAGGCTTGGCCATCCTCGCCTACGATCCTTTCATCGACGCCGCGGCGGCCCGAGCACATCACGCCGAGGCGTGCACTCTTGAAGATCTCCTGAAGAGGTCCGACTACATAAGCCTGCACACACCGCTGACCGATTCCACCAGACACCTCATCGACGAATCCAAGCTTCGCCTGATGAAGCCTTCCGCCTTTCTGGTCAACACCTCCAGAGGCGGGATCCTCGATCAGGATTCGCTGGTGAAGGCGCTCAGGGAGGGATGGATCGCTGGTGCGGGGCTCGACGTATTCGAGCGCGACAGGTTACCTGATGAACATCCCCTGTTGTCGTTGCCGAATCTCATCGCGACTCCGCATGTCGCCTTCTACTCCGAGGAATCCGTTCTCGAACTGGAGCGAAAGGCGGCTCGCAATGTTGCCAATGTTCTGAGCGGGCAGCTGCCAGAGTCGATCGTCAATCCGGCAGTCCTTCAACTTCCACGGTGGGCGCATCTCGGCCGGGGCCGAACGGAGTCAGCCAGGCAAGGCTAGTGTTCGGCCCGGGTAAATCGCTCAGACTTGAATAGCGCTTTTATCACTTGCTTGAAATTGCGACTGAGGATGGCGCCCGCCCGGTCTGGGTTGCGCTCGATAAGAGCCTGCAGCACCTGCTGGTGATGGCCGCCCTCTCCCCTCACGAGAGCGATGTTCATCGACATCGCAAGCCGGATCAGGAGAGCTATGGGCGACGCAAGCTGTTCCCAGGCGGCCAGCAGCCGACCGTTCCCAGCCGCCTTGCATATCGCCCTGTGGAACTCGAGATCGGCCCTGACTACTTCGGCCGTGTCGCCGGCGGCTATCGCCTTGTCGATCGCATCGAGGTGGACTTTAATAGCCTCAAGGGTTGCATCGTCGGCCTTTCTGCTCGCTTCCTTCAGCGCCAGCAACTCCAGGGCTTCCCTGACGCTGTAGACCTCCTCCAAATCCTGTTTGGTCATCGAGCCGACGACCGTTCCGCGGCGGGGGGCACTGATGATGATGCCCTCGCGCTCGAGTTCTCTTAACGCCTCGCGGATCGGCCCTCGGCTGGTCCCGAAACGGGTCGCCAGCTCAGTTTCAACCAGGCGCGATCCCGGCGGGAGCTCGCCCCCGATGATCTGGTTCCGTATTCGGTCAGCCACGACCTCCCAGAGGTCCGGCACCTCGACTCGCTCGACCTGCATTTGGGGAACCATTGTAAACAGTCAGCGACCCCTCGCTTACCGACGTGGCCAGGTTCGGAACGAAGCATCCGGACCAATCGAGGTCGCCGAGCACTGAATTGCGAAGGCCGCAACCAGTGACTCGGCTCACCTCGAATGAGATTGGACTCCTACGCCGACTTCAACTGAGCGTCGATTGCCTGCTTGGCCCCGGTCATCGCCGCCTGAACGGTGGCATTGCCAAGAACTGCCTTGGTCAGGGCGTCCTGGAGGGTCTGCTGGGTGAACGCGGACGCCTTTTTGCCATACCAGCGCGGGTAGGTCGTGGTATTCGTCGCGTCGCTGGGCAACGAGCTGATGCCCGGAATCCTCGCCAGGTTGATCAGAGCGATCTTCTTGGGCGTGCCGTCTGGGGACGCGTTCACAATTGGCAGCGGGTCCCATGAGGGGATGGCGGCATACTGGAGGAACAGCGTCCTTACCTGGGTATCGATGCAGAAGCGGGTGCACCACTCAAGCGCCGCGTCCACGTTCTTGCCGGCCTTGCTCACCATAAGCTGATTGGCGCCTAATGCGTGAATCTTGCTCGTGATGTACGGCAGGTGGAAGTATTCCTGAGGGAACAGTGTCGACTCTGGATAGGTACTCGGCGTCGACCAGAAGATGGTCGAAACCGCCTTCTTGCCCCGATACGTCCCACCCGGAATCGCGCCCTCGGTTCCAGGGGTGGGCGCAACCTTGTGGACGCGCACCAGATCGACGATCTTCTGGGCTGCATCGATGGAGGGCGCTTCATCGACCTTCGATACGGTCTCGTTGTAGTTCCAGTCGTCGTCAAAAATGGAGCCACCGTTATCTCCCAGCAAGGCCCTGTAGATGGCGACCAGGCCATAGGGGCCCAAGTCGACTCCCCCGAGCGTTCCGAGGCCGTACTGCACCGTCTCTCCATTGACGACTTTGGTGCCGGCTTTGAGCCAGTTCACGAAGTCGTCCCACTTCCAGGTATCAAACCTGGACGTTCCCCAGAGGGGTGCGTTGTCGAGCAAGCCGTCTGCGTCAGCGAGCGGCTTGTTCACGTGGACGATCAGGTCTTGCATCGTGAAGACCGAGAGACCGAGGGTCTGGCCGCTGAAGCCGACTTCCTTCTTTGGCGCGATGTTCCACTTCGCCATGTCGATACCGCTGTGGGCGAGGTAGTCGTCAAAGGGCTGTGCGACGTGAGCCGGGAAGATGTCACCGTTGTTGTTTGAGTCCAGCAGGAAGATATCGGGCGCCGTACCGCTCGCGAGCTCGACGAGCAGCTTCTGTTCATACTGCGAGACGTCCACGCGCCGCTCGGTGATGCCGATGCCTATTTCTTGCTGGAGAACCGGGATGTAGTGGGTGTAGTTGTCACCCCACCAGTTGGAGAACGTGAGGGTGGCATTTTGCTTGGTGCTGATCGTGGACATGTTCGAACCCTGGGACGTCGAGCTCGCGCAGGCCGCGAGGAAGGCTCCCGCCGGCATCAAGGCCATCATGGCTTGGAGGAACCGACGTCGGTCGGTGGTCTGACGTAGTAATGACATCACTCTAAAATCTCCTTTTGGTCTTCGATTCGGTCTTCGATTCGGCTGTTTCTGTTTCGCGGGCTCGCATAGAACTGATCGCTCCATTCATCCTGAATTCACAACGGACTCCCTATCCCGGGCCCGGCCGGGCGACTTGTCTCGAAACAGCGCCCGGCAGCTCGATTGACGTCCGCGATCGTGAGCGCGGCGCTCTCTTCCGCGAGAAGCCTGCAGATCCCATAGGCGCCTCCGGTACCGAGAGCCGCCTGGCCGACAAGTCGCCCGGCATCTCGTGGCATCACGATTGCGCCGATGAGCGCCCGCCACCGGCAGCTGTCAGGAACGTCTCAACGATCTTTCTCATTCGCTGGTGACCCAGTCGGTCGCCGGGAAGGGAACCGCCCATCTGATGCCTCTTTCTCCTACAGCCTTGGGGACGCCCGCTGCGGTTGACTCAGACGCCGGCTCCCCGACCTAACTCCACTCCCGTTCAGAGAGACTATCCGGTAAACGGGCGGTTGTCAACAGATGACCGTTGGCATACCATTGCGTGATGCCGGTTGGCCAAGGGAGGGCGACGAAGTCGCGTCGTTGGAGTCAGCGCCGGGCCCGTTGGGCCGGGAAAATGTTCGACTAATGGAGACGGCACTGAGGGTAGGGGTCTCTAGGGCCAGGCCTGGGCGTCAGCGAACGTGGTGGTGGCGATCACCTCGGGCGCGAAGGCAAACCCTGGCGGCCTACGTCTTCCTGAGTCCGTGGATCACCGGCTTCCTCATCTTCATCGCATACCCGATCGGCGCCACGCTCTATTACTCACTGACGAAATATCCGATCCTCGGCGACATCAGCTGGGTTGGACTCAAGAACTACTCGGTCCTGCTGCACGATGCCCTTTTCTGGCAATCACTCAAGGTCACGACGGCCTACAGCCTGATCGCGGTACCCGGCAGCATCGCCCTCGGTTACGGGATCGCGCTGCTGCTCAACCAGAAGGTCCGCTGGGTCGGAGTCTGGCGGACCCTGTATTTCCTGCCGTCAATCGTTCCGGCAATCGCGACTGCTTATCTGTGGTCCTGGATCCTCAACCCAGACTACGGACTTGTCAACGCGGGCTTGTTCAGCCTTCACCTGCCTCGCCCCGAATGGTTTGGCTCGACAACCTGGGTGTTGCCAGCCTTCATTCTCATGACCCTGTGGGGCTCGGGTGGGAACCTGGTCCTGTATCTGGCGGCGCTACAGCAAGTTCCCACTGCGCTCTACGAAGCAGCTCACATTGATGGCGCCGGCGCCTGGAACCGATTCGTCCACATCACGGTTCCGATGACGTCTCCAGTCCTGCTCTTCACGTTTCTGACCGGGGTGATCGGTTCCTTTCAGATCTTCACCGCGGCCTACGTGATCACCCGAGGCGGCCCGGATAACGCATCGCTGTTTTACGTCGTCTACCTGTTCAGAACCGGCTGGCAATACTTCCAAATGGGATATGCCTCAGCTCTTGCCTGGGTGCTGCTTGTGATGATGCTCGTACTCACCCTCATCACCTTGCGGGTGTCACGCCGGTTTGTTTATTACGACTACAGCGACTAGCAAGGAGGCGGAGATCAGCGCAACCCTCACTCGCGGCAAGCCTGGCTCGGGTCGGCGTCCGGCTCCCGGTCGCGTTGGCCGGCGCGCTCTCCTTTACTTGCTGATCGTCACTGGCGCGCTTCTGTTCTCGTTCCCATTTCTCTGGATGCTGTCAACCTCGTTGAAGTCGTCTCAGACCGTGTTCGACTTCCCACCGAGCATCATCCCCCCCACATTCCATTGGAACAACTACCCCGATGTTCTGAAGAGCTTTCCTTTCGCCCGCGGACTGACCAATACGCTGAGCATCGTCGTCGGTGTGGAGATTGGTCGACTCTTGAGCGTGCCTCTAGCAGCCTACGCATTTGCACGCTTCCAGTTCCCGCTGCGGGGACCGCTGTTCATCGTCGTCTTGGCAACCATGATGATGCCCGTCCAGGCGCTGCTGATCCCTCAGTATTTGATCTTTCGCAACTTCGGATGGTTGGATACCTATCTGCCCTTGACCATGCCGTCGCTGTTCGCCGGTGGCAGTCTAGGTGCGTTTTCCGTCTTCCTGCTCCGCCAATTCTTCCTGTCAATACCGCGCGAATATTCGGAGGCGGCGGAGCTGGACGGCTGCGGCTTCCTGCGGAACTACTGGCACATTATTCTGCCCATGTCCAAACCAGCTCTGGCGGTCGTCGCGATCTTCACCTTCATCCAGGAGTGGAATGATTTCTTCGGCCCTCTGATCTACCTTACCTCGTCAGATAAATTCACATTGGCCGTCAGCTTTCAGGCGTGGTCCCAAGTCCAGGCCAGCGGGCCCGGCTATACACCTCAGCCGTTCAACAACATCATGGCTGTGGCGGCATTGATCACGCTGGTCCCGATCGTCCTCTTTTTCTTGACCCAGCGCTTGTTCATCCGCGGCGTCGTCATGAGCGGTATGAAGGGTTGAGGTTTCTGGTCGGACCCCTCCGACTAGAGATGTTCGAGGATTGCGGCCCCGGTCTCCGCTTCAAACAGGTGCAGATGCTGGCGATCGAAACCCAGCCTGACTTGATCGCCAACCGCGACCCTTAGCGTCGGCTCGACGCGAGCCGTAAGCGCGTCAGCGCCGCAGGTTCCGTGGATGTACTGATCGGCGCCCAGTACCTCGATGACCTCGACCTCGAGCTCGACTACGGCCCCGTCCTGGAGCGGGTGCTCGGTAAGCGCCTCCGGGCGGATGCCCAGGATGGCGCGAGTGGCCGGCACCGGGCGCGGCAAGTCAACCGAGAAACCACTTGCCCTGGCGTTCCTGCCGTCGCTGATGGTGACTGGAACGAAGTTCATCGCCGGGCTGCCTATGAAACCGGCGACGTACATGTTGGCTGGCGTGTCGTAAATTTCGCGCGGCGGTGCGCATTGCTGGAGCACGCCATCTCGCATCACCGCTATCCGGTCGCCCATGGTCATGGCCTCGACCTGATCGTGGGTGACATAGATGAATGTGGTTCCCAACCTACGGTGCTGCTTTTGCAGCTCAACGCGGGTCTGCACGCGAAGCTTGGCGTCCAAGTTTGACAGCGGCTCGTCGAGCAGGAACACCTGCGGGTCCCTCACGATGGCACGGCCCAACGCGACCCGCTGGCGTTGGCCGCCAGAAAGTTCGCGCGGCTTGCGCCTGAGCATCGGCTCGAGCTCGAGCATCCTGGCCGCTGCCTGCACACGCCGCTCGATCTCCAGTTTCTTGGTTCCGCGCATCTTCAGTCCGAAGGCCATGTTCTCGTAGACCGATTTGTGTGGGTAAAGGGCGTACGACTGAAAGACCATCGCGATGTTCCGATCGCGTGGCGGCACATCCGTTATCTCGCGCTCGCCGAGCCTGATGCTTCCCTCGGTCGGGTCTTCGAACCCGGCCAGCATGCGTAGCGCTGTCGATTTGCCGCATCCGGAAGGACCAACCAGGACCATGAACTCGCCGTCTTTGACGTGGAGAGAGAAGTCTCGTACAGCGGCGGTATCGGTTCCGAACCATTTGCTCACGTTTTCGTAGGTCACTGATGCCATCTCACTCGCTCCTCTGGCAGCCCTAAGGCCGAACACAAATCGACGGCGATTCTGGGTCGGGTCATTGACCGAAACCGAGATCACGGAGGTATCTGTAGGTGCGTGTTGCGATCGGCAATGGCTTGTCCGGTGCCGCCGGATACATGTCCTGCTCCACGATCCCAAAGCCGTCGTACTCAACCTCCTCAAGCACGTCCCGCAGAAGCGTGAAGTCAACCGCTCCTCTTGATGGTTCGACGAACACGTCCATGGCCACGGCTTCGGCGAAAGTCTTGTGCTCCTCCTCCACCAGCTTCTGAACTTCGCGGTCGACATTCTTCAGATGGAGGTACGGAATCCTTGCATGATGCCGGCGCAACAGCGCAATCGGGTCCCCGCCACGGTAGGCATGGTGTCCGATGTCCAGACACAAACCGATCCGCGGATCCGCCTCCAGCAGAAAGCGCTCGACTTGGCTCTCGTATTCGATGTGGCTCTCGGCGTGCGGATGCAAAACCGGAGTCAGTCGGTGTTTCTCAGCCACGTCGGCGATCCGGGCCGTCGTATTCAACAGCTGAGTCCACCCAGCGCCATCGAGATCAGCAGGCGCAAGGGCGCGGCCCGTCGCCAGATCGGAATACAGACCATCAATCAAAACGAGATACTTGCCGCCGACCCCTTCGACCGCGGCACACGTTCGCTCGACTTCGGCGGCCCACTTCTGCCAAGCGTCTGATTGTTCGAATGGAAACATGACTAAGGATCCCGAGATGCGGAGCTGGCGGCGTTCAAGCTCCTTGCTGAGCACCGCATGGTCGGTAGGCAGATAACCGAATGGCCCCAGCTCGATCCACCGATATCCAACCGCCGACACCTCGTCGAGAAAGCGCTGCCAGGGCGTTTGTTTGGGATCGGCTGCAAACCACACGCCCCAGGAATCCGGTGCAGAGCCAAGGGTGACCTTCATGGTGCTTGGCGCCTGTGAACCGCAGGACGGTGTTGACCAGCCCCCCGATGGGCATCAAGGGAAAGACTTTGGCCGTAGAGCTGAGCGCCTTCAAACGCGGAGAGCCGCAGACGCGTACCGGTAGTCGTCCGAGTTGAGAGCGCCGAACGGTGAGCGGCGGCGGCAACGATCTGCTCCAACAACGCGTCCTCGCCAGCGCTGCCGTGCTCGAGATCGACGACCATGAATTCGCAACCAGCCATAGCACAAGCCTCGGCTGCGGTGGCCGAACCGAGGTTGAGGAAGGTGCCGATCAGGGGGTCACGATTCCGGAGGCGGTTCCGAAACTCGTGGTTCAACCGAACCATCTCTGATGGCGCAGGTCTGCCTCATATTCGTGTCGCTTCTCTGCCACCCAAGGCTGGCCAGAGACTTCGGCGGGCGCAACGTCCCACCAGACTCCCGAACCCGGAAGATTCTCGTGCGGTGCAGTCTGAACAACGATGACCGATGGACCAGGCGTCTCTCGCGCCCGCTCGAGAGCGTCCCGCAGCTCTTCCGGACTATTCGCATTCCATGCGGTGGCCCCAAGGCCATGGGCAATCTCTGCGAGGTCAAGCGTGAGGTACTCGCCCTCCAAGGCTCCAGTGCCCAGGGGTCCTACCCGACGCCGGAACTCGTTGGCGAAGTGCCGGCCCGTGCGCCACATCTGTAGCCGCCGGATTGCCTGGAACCCGTGGTTGTCGGATATGACGACGGTGACCTTGAAGCCTTCCTGGACCGCCGTGGCCAATTCGGTTGGCTGCATGAGAAACGTTCCGTCACCGATATACGCAACGACCTCTCCAGCAGGCCCGGCCAGCCGGACGCCTAGCGAAGCCGGGATCTCGTAGCCCATGCAGGAATACCCGAACTCGAGGTGACAGCGCCGCTCGTCGGTGGCGTCCCAGACCTTGAGCAGGTCTCCGGGCGGCCCTCCTGCCGCCGCGACTACGATGTCTCCGGGCCGCGCCCAATTGTTCAGTACGCCGATGAGCTGACCCTGGGTCATCGGCCTTTCGTCGGTTGGCTTCAATGCCTCCATGCGAGTGTGCTGCCATTCGAGCTTTGCCCTTTGCGTGCGGTCGGCCCATCCTTGACGTGGGACCACGCCGGCGGCTTTCGCGGCCGTCACGAGTGTTGCCAAGCCAGACTTGGCGTCGGCGATGATCGGCTGCGCTCCCTGCTTTCGAGCATCGTGGTCGACAACGTTTATCGAAGCGAAGCGAACGTCGGGATTGCGGAAGATCGACTGAGACGCTGTCGCAAAATCGGTTAAGCGCGTGCCGACGTGCAGCACGAAGTCCGCTTCCGCCGCGACGGCGTTGGCGGCCGGATTGCCTTCGAGCCCCAATCCTCCGAGTCCCCACCAAACGTCGCTCTCAACGGCACCCTTGCCCCCGAAGGTTTCGACGACCGGAACGCCGAACGTGCTCGCCAGCTCGGCCAGCTCCTTCGCAGCTTCGGCGTAGATGACGCCGCCACCAGCGATGATCAGCGGCTTGTGAGCGGCGGCGAGCAGCCGCGCCACGGCCGCGATCTGGTCTTGGTGGGGCGGCGGTCGGAAGATTGGCCACTCCTGTTCGGCAAAGAAATCGGTCGGGTAGTCGTACACCTCGGTCTGGATGTCCTGCGGCAGCGCGATCACGACAGCTCCCGCCTCAGTAGGACTGGTGAGTACGCGCATCGCTTCGGGCAGCGCGGTCAAGAGTTGCTCCGGCCGCGTGATCCTGTCGAAGTACCGGGCTATAGGCCGGAAGCAGTCATTGACACTGACGTCGCCCGCCAGCGGATGTTCCAACTGCTGAAGCACCGGACCTTGCCGGCGCGTCGCGTAGGTATCTCCCGGAAATAGGAGCACAGGGAGGCGATTGATCGTGGCCAGCGCGGCGCCGGTCACCATGTTGGTGGCACCTGGGCCAATGGATGAGGTCACGGCGAGAGTCGCCATCCGCAGCTTCGCCTTCGCAAAACCGGACGCGATATGCACCAGCGATTGCTCGTTCCGGCCCTGGATGAAAGGAAGTTTGTCTTGATATTCGTCAAGTGCCTGGCCGAGGCCGGCGACGTTGCCGTGCCCAAAGATCCCGAGCATGGCCGGCACCAACCGCTGGCGACGGCCATCCCGCACGCTGTACTGCTCGCCGAGGTAGCGGACAATCGCTTGCGCGGTGGTCAATCGCGTAGTTTGACCGTCAGCGGTCAATTTGCGGTAGGGGGTCGCCCTGCTCAACTTCGCCGAGCTCATACCACTCCACCTCCTCGTAGGGCTGACTGTTGACAGTCGGTCGTCAACGTCCTAGCATACCAATTCTGACCCCGCTCGATATGCGGAAGGCTGGTGGGCGGTTCCGCAGAGTCCTGGAGCACAGACCGAGCCGGACGCCGGTGCCGCTCGGTTGGCGCATATCAGGAGGTGCCCACCATGGCTGGAAGTCCTCAGCATCGAATATCGCACCCACGACGTGACAGAGTTCTGATGCTGTTCATTGCCATTGTCGTGATATTCCCCCAGGCGCCCGCGTGATCGCGAATCTGGACCGCGCCCGTGATCTGATGGAGTCGTGCGAAGTCGATGCACTGGTCGCAACGACCCCGGACAATGTCCTATATCTGACTGGCTATGAGGGCTGGTTTGAACGCAGGAACTCAGAGGATATGTTAGACCCGCTCAGTCGAGCTATTCAGTTTCCAAGTTACGCGGTCCTGACAAAGAGCGATCGCCCTGCGCTAATAGTCGTTGCCTCGTTTGGAGCGACGGCGGCAGGTCTCGGTGCTATTGACGTTCAACATTTCGGGCGCCCCGTGGGATCTCCAGACACCAAAAGTGCGCCCAGTGCGATCGAGGTGCTTGTCCAAGTTCTGAAGCAGCGCGGCCTTGTTGATTGCCGCATCGGAATCGAGCTGCGAGCCCCGGCATCTGATCGCGCGGCGGACCTTGGGGCCCGACTACCCCTGGCTAGGTTGGACGACTGCTCCGTGCTTCTGCGATACATCCGTGCAGTCAAGACGGCAGATGAGATTCGCCTCATGCGTGAGTGTGCCGAAGCCAGTCAGCAGGCCGCCGTGACCGCGCTCGCCTTAGCTCGGCCAGGCCGGGACATGCTTGATATCAGCACAGCGTATCGCGTGGAGGTTGCCCGTTATGACGCCGAACTTGACCACTTTGCGTGGGGCGTGAGCGATGGCGGAATCGCGATGCAGGTCAGTTCGGCGCTTAAAGAAACAGATCTGTGCTACGTCGATTTTGGATGCCGCCGACGAGGGTATTTTTCTGATGCCGGGCTCACCCTGGCGATGCGAGAGCCACGTGCTGACGCGCTGGCAGCCATTGACAACCTCGTGAGGAGCCTCGATGCAGGTAGCGCGGCGCTCCAGGCTGGGAGGCCAGCTTCGGCCTGTCAGGTGGAAATGACCCGGGCATTACATACAGGATCGGCCAGCGAACACTGCTCAGCGAGCGGGCACGGCCTTGGAGTTCAGGTCCGGGACCTACCTTTCGTGGCGCCACGCACGACCGAGCGGCTTCGCGACCAATGCGTCGACCTGCCAGCCGACCTTCCCTTGGAGGCCGGCATGGTCATCAACCTGGAGGCTTCGGTATTCGTCGCGGGTGAATACTCGGCCAACGTCGAGCGGAGCTATGTGGTTCGACAGCATGGTGCGGAACTCTTAGTCTCGGCTCCTCCTGCCGTGTTGATGCCAGGCGCTCAAGGGCGCACCCCCTAACAGTTACAACAGGCCGCGATCACCATCTGTTCACCACGACCTTCTTTCGGGTGCAGAAGTCATCGTCACCCTGGCCAAGCTGCAACCCATAGGCTCTCCTCCGACATGCGGATGCAGCATATACACCGTAGACTTACGACAGCTAATTGTCAACAGTCAGCGCCGCCAACAGTTGCATCCGGTGAGTCAAAGAGGAGGGACCGATGGACGGTAGGCCGTGGTGACGCGATGGTGAGACGGGCGTCCGTGGGTAGGCCAACCAGTATTGCGCCGGCTTTCACCTACAAGAGCCCGCTCCACCGGATGACCCAGACAACGCAGACGTGCTTATGGAATGACTCGGCGGACGTCGAAGAGCTCCGCTATGCCATAGCCAACGGCGCCGTCGGAGCTACCTGTAACCCGGTTATCGCGGTCGGCATTCTGAAGAAGAACATCACCGCGTGGCAGCCTCGCATCGAAGCCCTGACGCGCGAACTGCGGGGCGCGACCGAGGACCAGATTGGTTGGCAGCTGGTTGAGGAGATGTCGGTCAGGGCTGCCGAGCTACTTGAGCCGGCGTTTGCTGCGAGTGGCGGACGGAACGGGCGCCTCTCGATACAGACCGACCCAAGACTCTTCCGGGATGCTGACCGCATCCTCGAGAACGCGATGGCCTTCAGCCGAATCGCACCGAACATGATCGTGAAGATTCCAGCTACCAGTGCCGGAATCCTGGCGATCGAAGAAGCCACCTTTCTCGGGGTCAGCGTGAATGCGACGGTATGTTTCACGCTGCCGCAATGCATCGCCGTTGCCGAAGCCGTAGAGCGAGGCTCGCAACGGCGGCATGGCGCAGGCAATGACATCGATTCGATGGGCCCGGTTTGCACGATCATGGTCGGGCGCCTCGACGACTGGTTGAAGGTCCTCCTCGAAAAGCGAGGGATTTCGGTCGACCCCGGCATTCTAGAGTGGGCGGGCGTGGCGGTTTTCAAAAAGACGTATGGAATCTTCCGTGAGCGTGGCTATAGAGTGCGACTGCTTTCCGCGGCGTTCCGCAATCACATGCACTGGAGTGAGCTGATCGGCGCCGATGCCGTGATCTCGCCGCCCTTCGCTTGGCAGAAGCGTCTAAACGCGAGCGACATCGAAGTTCGACCCCGGATCGACGAACCGGTCGACCCCGATGTCGTGAGTCAGCTGATTGGCCATTTCCCGGACTTCCGCCGCGCATATTCGGAAGATGGACTTACAACGCAGGAGTTTGATTCGTTCGGCCCCACCATACGCACGCTGCGCCAGTTCATGGGGGCCTGCAGTGACCTTGAAGCGCTCGTCCGCGACGTAATGCTTCCGGAGCCCGCATAGACGGACAGCTTGGCTCCTCTTCCCACCCTAGGTAGGTCGTGGCTTGGGAGATCTACGATGAGATCGGCGGTCTCCCGCGTGGCGGTAGACCGCGATAGGCCGCCCATGTGGTGGGCCCGGTTGGAGTCGAACCAACGACCAGCCGATTATGAGGCCCGCCCGAGCTCGTGCCAGAGAGTGTCAGGGAGTGTCAGGCGTACTCAGCCGTGGCCGTCAGCGACTCGATTCAGTGTCAGGGAGTGTCAGCGAGTGCCACGGCGTTGATGTCAAAACTGTTGTCAGAGCTGGGCGACTGAGATTCGTCGCGGGACAAATCTCACAAGAATTTACGAGGCGTGTCACAGAGTGTCAGGAAGTGTCACCGGGTGTCACGCGGTGTCAGGACGTCTCACGCGTTGCTGATGGTCTTCGTTTCGCGCTATTGCCGTCGTCGCGAGCTGGGGATACCGTGCGACGCATGGTGGCGACGATTGCGCATTACGTGTTGGAGGTTGCGGCCGAGGCCGGCACTGGCCGGATTCGGCTTGGCTCGCACATCTCCTGGCACGGAACGCGTAACACCGTGCCTTCCATTGCGGTCGCAGAGGGTTCTGCAGTTCGTCGACACGGGTACCGGTCGAAGAATGAGGGTCAGCGATGAGCGCGGGACGCCGTGGCAACGGCGAAGGAACCATCCTGAAGCGCTCCGACGGACGCTGGGCGGCAGCCATCATCCTCGACGACTACAGCCGAAAGTGGATCTACGGCAAGACACGACGCGAAGTTGCCGGCCGGCTCACAAAGATCCAGCGGGACATCGCTGAAGGTCGGCCAGTCATCAACGAACGGCTGACCGTCGCCGACTACATGAATCGGTGGCTGTACGAAGTTGCGAAGCAGCGAACACGCCCGCTGACTTGGCGCGGCTATGAACATCTGGTTCGGCTTCACATCCTCCCCAGTCCGGCCGCGTGCGACTCGCGAAGTTGAGTCCGCAGCACGTTCACTCACTCGTTACTCGGAAGATACGAGAGGGTCGCCTGGCGCCGCGAACGATTCAGTACATGCACTCGGTCCTCAGAGCGGCCCTCAACCAGGCTGTTCGTTGGCGAATGGTCCACTACAACGCCGCGGCGATGGTTTCTCCACCTCGAGGGAAGCGCCGTGAGGCCATCGTGCTAACTCCCGAAGACGCACGGCGATTGCTTGACGGCGCGCGAGGCGATCGCCTCGAGGCGCTGTACTCGGTCGCGCTGGCATTTGGCCTGCGGCAAGGCGAAGCGCTCGGGCTGAAATGGAGCGACATCGACCTGGACACCGGGATACTGCGCGTGCGCCGCGCCTCACAGCGGATCCCGCATCAAGGGACGCAGCTCGTCGAGACGAAGACGGAGCGCAGTCGGAGAACTCTTGTCATGCCACCGATCGTCATCAGCGCACTGCGCTCTCACCGCGCCCGCCAGGCCATGGAACGCCTGGCAGCTGGAGAACAATGGGTCGACCTCGACTTGGTCTTCCCGAGCGCCAAGGGAACCCTTGCCGACGGCCCAAATGTCACGCACCGATTCCATCGACTGCTGCAGCGGGCCGGCTTACCACCGATGCGTTTCCACGACCTGCGCCATGCGTGCGCATCGCTGCTTCTTGTTCAGGGCGTCCATCCGCGCGTGGTGATGGAGACACTCGGCCACAGCCAGATCAGCCTGACGATGAACACTTACAGCCATGTGCTCCCCGCCCTTCAGCGCGAGGCGGCTGATCGGATGGAGGCCGTACTCGGCGTGCCCTGAAATCGCGCACCGCATGTGGATTTCAACAGAGCTTGGCGAAATCGAAGTATTTCTGGAGCGGGGCCGCGTCTGGGAAGTGGTTGGTGGTTAATGCGTGTCGATGGCAATATCTTGGTTGGAAAGGAGTTCCAGATTGCCCGAGCAACCAGAAACGCACGACCTGACGACGGGCGTCGAACTTGACCCAATCACCAGGGACGTGATGGCCTGGGCCGGTGTCGCAATGGCCTGGGGACAAGCACTTGAAGCTGAGCTCAGTGCTTACGCGTGGCTGTCGCATCCTAAGACTTCAACGCTGACACGTCGCGACTATCTCCGGCTGCTAGCCAGCATCCAACGACAAACGCTGGGGAGTCTCGTGCGTGAACTCAAACCACGCATCCCTCAGCAAGGCGCCATGTTCAAACAATTGACCAAGGTGATTGAGCGACGAAACTTCGTCATTCATCACTTCTTCAGGACGCCACAACGTCAGGCGATGATGAAAACGGACGACGGGCGGGCGGCGATGGTGGCCGAACTTCAGACTGACGCGGTGAATTTCCGTCGCTGGACCGAAGCGATCAAGCCAGTGGTCCTCATGTACGCCGTTGAAAAGGGCCTACGCGTTCGTGACCTGTTAGACCGCGCACCGCGGTTGAGGGCGCAGCCCGCAATTGAAGGCAAGTCCATGACCGCTCAAGCTCAGGTCGCGGTCACCATGGACCCTCACCATGCTGAGTATCTGGTGGACGTGCTGAAGAAGGCCCAGCGCAGCGCTGAACGGCGCCGGTAGGGTGACAATGGCGGCGAGATACTCATGACAAGCTCCGAGACACCGGACCCGAGTCCCATGGGAACAGTCGGCCAGCGATCGCCCGACGGTCGTTGGTGGTGGGATGGTGCCCAATGGCAACCTATAGCACCCGCCGGACTTGCTCCGCGCCAATTTGCAAGGTCCGGACTGAAGCGTCCGCTTCTTTGGTTTGTGGCGGGGGTCGTTGACGCCAGCCTTTTTCCTCTCCTCATCCCGTGGGTGTTTTTCAGCTTTGGTGTGATCCATGGAATACGCCGCTTCCGTGAGGGCTCCGCAAGTCGAGCCGCTATTGGCATCGCTGCCAACGTGATCGGTCTGGCTGCCTATCTTGCGGTAAGCGTGGGGCTGGCGCTCTCAAAAGGCGACGGCGCATATGTCATCACCTACCTTCTCATTTCCCCCAACGAGTTGCGATTGTTCAACTACCTGCTTGGCTGACCGGGTCGAACGTCGGTCTTCTGGAACTCGGCCTGCCTGGGATCGCTTCGTCCTCAGCGAGAACTGTTGTCAGAATTGCTGTCGGACCGGGTGCCGATGCCGGTCAAACCCCCAAGGAGGCTCGAGACGAGTTCGATTTGGAGTGGGCCCGGGTGGGCCTTTGATTCACGACCAGCTAGATTGCCGGGCATGCGCTTGCGTGTCACGCTCCTCACAAGATGAAACGACTTCCGCTGTGGCTGTGGCTGGTCGGAGCAGTGGTCCTAATCGGCGTGGTTGTGGCCATTACGGGGATCGATCCTGCGTATCAGTTCGCGATCGACGTTGTCGTCATCGCGCTCGCCGGCATAGTGCTGGCAGCGCAAAGCGCCCGCAAACGTTCGACAGCCTCCGCTGCTGAGCTGGCCCGCTTTTCGCCTGACATGCGTTGGTGGTGGAACGGTCAGGCCTGGCAGACCGCAGTATCGAACGACGGCCGATCGCGTTGGGACGGCCGAGCCTGGGTTCCACGCGAGTACTCAAGCAAAGTCCGGAATACGGTCGATGCCACGACGTATGCAATCACGACGTTCCGAAACAAGCGGCTCAACGGATGGGAACTCCAGGTGATGAGTATCAGCGGCAGAAAGTTCTGGCGGTGGATCTCAGACGCTAGGGGCACGAGTAACGATTTCGACCTGGAGGGTGCGCATAGACAACTTGTCCAAGCCGCTGAAAACGATCCGCCGCAGAGTTGGCAAATGTCGCGTTCCGCAATCAGTGCACTCCAGTCGCTGGTCATGGAACTTCATCCAGCGGACTCAAATGACGTCGTCGGGCCTACAGCTGTAGGGCAACTCGAGGCAGCAATGGTGGATGCGCTACATGTGGCGGTTGGCAGCGGGCCGAACGATCTTCTACCCGGAGTGGACAGGAAGAAGTATTGGGTCTCTACACGCCGCTATCCCGGCGCCGGATGGCAGACCGCAGTCTTCGATCGCAGCCTCACCAACTGGCTTGACCACCCAATCTTCTGCATCAACGAGATGGAAAGTCCGGATGACGCATTGGCCAATCACGTCGCCGCGCTAGCCGTCGTCGCCGAAGGTCCAAGGACCACGTGGCCCACTGGGATGCACTTTGAGCCATGCGTCGTCCCGTCGTGGCTAAATGCAATCCAAGGTGTTCGGGACCGTCTAAAAGTGGGTACCTCTGACCGCAAGGGGCACGTCGATGCTTACGTCGCTCTGCGACAGCGGTACCGATGCGAGCACCTCTAGCGAGCGAGAGGTCCTGACGGCCTACTTCCCGAGCATACGCAGGAGTTCTCCAGTGCGAACCGTTGTCAAGCCCGTGACCTCGTAGTCTTTGTCGGCGCTCCAGATTGCGACGCTCTTGTGTACCAATCGACTCGGTCTGTTGAGCGCTCGATGCAGAAGCATCCCCGTGAGTGTCTTCGGATTTCTCTTTATGGGCTTCCCCGGCGACGTCATGGGTGACTGCATCTCTAGCAACAGGTCGTTCATTCGGTGCCGAACTACGACGTCAGCGGACCATAGCTTTCGTGCCCAAGCGCCTTCCGGCGGTGCTGAATGTCGGTATTCGTGACTCGTGTCGATCGCGAGAGCGACTGTCGGCCAATCGTCCGGGTCGCGCGCGCCGATTCGCCGCAAGGCCTCGTCTTTGTACCTGGCCGTTACCGCTGGTTCCTTCCATTCGACGGGCATCATGGCGAAGGTCCCAAGTAATAGGTCCTCCTCAAGGCCCCGCTTGCGAGCCAAGACTGGCAGCCATTCCCTGACCTCATCGGCGACTTCGCGTGCGCTGTACACGTGAATCCCGGCCTCAAGCGAAAAAACCAGTGCGCCAGCAGCTCGACCGCCGAGGACCGCTGAGATCAGCGCATTGGCGTCAGCGACGAGCGCGTCGGGAAGCCGCGAAGTCTTTGAGAGCGGAATCCTCGGTCACTCCTGCAGCTTCCATTTTCTTCCGCACCTGTTCGGCCAACCTCAGGAAAACAGCTCGGCGGAGATCGTTAGGCAACGACTTCGGCTCATCCCAGGGCACCCAAAAGCCTGCCGGATGGCCGTCACGTGTTATCAGAACTACGTCATCTGAGCGCAGCCAATCCGTCGCTCTGTCGCGAAACTCTCGAACCGTCGCTACCTTCATGGTGTGATCACTCCTGTGACCACTATAACGCTCAGCACGGCGAGCGGCTCTCTCACGCGGTTGAAGGGAATCTCTCAACTGTTGTCAGAATTGTTGTCAGACCGGCTGCCGACGCCGGTCAGACCCACCAAGGAGGCTCGAAATGAGTTCGATTTGGAGTGGGCCCGGGTGGCCTCGATCCACCGACCAGCCGATTATGAGTCGGCCGCTCTAACCAGCTGAGCTACGGGCCCCTCTCGCAGGCCGGCGCCGGCCGCCTCCGCTGAGTCTATCCGGGGCGGCCCCTCGGTTAGGGTTTGAGATCTGGGTGGCGGTGCGCGACCCACGGAATGTAAGTGGCTGCGGCTAGATATCAGGAGATGACGGTGTTGATGGCTTTAGCCCTTTTGATCCTCCGCGTTGTGGTCGGCCTGACGCTCGCCGGGCACGGCGCCCAGAAGCTCTTCGGCTGGTGGGGCGGTCCGGGCATGTCCGGTTGGACCGGCGCGATGACGCGAATGCGGATCCGTCCGGCATCCGCTTGGGCTTGGATGTCCGCGCTTGCGGAGCTGTTGGGCGGCCTGGCCGTTGCGCTCGGGCTGCTTTTTCCGCTGGGCAGTTTCGCCATCGCGGGCTCGATGCTGGTGGCGATCGGCCTCGTGCACTGGGCGAAGGGCTTCTGGGTCAGCAAGGGCGGTTACGAGTTCAACCTGCTGATCCTGGCCGTGGTGGCCGCGCTGGCGCTGATCGGGCCCGGAGCCTATTCGATCGATCACCTGCTGCGCATTCACCTCCCCGAGCCGCTGACACTGGCGGTGGGGACTCTGGCCACGATCGCGGGCGTCGCCATCGCCCTCGGCACACGCGGCGAGCCGGCCGTCGAATCGAAGCCGCAGGCGACCTGACGCTCTAGGCCGGAGCGATCACTTCGACTTCGTTGCCTTCGGGGTCGTCGACGTAGAAGGTCCGAACGCCTTGGAGCACGGGGTGGGTCCCAGACCTCACGTCAATTCCCTCGGCGGCGAACCGTTCACGCAGCTCGTCGTACGCGACGGTCTCGACGCGAAACGCCAGATGATGCAGGACGCGCATGACCTTTGCGCGCGGGAATTCGGACGACCTGTCGGGATGCGGGATGAGCACGATCATCTCCGGCACGCCCGCACCACCGTCGGCGGCCTTCAGGAACTTGTTCGGCAGCTCGACCGGCGAGATCACCTCGAGGCCGAACAGGTCTCGATAGAAGTGGAGCGCGGCTTCCATGTCGCGCACCCACAGCACGATCTCGGCCAGGCCGGCCACGACCCGGGTCATGCCGCGACTGCCGACACCATGGCGGCCAGGTTGACGTCTTTGGCGCGCGGGGGGACCGAGCACCCCGGGGCGAGCAGCAAACCCCGCCCGCCGGTTGCCGCGACGGCACGGCGCGCTTCGGCCTCGACCTCGTGCGGCGGTCCGTTCAGCAAGCTAGCGCGATGACCCAGCCCGCCCATCACCGCCCGCCCGGCCAGCGTCCGGCCTTCGGCCAACGACGGGTTGCCCTGGTTGTGGATCGACCAGCTCACCACCTGCGCCGGCAGCTCTCGGGCCAGGCCGAAGTGGAGGTGGGAGCCGCACAGGTGGGCGACGTTGAACCACGCCTCGCGCGGCAGTCGCTGGAGCACGTTCATGTCGTACGGCAGCACCAGATCGCGATACACCTGCTCGGGCATCGCATCCTTGCTCGCGTAACCGGAGATCGCGTAGAAGATGCCGGCGCCTCCGGCCGCGACCGAGCGCGCGCCGAAATCGACGAGCCCCTCAGCGATCCGATCCAGCGCCGGGCGCACCAGGTCGGGGTGCTGGCGGAGCTCGCGCACGACGCGGGCTTGCGACTTGCCGACCAGGTAGCCCGCGACCGTGATCGGGCTGAAAACGGTCTGGATCACCGGCACGTCGGGTCCCAGCTCGCGAGCCACAATCCCGATCGCCTCGACCTGGTCGTCCAGCGCCATGCGATTGACCAGCGCGACGGCTCCCCAGGCCTCGAGATCCGGGACGGCGGCGCTGATCAGCACCGGACCCTTCAAGCGATGGCCGGCCGGTTTGTAGACGGAGCCGAAAGCCTCGGCGAAACAGCTCGCCCGCGGCTGGAGCTTGACAAAATCCCACCCGAACTGGCGGGCGCGCTCGACGGTTGCGGACGCCAGGGTCTGGGGCGACCACTCCTCGCGATAGGTGTGTCCCCACGCGCCGACAGGCGGCCGGTCGGCCACGGTCATCGCCAGCGCGGCGGCCACCCGTTCTCGGCCGTTCATCGGTTCGAGTTTAATGTGGACGTGTTGAGCGACGTGAGAACCGAGGCCGCACGACTGCGCGCCGCCGCCGAGGCCAAGCCGCTGAAGCTCCCGGTCAACCGGCGGGTTGACGAGCAACACCATGCCCTGACGCCCGACGGCCTCTCCGTCTGGTACACGATCCAGGTCTCGCCGCACAGTCGAATCCAGGAGGCGATCTTCGAGCGCACCGATCATGCGCCGACCGACGAGGAGTGCCGGCGATGGCTCAACCTGCTCATCGTCGGCGCGGAAGCGACCGAAGCCCCCGGCCTTCCGGGAGCCATGACGCGGAGGTTCGAAGCCTTCGAACGCAGCCCGGACCGCGAGGCTCCGCTCGCCTGATGTCCTTACCTTCGTCGGCGGCCGAAGAGCTGCGTCGAATCGTGGGCCGCGAATCCGTCATCGACGCCGCCAACGACCTTCGGATCTTCGAGCGTGACGGCTCGATCGAAGGCGCCGTTCCCGACGCCGTCGTGCTGGCCTCGACCACCGAACAGGTCGCCGAGATCATCAAGGTGGGCGCGAGGCATCACGTTCCCGTCGTGCCGCGCGGCGCGGGCACCGGACTTTCCGGCGGCGCGGTCACCATCCGGGGCGGCATCGCGCTGCAGGTCACGCGCATGCGGCGCATCGAGATCGACCCCGTGGCGCAGACCGCCCTGGTCGAACCGGGCGTCGTCAACCAGGAGCTCTCACTCGTCGCCGCCACGCACGGGCTCTTCTACGCCCCCGACCCGTCGAGCCAGAAGGCGTGCACCATCGGCGGCAACGCCGCCGAGAACTCAGGCGGCCCTCACTGCCTCTACTACGGCGTCACCACCAACCACGTGCTCGGCATGGAGGTCGTGCTCGCGGACGGGAGCGTCCACTGGGTGAGCGGCGACGCGCCCGACCGCACCGGCCTCGACCTGTGCGGCGTTCTCGTCGGCTCCGAAGGCACCCTGTGCGCGATTACCAAGATCAAGGTCCGCCTGCTCCGGATACCGCCCAGCGTCGCCACCCTGCTCGCGGCCTTCCCGACCATCGAGGCCGCGAGCCACGCCGTCTCGGCGGTCATCGCGCGCGGCATCGTGCCCGCCGCCCTCGAGATGATGGATCGCGTCACCGTCGGCGCGGTCGAGGCGCACTACCACGCGGGTTACCCCACGGATGCCGGCGCGGTGCTGCTGGTGGAGGTCGATGGCATCGCCGAGTCGACTCGCGAGCTGATGGCCGCGGTGCGACAGGTGCTGGAGGAGAACCAGGGTTACGCGATGCGCGAGGCCAAGACTCCCGCCGAGAGGGACCTGCTGTGGGCCGGCCGCAAGGGCGCGATCGGGGCGCTTGGGCGGATCAAGCCCAACTACTACCTCCACGACGGGGTCGTGCCGCGCTCCAAGCTGCCTCAGGTGCTGTCGGCCGTCGGCGAGATCGGCGAGCACTACAAGCTGCCCGTCGCCAACGTCTTTCACGCCGGCGACGGCAACCTGCATCCCAACATCCTGTTCGACCTGCGAGACCGCGAGGTGCTGCACCAGGTCGAGGGCGCCGGAGAGGAGATGCTCAGAGCGGTCGTGGAGATGGGCGGCGCGCTGTCCGGTGAGCACGGGATCGGGCTCGAGAAGGCCTCGTTCATGCCCTGGGTGTACAGCCCAGACGACCTCGACGCCATGCTTCGCGTCAAGCAGGCACTCGATCCCGATGGAATCCTGAACCCGGGCAAGATCTTCCCCGACCCGTCACGCAGGCCGATCCAGCTCGTGGGCCGCACCGGTCTTGCCGTCGAGGCCAAGTGGTGGTGACGGCGCCGGCGGTGGAAAGGCCCGGGACCGCCGAAGAGCTTGCCGCGCGCCTGGCCGAAGCGGCAGGTGATCGCTCCTCCGTGGTCCCGGTCGGCGGCGGGCGTGCGAGCGAAATGGGCGACGCTTCAGGACGCGGTGACGTCGAGCTGCACACGACCCGGCTCGACCGAGTGCTGGAGCATTCGCAGGCCGACATGGTGATCAGCGTGGAGGCGGGCATCACGCTCGAAGCCCTGCAGGCGGTGCTGGCCGAAGCCGGCCAATTCCTCCCTCTCGACCCTTTCAACTCGCCCGGCCACACCATCGGGGGATTGCTGGCGACGGCCTGGACAGGCCCGCTTCGCCTGCATTACGGCTCGCCGCGTGACTTCCTCATCGGCATCCGTGTGGCCCAGCCTGACGGCCGCCTGGCCAGTGCCGGTGGGCGCGTGGTCAAGAACGTCAGCGGGTACGACCTGATGAAGCTGCACCTCGGAGCGATGGGCACGCTCGGTGTCATCGTCGCCGCCTCTTTCAAGGTGTTCCCCAAGCCGCTGCACGACCTCACCGTCGAGGCCCCGCATGAATCGATCGCGGACGCTTGGACGTCGACCGAGCGGGCGTTGGCGATGCCGCTTCCCCCCGCGGCGCTGGAGCTGTTCTCCGACGGCCGCGTGCTGGCGCGTTTCTTCGGCAGCCCGGGCGCGGTCGAACGCATGGTGGATGAGCTGGGCTGGAAGAAGGTCGAATCGTCGGTGTGGGTCGAGCACTCGCACCGCGCGCCCAAGGCCTGGGCCCGGATCGCTGTTCCACGCCACGACCTGCAGAGGATCGTCGCCTCGCTGCCGGCAGGCGCGCACTGGTGGGCCTCACCGGGCGCGGGGATCGTGCACTGGGCGATCGCGACCGGCGCACAGAGCGTGCGCGATGTCCGGGCGGCCTCGGAGGCTGCGCACGGCTCGCTTGTCCTGCTGGCGGCACCGCCCGAGCTGCGACGCGAAGTCGGCGCCTGGGGCTCGCCGCCTCCGACCCTGGAGCTCATGCGCCGCCTCAAGCAAGTCTTCGACCCGGTCGGAATCATGAACCCAGGTAGGTTTGTGGTGTGACTGAAGACCAAGCCTCATCACCGCACCCCACACCTTCCCTCCAAGCGGCGACGGCGCCCTTTGCCCGGCTGAGCGACGACGACCTCGCGACCTGCGTGCACTGCGGCCTGTGCCTGGACGCGTGCCCGACGTTCCGCACCACCGGGCTCGAGACCGAATCGCCTCGCGGGCGCATCTACCTCATGACGCAGTGGAAGCGCTCCAGCCTGCCGTTCACCGAGGAACAGGCCAAGCACATCGACCTGTGCCTCGGCTGCCGAACCTGCGAGGCGGTATGCCCTTCGGGCGTCCCTTACGGGCGCATCATCGAGGCCGGGCGCGCGGAGGTGGAGAGCCTTCGCCGTCCGACACCCAAGCGATGGCTCGCGAAAACCGCGCTGCGGCAGCTGCTGGCGCATCCGGTTCGGCTGCGCGCTTTCGGATCCGTCACGCGCTTGGCCCAGGCCGCGCGTCTCACGTCATTCGTCCGCTCCGGCCGCCAGCTGCCGCCACTCCGCGCCCAGTTCCGCCCGCCGGCCGGCAACATCGCGCCCGCGATCGGCGAGCGGAAGTATCGCGTCGCCTTCCTCGTCGGTTGCGTGATGCCGATCCTGTACCCACAGTCACACCAGGCGGCGGTCAAGCTCCTGCAGCTCGCGGGCTGCGAGGTGTGGTTTCCACCGGATGAGCACTGCTGCGGAGCCCTGCTCGCCCACAACGGCGACCTCGAAGGAGCGGAACGCCTGCGCGACGTGAACGCGCGAATGTACGGCGCCGGCAGCTTCGACGCGCTCGTCATCGACTCAGCAGGCTGTGGCGCCCACCTCAAGGATTTCTATCCGAGCTTGCAAGGGCGCGTCAAGGACCTCACGGAGTGGCTCGCCGAGGTCGGACTGCCCGAGCCCAAACGTGAGGTCGGCCTGCGTGTCACCTATCAGGACGCCTGCCACCTGGCGCACGCGCAGCGCATCCGCAAGCAGCCGCGCGAGCTGATTCGTTCAGTGCCCGGAATCGAGCTGGTGGAGATGCGCCACCCCGACATCTGCTGCGGCGCGGCCGGTCTCTACAGCACGCTCGAGCCGGCCATGTCCAACCGGATCCTGCAAGAGAAGATGGACGACGTCCTCAGCACCCGCGCCGATGTCGTGGTCGCCGCGAACCCTGGCTGTCAGATGCAGCTGGAGGTGGGCCTTCGCGCGCGGAGGTCAGGGATGAAGGTCGAGCACCTGTCGGAGCTGGTGGCCCGGGCCTACTGACCAGCCCTCAGCTTCGGCAGCACCGCCGTCCTCGTCACGTCGACCTCGACCCGTGCCACCGCCAGCGTGACGTTGTCCGGCGCTCCCAGCTCGCGGCACCGCTCGATCACGCGCTCGGCGCCGCGGTCGAGGTTGCCGTCCTTGAGCAGCAACCGGCCCATCTCCTCGACGCTCACGCCCGCGGTCTCCACGCCGTCGCTGCACAGCACGACAGCGTCGCCCTCCTCCAACTTCATCGTGTCGGTGAAGGACTGGATCGATTCCCACACGCCGATGGCACGCGTCAACCGATGCTTGAGGGGATGGGTCGCCGCCTCCTCAGGTTTGATGACCCCGAGCCTCACCTGCTCTGCCGGCCACGAATGATCCTGTGAGATCAACTTCGCCAGGCCGTTGCGGAATAGATATGCGGGGCTGTCGCCGACATTCAGCAGGCCGAGCTCGCCGGCTCTGATCGCGGCGATCACCATGGTGCTGCCCATCCCGGCCCAATCCGGGTTGTCACGCGCGGCTTCGAACACCGCGGCATTGGCCTCCTTGCATGCCCTTCTCAGCCGCTCGATGCCCGGTCCTTCGCTGCCGTCCTCGGCCAGGACCTTGGTGACCGCTTTCGATGCGATCGAGCTGGCGGTCTGACCCGCTGCATGCCCGCCCATTCCGTCGCAAACCACCAGCAGGGTGTCGAGTCCCGCCTTGTTGCGCCAGACGACTACCGCGTCCTCGTTCTCCTCACGCTCCAGACCGGGATCGGTCGCCCAGGCGATCCGAAGCCGCATCAGTGCCCACTATGCCCCAAGGAGCGAGAATTGCACCGCGTTCTGGCCGATGGTGACACGGTCGCCGTGGTTGAGCTCCTTCTCCTGGACCGGCTCTCCGTTGACGAGCGTCCCGTTGGTGCTCCCCAGGTCGACGATCCAGAACTGCTCGCCGCGGCGCTCGACGCGGGCGTGGTGGCCGCTGGTCGCCGGGTCGCGCAGGATGAGGTCGTTGTCCGGCGAGCGACCCAGGCGCAGAGCGTGGTCGCCGGCACGGTAGGTGTGGCCGGCGTCGGGACCGGCTTCGATGACCAGTTCCGCCTCCGCGCCGGCACCCGGGATCGCCGCGGCGAACGGCGGAGTCGTGCCGCTGATGGCCATGGTCTGGGCCACGGGATCGGGCGCGGCCGGCGGTGGCGGTGGCGGTGACCACGCCGGCATCAAGGTCGTGGACTCGCGGGCGGCGGCGGCCGCCTCGGGGGTCATCGTGGCGGCAATGTCGGGAATCATCGGTTCGGCCACGGCTGGGGCATCGGATGCGGCAGCTGCGGCGGGCGCTGCGGCTTCGGGCTCGGCTGCCGGCAGCGCGGCTTCGGGCTCGGCCGCCGGTGTGGCGCCGGTCGATTCCGGCTCAGCGGGCATCGGAGCCACGGCCCACGAGGGCGCCGCCGGCGCCGGTGCGCTCCAAGCCGGAGGCGATGCGGGGCCAGGCTCAGCCGGAGGCGCCACCGGTGCCGCCCATGACGGCGCCGCGGGGGCGGCGGGCTCCTCGGTCTTGGGTACGTCCCACGCCGGAGGACCGGCCGGTGCCGGCGGTGCTCCCCAGCCGGGCTCCGCCGGCCCCGCCGGCGCGGGCTCGTTCCAGGAAGGCGCCACCGTGGGCGCCGGCGACGATGCGGCGGGCGGCGGTACGCCCCAATCGGTCGAGGCCGGCGCCGACGGCGTTGAGGCGGTCGATCCCGGCGCGTCCCACGACGGGGTGGCCGGTGCATTCCACGAGGGCGCGGCCGGCGCGGCGGGCCGCGGTGGCCCGGCGGCCGGCGGTGCGGGCGGTGTTTCGGGGGCGCCCCATGACGGGGCGGGGGCGGCAGTTGCCGCCGGAGCGCCCGATGCCGGCGCGGCGGGTGCGGGCGGCTTGGAGGCCGCGGGGGGCGGGACTGGTGCCGCCGGAGCGCCCCATGACGGCGCGGCGGGTGCGGGCGCGGGTGCGGGCGGCGTGGAGGCCGCGGGGGGCGGGACTGGTGCCGCCGGAGCGCCCCATGACGGCGCGGCGGGTGCGGGCGCGGCGGGTGCGGGCGGCGTGGAGGCCACGGGGGGCGGGACTGGTGCCGCCGGAGCGCCCCATGACGGCGCGGCGGGTGCGGGCGGCGTGGAGGCCACGGGGGGCGGGGCTGGTGCCGCCGGAGCGCCCCACGCAGGGGCGGATGCGGCCGGAGCGGCCGGAGCAGCCCCCCATGACGGCGCAGGTGCGGCTGGAGCGGTCGGCGCAGCGCCCCATGACGGCGCCGCCTGACCAGGGGCCGCCGGCGCGGAGGGCGCGCCCCACGTGGGCGCGGGCGAGGCCGCCGGCGCAGCCGGAGGCGATCCCGCCGCGGGTGATGCCGGAGACCCCCAGGTCCCCTGGCTCGGCTTCGCCGGCGATGCGGCGGGTTGATCCCAGCTGGGTGACGACGGTACGGCTACGGTCGGCGCGACGGGACTGGCCGGCCTGGCCATCGGCGGGGGCGCCCATGTCGATGCCACGCCCGCGGTGTGATTGGCCGGTGAGGCGGGCCGCACCGGCGGAGCTGACCTCTTGCCCCTGCGCCGCCTGCGTGCCCGGAGATAAAGAATGGCGGCGAACAGCGCCGCCACCGCCAGGATGATGTCCGCATATTCAACTGGCATCCGGTGGACAGCCTCCCTTTCGCCGAATCCGGCTATGTATCAATCACTTAAAAACCAAAGCGCGGCGATGTGCCGGCACCCGCGTAGTGCAGAAGTATGGCACCCGAAATAGTCGAGTCAACTCAACTGAGCCTAACTCGTCGGTCGACGGATCGCGAGCGCCTCCGAGCTTCGGGACGCTAGACGTCCACTGTGCCTTCGATGACCAGGCGACCCGACGCCACGCCGGGCACCGTGATGTCGGCTTCGAGCGAATGCCCACCGATGCCGAGCCGTTCGCCCGTGACCACGTGCACGACCATGCGCCTTCCAAGCGGCATGTCGAGCCGCCTCGGAAGCGGCGCCCGCCCGGCATGCGTTTCGATCTGCAGCTGATGGCGACCGAGGACGACGCCGTCGAGCCGTAGGCCGGTGACACCCACCAGCACGGCCGTCCTCGTGCGGTTCTCGAGCTCGAAGCTCATCCCATCCCGTTCCGGTCGCAGGCTCTGCACGTCGGCGAGCCGCTCGGCGAGATAGCGCGGTATCTCCGGACGCGGACGCGGTGGTGGGAGCCTCGATGTGACTGCGAACCGCAGCTCGGCACGATCGACCACGCGGCCGGACATGATCAGCGACGCCTCGAGCTTGTAATCGCCCTCGGCCTGAAGCGGGAGGCTCAAGCTCGTCGCGCTGACCGCCGGTTCGAACGCGGTGGGGACCTCGACCTCGGCCACGCCGGAATACGACTTTTTCTGCATCGCATCACGCAGGCGGCCGATGCCGCGGACTCCCGATGCGCGCTCGCGAGTCAGCGACCACCTCACCGACCCCGGTCCGTACACATCGGCGTCGTCGTTGACGATCACGAGCCGCGCCGCGAACGGGACGTCCGGGTTCTGCAGGATTCCAAACGGCCGCCCGGGCTCGAACGCCAGCGGCTCGATGATCACTCGCGTCGGTTTGAACGCCTGGCCCAGCGCCTCGAGCGCGAGCTTCGGCCGCCGCGCGCCGTCCATCAGTCCGAAACCGATGGCTGGAAAAGGGTCGACGAGGTGATACGCGAAGGCGCCCCAGCACGACTCGAACTTCCGCGTACGCAGATGCTCGGCCGCGAGACGGATCACCTCGGCCTGGTACCTCTGCGACTCCTCGACGTAAGGCTCAAGCCCCTGATGCGCGGAGGGCAGCCCGACACCACGCTCTGCCCAGTTGACGGGTTGAAAGCCGGCGTGGCGCCACGCCGGCTCGTCGTCGGCCACCGGCCACCGGGCGTCGATCGACTCCCAGACCGGTGAATCGGCCGCCGGTAGCGACTGCGCGCCGAAAGCGGTGACCATTAAAGGCTCGACCTGGGCGAGGTCGCGCCATGAACCGGCCGCCCAGCCCAGCATCAGATGCAGGTCGACCTCCCCCGAGGCGGCCAGCGCGGGCCGGCTCGGGTCGAGGCGCTCGAACGAGGCTTTGAGGTCCTGGTCGATCGAGTGGTTCTGCCGCACCGCGTGGACCTCGCCGAGGTCGGAGTTGGTGGCGAGCCACGGCGGATCGTCGTGCGCGATCCAGAGCGCCACAGAAGGGCGGTTGTGGAGCAGCTCGACCATCTCGGCCTGCTGCTCGCGGACCACGTTCTCGAAGAACCGTGAATCTTCGCCGCGCGCGTGATAGGCGTACGTGCCGGTCAGCGGCAGGTCCTGCAACACCAGCATCCCGGCCGCATCGGCGCGACGATAGAAATCTTCGGGGAGCACGTTGGCGACGACTCGCAGCGCATCGAGGTTGGCCCGCTTGGCGATTTCGATGTCGTCCCGCATCCGTTCGGGCGTGAGCTCGTCGAGCCGGTGCGACGGCACGTAGCAGGCCCCCCGAAGAAACATCGGGCGTCCGTTGACGGCAAGGCTCCAGCGGCGCGGTCCGATCTCCCAGGCCAGCTCGCGGAAGGCAAACGTGTCCTCGACGCGGGCCGACTCGACGCCGTCAGAGGTGCGCGCGATGAGCTCGGCCCGATACACATGCTGCTCGCCCAAACGCCACGGCTCCCATCTCCGGGCGCCAGTGAACGCCAGCCGCATCGCGACCGTCTGCTCCATCCCGCCGCCGAGGCGCACCTCGCGCCGCAGGCGCAGCGGCTCGCCGGCGCCGCGGCCTGGCGCCGGCACCACCAGCTCGACCTCGCCTTCCATCTGGCGGCCGTCCAGGTTCCGCAAGCGCGCCTCGACCTCCAGGCGCCCGTCGCCCGCCTCGAAGCCGGGCTTCAGTCGCATCCAGTCGATCGTGATCGACCCCACGTACTCGAGCTCGACCGGCCGCCACAGCCCCACCGGCACCTCCAGGCGATACGGCTCGGGAAGGCTTCCGTACGCCGACGCGGGATATGGCTTCAGGTCTCCGTCGTTGAACAGCCCCATCATGTGGCGCTTCTTGTCGGGCTCGCTCTCGAGCGGCGATTCGCAGCAGATGACCAGCAGGTTCTCCGCTTTCAGGTAAGGCGTCAGGTCGAATCCGAACGGGGCGAAGTATCCGTAGTGAGAGCCGAGCAGCTTGCCGTTGAGCCAGACGTTGGTGGCGAGGAATGCGCCGCCGATACGAAGGACGACGCGACCGGCGTGGTCGGGCCGCGGAAACTCGGTTCGGTACCAGACCGCCTGCCGGCCCTCGTGCGCGACGAGCTGACGCGGCACCTCGATCGGTTTCCAACCCGTTCCCCTGCCGATCGTCAGCCGCTCCGCCTCGCCCTCGCCCAGCGGCATCCACAAGGCCTCCCATCCGCTCAGCTCGCGGATTCCAGCCGAACGTTGTGACATCGGCAGGAACAGGCAGTTGCTCATGCCGGCGCTCGCTGCGCCACGAACGCGCCGTCGGCGGTCGGGCAGAAGAGGATCGCCCGCCCCATCGAACCGGCGAAGGCGTGCTCCTGACCGCGTTCGACAAGTGCGAGGATGCTGCCTCCGAAGCCCCCGCCCATGATGCGTGCGCCGTAGCAGCCGGGCGAAGCCCAGGCCCTTTCGACCAGTCCATCCACAGTCGGCGTCGACACCTCGAAATCATCGCGGAGGCTTTGATGCGACTCTTTCAAGAGCCGGCCCACGCTCGCGAAGTCGCGCCGCTTCAGGGCCTCGACGAACGCATGCACGCGCGCGATCTCCGAATCCACATGCCGCCGGCGCTTCGGTTGGCCCGCCTCAGCCTCACGCCGGCGTTCGTTGTAAGGCGTGCGCGCCAAGGAGCGGTGCTCGCCCGAATCGATGACGGCGATGGCGAGCTCATCGGGAAAAGGGATGACCTCATATTCGAGGGTGGCGCAGTCGAGCAGGAGCGCGTGGCCGCGCCGCCCCAGCGCCGACGCGAAGTGGTCCATCACGCCGACCTGGACTCCGGTCGCATGCTGCTCCGCGCGCTGGCATGCGAGCGCCGCCCGCTGGCCGTCCATCTCGGGCCGCAGCCCGACCGCGAGCGCGACCAGGAGGGCGGCCGACGAGCTGATGCCTGCCCCCGGCGGGACGTCGGATGTCACGCGCACCGCCTGCGCCGCCGCCCCCAGCTCCTCGCCGATGGCGCGAACGTAGGCGAGGCCGGTCTTGACGTTGCTTTCGATCGACCATTCGCCGGCCGGCCGGCCAACCACCTCGACGTGACGGTCGACGGCCGCGGGCAGGACCAGGCCGCCCAGGTAATCAACATGCTCACCGATCAGGTTCACACGGCCGGGAGCCCGCCCGCGCCAGGCGTCGAGGCCCCCTCCCGCCGGCAAGGGGTCCGGTCTAAAGCCCACGTAGCTCCGCGGCGGCGTCCTCGGCGCGAGCGTCGAGGATGAATGCGCCCGCCCCAAGCTCGGAGCCGGCGAGAAACTTGAGCTTGTCGCGACTCCGGTTCGGCGGGTAGAACTCGACATGGAAGTGGTGTGGCTTCCGGCCGCGCCCGGGCGGTCTCTGGTGCATCGCCATCACGTACGGAAGCGGGCGGTCGAAAAGGCGGTCGTACTTCTGGAGCAGGCCCTTGAGCGTGCGCGCGAGCGATTCGTCGTCGGCCGCATCCAGGTCGGCCAGGCCGCCGCGATGCCGGACCGGCGCCAGGTGGACCTCATAAGGCCAACGCGCAAACGAAGGCACGAAAGCGATCCAGCGCTCATCGCGCAACACCGTTCGCCCTCCACTCTGCTCGCCTTCGATGACCTCGCAATAAAGGCAGCGCCCGGTCTTGCGCATGTGCCGGGACTCGGCGCGCAGCTCACGCTGGATCACCGGCGGGACGAATGGGTACGCGTAGATCTGGCCGTGCGGATGGCTGAGGGTGACGCCGATCGCCTCGCCTCGATTTTCGAAGATGTAGACGTACCGGACGCTCGGCAGCCGTCCGAGCTCCTCGGTCCGATCTCGCCAGACCTCGATCAGGTCCCGGATGTGGTCCACCGTCTGCTCGCCAAGAGACGAATCGTGCACCGGCGTGTAGCACACGACCTCACATCGCCCCTGCTCGCCCGTGTAGGCAGGGAAGCGGTTTTCGAAGACCGCGATGTGATAGTCGGGCTCGGGGATCTCGGTCTCGGCCTCCCCCGGCCGGGTGGGACACAGCGGGCAGTGGTCGGCGGGCGGGTGATAGGTCCGGTCCTGGCGCCACGGCGCGACGGTCACCCACTCCTCCAAGAGAGGATGCCAGCGAAGCTCGCTCAAGCCTTTTCGTAATAGATGAGGTGGCGGCCGTCGGGTTTCCGAACCACGCGCCTGTTCAAGCGGCTCCTGGTCTTGCGGCGGGGCATTGAGGCCAAAGTCTAGGGGGATCGGGCTTCCGCCCCAGGGGCCCGCTGGTAGACTCCACGGCGAAGTTCACTGCCCGCGGGGCAAAGGAGGTGAGGCGGAACCTTGGATATACCGAGTCGCGGTGCCAACCGCCTCGTTTGCCAGCCGGGAGCTCGGGAGGAAGTGAGCCTCTAGGGCTTCCAATTTCCCAATCCGGCTCCTGGAGTCGGAGGCGGAAGCACTGCGAACGTCGATCAACGAGGGCCGGGTATACCCGGCCCTCGGCTTTTGCCGGCGATCAGGGAGAATCTTGGCGGTGAGCCAGGACTTCTCGACTCGACTCAACGAGCTGCCCGAAGGCTGGCTGCAGGCGATGGGCGTGAACATCACGCTCGCCACCCAGGACGAGGTGCGCGCCGAGCTGACCGTCGGCCCCGAGCACCTTCAGGGTTACGGGATCGTCCACGGCGGCGTCCACTGCGGACTGATCGAATCCCTCGCTTCGATCGGGGCTGCGCTCTTCGCGCTGCCGCGCGGTCAGTCCGTGGTCGGGCTGGAGAACAACACCAGCTTCGTGCGCGCCGTGCGCTCAGGCGCCAGGCTGCATGCGGTCTCGACGCCGATCACCCGCGGTCGTCGCACGCAGGTGTGGGAGGCGCGAGTGCTGGACGAGCAGGAGCAGGTGGTGGCCACCGGGCGGGTACGCCTCCTGTGCCTGGAGTCTGATCAGGCGCTCGCCGGCGAGCAGGTCAGAGGCGTCCTGCATCCCGGCAAGGGTTAGCGTCCGGCGACGTAGCTGAAGATGATCTCGTCGATCAGGCGCTCGACCGGCGCCAGGTCGTCGGTGAACACCTGGCCGTGGTAAGGGGACACGCGCAGGCGGCCCTCCCCCACCGCGCTCGTCGCGATGGAGCGCGCCAGCGGCTCATCGATGAGGCCCAGGTTGTGCTCGACGTCGGCGACGGTGGCCGGCTGGGTGGAACCGTAGACGAGGGTGTTGCTGAACTCCGGCACGTCGACGAGGAAGACGCTCGGGTAGACGGCGGCCATCGTGCTGGCGATGGCGTCGACGAGCCGGTAGTCGGTGGGCGTACGGCCGGCGTTCACCACCGCCACGCCACCCGGTTTCAGATGGCTTTTCACCTCGCTGAAGAATTCGCGGGTCGTGAGATGAAACGGGATGTAAGGCTGCCGGTAGGCGTCGAGCACGATGACGTCGTACGCACCCGCCTGCGTGCCGAGCCAGTACCGCGCATCCGCCGCGACCGCATGGATGTTGGGTTCGTCGAGATGGAAGTAGCGCCGCGCCACGTCGAGGATCTCCGGGTCGATCTCGACGCCGGTGATCTCGACCTGGCTGCCGAAGGCCGCGGTGTACTCGCGCGCGGCCGTGCCGCCGGCGAGCCCCAGGATCGCGACTTCCCGCGGTTCCGGCTCGGTGGCCTGCGCCGGCCGGAACGAATCCGCGATCACCATGTAGTCCCACGGCCCGCGGGTGAGCAGGTTCTGCGAATCGTAGATCGAATGGATGGCCTCGCCTTCATTGAGGATGAGCTCGGTCTTGGTCCCGTCCCGCACGACCTGGATGTAGTGGTACGCGGACTCTTTTTCATAGACGAGCGTTCCGACCTGTGGCGGCTTGATGCCTGAAGGCAGCAGGATCCACGCGAGGACGACGACCAGCACGAACAACGCATAGAGGCGGCGTCGCGGCCACAGCCCGACGACTGAGACGGCGACCAGCACCAGGCCGAAACCCTCGAGCGTCGGGCGGGTGCCATAGCTGGGAATGAACCAGAAGACCGGCAGGAAGGTGCCGAGGATGCTACCCGCGGTCGAGAGCGCGTAGACGCGCCCCGCCGTGTTGCCGCCCGTGGCGACGTCTTTGAGGAGCAGGCGGATGGCGAAAGGGCTGACGCAGCCGAGCAGGATCACCGGCACCGCGAACAGCAGAACCACCGCCAGCAGGGTTCCCGCCACCAGGCCGACGCTGAAGTCTCGGAATCCTTGCTGCGAGGCGAGCAGGATCGGATAGCTGACGAGGGGAATCACGCCGATCCAGAGTCCCGCCCACGCCGTGACCTGGTACAGGACCTCGTCTCGGGGATGCCGGTCGGCCAGCCGGCCGCCGATGACGTAGCCCGCGGAAAGATAGATGAGGATGAGACCGATCAGCACCCCCCAGACATAGAGGCTCGTGCCGAAGTAGGGCGCCAGAAGCCGGGCGGCGCCGAACTCGACGCCGAGCGAGGCCATGCCGGACACGAAGACGAGGGGGAGGAGCAGCCGGCGTGACCGCGGGCTCGTCAGATGGGTTGCTCTGCCGCCCACCGGCGCGTGCGCTCGTCCATCGGCACCGGCAGATGGACCCGCACCTCCACGTACAGGTCGCCCACCGGGCCGCCCCTGGGGTCGGGGAACCCGAGACCGCGCAGGCGGATCTTCGTCCCGTTCTGCGTCTCCGGCGCAACGTTGAACTGGACCTGGCCGCCTTTCAGCGTCGGCGCGGCCACCTCACCGCCGCGGAGCGCGATGTGCAGCGGCACCGGCACCGAGACGCGGAGATCCTTGCCATCGCGGTTGAAGACCGGGTCGGGCGCCACCTGGACTCGGGCGCGCAGGCCGGGCACGCGCAGCACGGTGCCCTCCTTCACGCCGGCTGGGACCTTGACCTCGACGCGCCGCCCGCCCGGCAGCTCAACCGTCCGGCTCGCGCCCTTGTAGATCTCGGCGAGGCTGACCGTGATCGGCACTTCGAGGTCCGTGGGCTGCTGACGGGCTCGACCCCGCGAGCCGCCGCCGAAGATCGACCCGAAGATGTCGCCGATGCCTCCGCCCGTCTCGCCGAAGAGGTCCTCCATCTCCTCCGGAGTCACCGTCCGGTACTGCACGCCCGGACCGGCGTCCGTGCGATAGCCGAATCCCTCGCCCGGCGCCGGCCTGGCGCCTGCGGGTGCTCGACGGACGCCGGGCTGCACGCCGGCGGCTTCGGCCGCCGCCCAGTCGGGACCGAACTCGTCGTACAGCCGCCGCTTCTTGGCGTCCGCAAGCACGTCGTACGCCTGCGACACTTCCTTGAAGCGCGCCTCGGCCTGCTTGTCGCCCGCGTTCAGGTCCGGGTGGTGCTTGCGCGCGAGCTTGCGGAAGGCGGATGTGATCTCCTTCTGGCTCGCCGTCCGCGGCACGCCCAGCAACTCGTAGTGGTCTTTGGATCTAGGCATTCACACCTTCCTTTACCCGCTTCAGGTGGCTCACGAACCCTGACTCTAGCGAGTGGCTACAGCTCTATGACCGCGGGTACGATCGCCGACCCGCTGATCTCGAGGATGCCGATCGACGGCGCGGGATGGCTGCGTATGTGGCGCGCCACCTGGAGCCAGCACCATTCGAACCAGCCGGGCCGTTGGGCCAGGCGGCGCAACACCGTCTCCGGATTCCACTGGTGCACGCCGCCGGGGTTGAAGACCAATGTTCCGTCGATCGTCTCGATGCTTGCGCGGTGCGTGTGGCCGTAGACGATCAGATCGGCTCCGGGGAAGCGGCGATGCAGCGCTCGCGGCAGACCGGCATGCGGGTGGAAATAGCCCAGGCTCAAGGTCCACAGCAGCGTCTGCGGTTCCTCGATCCAGCGGCTGCGATGGCCGTGCACGATCACGATGCGTTTGCCTTCCACCGTGAGCTCGCGGCTCGCCGGCAGGGTGGTGAGCCCGCGGTCGTGGTCGCCGCGCACCGCCTCGACGGGCGCGATGCGCTGGAGCGCCGCGATCGTCTCCCCGCCGTCGACGTCCCCCGCGTGGAGGATCAGGTCGACCCCGTCGAGGACCTGGAAGATGCGATCCGGAAGCCGGTCGATGAACTCCGGGCAGTGGGAGTCCGCGACCACGCCGACGCGGGTGGTCACGCGGGCCGGATCTGGACCGCGGCCGGGGGCAGCGTCAGGAGCACGATCAGAGGCGACAGGCTCAGCGCCGCCGCGATACCGAACACCACCGGCTGACCGGCGCCGAATGCCGCCGCTCCCAGCAGCGGGCCGGCGACCCCGCCGATGTAGAACGGGAACAGGATCTGACCGAGGACGGCGCCGCGCCGCTCGGGGCTCACGCTCGCGGCCATCACGGCCATGCTGGCGGTGAGGATGGCCGCGGTGAAGACGCCGTTGGCGAACAGACCGAGGCCGAAGACCAGGAGCTCGTGGCTGAGTCCGGCGACGGTCAGCGCCAGGGCCGAGGCCACCGCGGTGAGGCACAGCACCCGCACGTGTCCGAACCGGGGCATGACGACCCCCCACAGGGCCGAGGCGATCGCCTGCCCGAGCCCCACCCCGGACAGCACGACACCGACGGCGGTCACCGTGTCGCTCGGCGCCAGCCGTGCGATGTAAATGGGGGCGTAGGGCAGGACGGTCCACAGCCCGATCTGGGAGAGGGCGGTGGCGAGGAACAATCGCCAGACCAGCGGCCGGCTGACGATTTCGTCCAGGGCGCCGCGCAGGAGGCTGAGCACGCGAAGGTCCGCCGGGCGCGGATGGGCGTCCTCCCGCATGAGGATCACGAGCAGACCCGTCATCAGCACGGATAGAGCGGCGTCGAACAGCAGCATGCCCCGGATGTCGACCCGGTGGACGAGAAAGGCTCCCAGGATGGGTCCCACCGCCCGGCCGGCCGGCGAGCCCGCGCCCACGATGCCGACCGCCAGAGCCAGCCGCTGCTTGGGGGTCGTCGACGCCTGGACTGCGAGCATGACCCCGGTGTTGCCGAGGATGAACCCGTTCAACGATCGGAACGCGAGCGCCATCCACGGCGTCGTCGCCAGCGCCCAGCCGGCGAAGATGACCGCCTCCAGTGCGGCGCTGCGGACGATGATGAGCTTGCGGCTGTAGCGATCGGCGAGCACACCCCAGAACGGCGCCATCGGGAGGGCGAGGATCCAGCCGAGGCTCGAGATCGCCGCGATCCAGCCGGGCACCTGCGCCGCCGGCACGTGCAGCTCGCGCAGGTACAGAGGCGTGTAGGCGGTCAGCTGGTTCCACGACATGCTCTCGACGCAGGTGGTGGCGGCGAAAAGCGCCGCGACGACAGCCCAGCCGGCAGCCTTGGAGGTTCGGGCGGTGCTCTGCATCTGGGCGCTTAGATCTTATCTGGAGCTCGGATCTGAACGAATTTGCGGACAGTCTTGACAAATTGGCAAGGTCGCGTTATTAATCTAAACAATGAAGGACCAACAACGCGAGATCCTGAACCAGGTGGCGGCCGGCACGATCACCCCCGAGGAAGGCGCCGCCCGGCTTGAGGCGCTCGAGACCGCCGCCACCGCTAACGCCGACCCGGCCATCACCCCGCCATCCGCCCTCCCTGGCAGCTCCGCGACCCGCCAGGTCAAGGTGGTCTCGCAGATCGGCACCGCCGAGATCGTCGGCGACCCCAGCGTCGCCTATGTCATCGCCGGCGGGCCGCACCGCGCGCGCCAGGAGGGCGAAACGATGGTCATCGACCACCTGCCGCTCGACGAGGCCGGCAACTTCTCGTTCGGGCACGGCGGCGAGCGCCGGTTCGTCATCAACGGGTTCGACATCCAGCGCCGCAAGCTGACGGTGCGCATGAACCCCGACCTGGCGCTGATCGCCAGCGTCCAGGCCGGGAACGTCCGGGTCGATGGCGTGCACGGTCCCATCACCGGCGAGGTGCAGGCCGGCAACTGCAAGATCCTCGACTTCCGCGGCCCGCTCGACCTGGTCGTCCAGGCTGGGAACGTCTCCGCCAGCGGCCGCCTCGACCGCGGCGCGAGCAGGGTCCGCTGCGAGATGGGCTCGGTCAAGGTCAATCTGGAACAGGGCTCGAGCGTCCGCATCACCGCCCGTACCACCCTGGGCAAGGTCGGCATCGAGGGTGCGGGAAGCGAGCGCGCCCGCGTCGGACAGTCAGGCAACGATGTGACCATCGGCTCCGGCGCCGCCACACTCGACGTCGAGTGCACGATGGGCAACGTCAAGGTGACCGCGGACTGATGGCGCGCGACCGCGGGCGCCGTCCGCCCCTCAACTGCCCTGTCTGCAACGCAAGGCTGGCGCTGACCCGGCTCAGCTGCCCGGCGTGCGACACCGAGCTGTCGGGGGGATTTGCGACGTGTGAGTTCTGCGTGCTCGCCGACGAGGACCGTGAGTTGCTGCGGGTGTTCCTCGCCTCACGCGGGAACATGAAGGACCTCGAGCGCCACCTCGGCGTGAGCTACCCGACCGCTCGCGCGCGTTTCGACGCTCTGCTGATCAAGATCGGCATCGACCGCCTCCCGGCTCCGGCCCCCACGCGGGTCGAGCTGATGGAGCAGGTCGCGCGCGGCGAGATCGACGTCGCGGAGGCGCTCAAGCGCCTCGAGGCGAGCTGAAGCCGGTAGGACCTATGGGATGCCGGCGGCCGCCAGCCCGGCCGCGTGGGCGGCGCTCGCGTCGGCACCGGCGTCCAGCGCCTGCACGGCCGCGGTCGCAAAACCGTGCGCCCGCTGCTGGTCGAGGTTGAGGTCGATGTTCGCCAGCGAGAACCAGGCACAGTAGGTCTGGCGGCCTGACGAGACCGGGGCCGGAGGCCGGCTCATCGCCGCCGTCGCCCACTGCACGGCCACCGACACGTCCTGGCCGCCGGCCAGGGCCTCAAACGCGCCCTGGGCCGCCGCGTGGCACGCGTTCGCCGGAGCGCCCCCGCGCTTCGCCCAGGCGAACCATTCCGCGTAGGAGCGGTCCTCCGGCGTCGGGCCCTCATTGGCGGGGCCGGCCTTTGGCCCCTGCTCGACCACCTCCCACGCCGGCTTGCTGCTCCGGCCGGCGGCCGGCGGCTGGGCGGCGTCCGGCTGGGACGGGGGGGCCGGCGGGGCAGGCACAGCGGGCGACGCCGGCATGGGTGCCGCAGGTTGAGGCGCCGCGGGTTGAGGCGCCTCGGGCTGAGACACCACCGGCTGCGGCGCCACCGGCGCGGCGGGCTGAGGCGACCAGGCCGGGGCCGGCGACGGCTGGGCCGCCGCGGGCTGGGCGGGCGGGTTGGATTCGATGTGGATCCGTGGCGCCCACGATGGAATCGCCACCGAGGCGGGCCAGTCGACCTCGAGGCCGGCGGCGGCGGGTCGGGCAGGGGCGGCAGAGGTTGGCGCCCAGGCGGGCGCCGCCGCGGGTGCCGATGCCATGGCGGGTAGCGCCGGCTCGGGCGCCGGGGCGGCTACCGTCTCACGGTCCCCAAGCTCGCCCGCAGGTTTCGCCTCGGCGGGCTCCGCCGGCTGGAGTGCCGGCGGGACCGTGTCCGGCGTCGAACCGAAGTCCAGCGGCCAGCTGGGAATCGCCTCCGCTCCCGGCATGCCGGCCGGCTCGGCGACCTCCTCGCTGATCGTCGACCCCGGGGGCCACGCCGGCATCGCGTGCTCGGTCGGAGGATCGGGAGGCCAGAGGTCCTTCGCGGCCGGGGGTCCACTCGATGCCGCGGCGGCCGGCGGCTGGGTCGGTGCCGGTGGCTCGGTCGCGGCCGGTGGCAGGGTTGGCGTCGCTGCCTCGGTCGCTTCGGGCTGGACCGCGGGCGTGTTCTCATCGACGGCCCCGCCGGCCGGGGCCGGGACGGTCCTGGCCCACGAGGGGGAGGTCTTCTGCATCGGCCGCGCCGGCAGGGGATCGGTGTCGTCCGCGGCCTCCGCGGGCGGCTCGGTCTGAGCCCACTCGGGATTCGACTCCTTCTCCATCGGCAGCGCCCGCTGCGGCTCGCCTTCTGAGGCCGAGCTGACGACACCCGGCGACGCGATCGGCTCGGAATCGGCTTGGTCTCCGTTCCCAGGTGCCGCCACATGGATGGTTTGCGCCCACACCGGCGTGGTCTCGCTCGTGGGCACCGCCGGAACCAGTGGCTCGGGCTCGCCTTCCGGGCTCGGCGATTGGGGAGGTGGCTCTGCTTCGGGCTCCAAGTCGAGGTCAGTCTAGCTTTGCGACCACGGCCTCGCCAACTCCTGGCCGCTCTTCAGCCGGACTTCAGGCGAAGACGTTGGCCAGCGCATCCTCCGGGAGCGGGTCCGGCTGCCGCTCCGCCCAGTCGGCTGCCTCCGACGCCTCCCGGTCGCAATCCGCCTGCACCCGAGCCGCGTCCTCCGCTTGGATCCAGCCCCGCTCGATGAGCCAGGTCGTGAAGCGGGAGATCGGATCGTGGGCGGACGCCTCCTCGATCTCCTCTTTGGTCCGGTACTTGAGGTGGTTGTCCTCAGACGTATGCGAGTTGATGCGCCAGATCTTGGCGTCGATCAGCGTCGGCCCCTCGCCCCGGCGTGCGCGCTCGACCGCCTCCCGGCAGACCGCGTAGCAAGCCGGAACGTCCGTGCCGTCGACCGTCACCCCCGCGATCGCGTAGCCGGCAGCGCGGTCCGCCACGTTGGGATTCGCCATCTGCAGCCGGATCGGCACCGAGATCGCGTAACTGTTGTTCTCGCAGACGAAGACCACGGGGAGCCTGTGGACGGCGGCGAAGTTGACGCCCTCATGGAAACCGCCCTGGCTGGTGGCCCCATCACCGAAGGTGCAGAGCGTCACGGAGCCTTCACCCCTGAGCTTGGCCGCGTACGCGATGCCCGACGCCTTCGGTATCCAGGACGCGACCACTTGCGACACCGAGGCGATCTTCAGAGCCCGGTAGCTGTAGCAGCCCCCGGGGATGTTGCGACCCGCCGAGAGCGGATCAGCCGCCTTGGCGAAGACGGCCAGCATCCATTCCTTCATGGTCAGGCCGCGGACCAGCGAGTTCGCGAGGCCGCGGTAGTGCGGGACGAGCCAGTCGTCGGGCCCGAGCGCGGCGGTCGACGCGACCTGGATCCCTTCGTGTCCGCGGCTCGAGCCGACGAACGGCGCGCGCCCCTGCTTGACCAGGATGTGCATGCGGTCGTCGAGCGCTTTCGCCATGCACATCCAGCGATGGAGCTGGAGGTATAGCTCACGCATCGCGGTGTCCGCGCGAGTGGTCGTGGCCATCACTCCTGGTGATCCTTGGCCAGCGCCCGCGCGATGTCAACCACCTCGTCCGCCGTCAGGCCCATGCGATTGAGGTGATCGTAGTACCGGCGGTGGAAGTCTGAGAAGTCGCTGTGCTCGGCGCGCTCCTCGCGGATGCGCTTGACCTCCGTGAGCACCCTCGCCACCAGCTCCGGCTCCGGCCTGATGCCCGCATCCCGCAGGGCGTGTTCGATCACCAGCGCGCCCGAGTGCTTGCCGTATACGTACCCGACCTCCGCGCCCATGTCGGCGGGCGGCAGGAACTGATAGATGGCCGGATGGATGAGCATGCCCGCGGTGTGGATGCCCGACTCGTGGGTGAACACGTTCAGGCCGATGCCCGGCTCGGTCGGCTGCACCGGGATGCCGCTGACCTTCTCGAGGTGGCGCGCCAGCGTGCGCAGCTTCTCGTACTTGAAATGCGGGATCTCGATGCCGAACAGGTATCGGAGCTGCAGCAGGACCTGGTGCATCGGCGCGTTGCCGGTGCGCTCGCCGATGCCGTTGACGCTGGTCGTGAAGACCTCGGCGCCCGAGCCGAGGGCCATGACCGTGTTCCAGGCGCCCAGGCCCAGGTCGTTGTGGAAGTGCACGACCAGCGGGGCTTCGGGCGCCGCCGCCTTGATCGCCGGGATGTACTCACGGACCGCGAAGGGCGAGTAGCAGCCGACCGTGTCGGGAGTCGACGGCCGCGTGCCGCCCGCCCTCAGACCTTCGCGGTGGATCTCGGCGATGTAGTCGACATCGGCGCGGCTGCCGTCTTCCCCACCGAACTCGATCGAGCGCGCGCCCTGCTCACGCGCATACCGGATCGCCTCGCACATCATCCGGAGGTTGGCGTCGCGGTAGTACGCGACCGGCAGCTCGAGCCACTCGGATTCCGGGATGCCCTCGCGGTGGAGCAGCGTCTTGCCGAGCTTGTACTTGACGTGAAGGTCCGACGCGGACGTGAAGATGAAGTACGTGACCTCGTCACGCTCGTGGCCGAGCGAATCGATGACGCGCATGGTCGCGTCGATGTCGCCTTTGGTCGAGCGCATCATGCAGACCACCTCGAGGTCCTCCCGCAGCTCGCCGCGCCTGCGACCCTCGAGCACGAGCCGCAGCGTTTCACGCTCGCTCTCGGAGACCGAAGGGAAACCGACGTCCATGATGTGGACGCCGATGTCTGACAGCATGCGGGCGAGCTGGTACTTCTCCTTCGGGGAGATCGCCACGCCCGGCATCTGCTCGCCATCGCGAAGCGTGTCGTCGTAGACGCGGATCTTGCCCGGCGGCGGGAACTGAAGGTCGTGGGCGAAGTGCTTCGGATCTCGAGCCAGCTCCTCCAGCGGCTCCTGCAGTTCGACCTCACCTCCCGCCACCCGCCGGGGTCCCGGCGCGTCTGCGCGGGCGCGGACCTTGGGGCCGGAGTGGGGGCGTTGGCCGGCCCTCATCCGCGCGCGGCTGTCGACCCCCGCCGCTCTTCCAGTCGCTTCCGCACCCACGGCACGAGCCCGCCCATGTGCAGCAGCTCGTTCATGAACTGCGGAAACGCCTCGCAGCGGTACTCGTCGCCCTTGGTGAAGTTGCGGACGATGCCCTCTTCCAGGTCGACCTCGAGCTCATCACCTTCGGCCACCGCCTCCGCCGCCTGCGGCGACTGCAGGATGGGATAGCCCATGTTGACGGCGTTGCGAAAGAAGATCCGCGCATAGGAATCGGCGATGACCAGCGAGATGCCGGCGCCGCGGATCGCCACCGGCGCGATCTCGCGCGACGAGCCGCAGCCGAAGTTGGAGCCGGCGACCATGATGTCGCCTGGCGCCACCCTCGCCGCCCAGCCGTCTCGGCCCGGCACCCCCTCCATGGCGTGCCTGCCGAGCTCCTTCTCGTCGAGCGAGTAGATGGCGTACTTGGCCGGGATGATCTGGTCGGTATCGATGTTGGCGCCGAACGTCCAAGCTCGGCCGCGCAGGACCTTGGGCAAGGTCACCGAGCACCCTCTCTAGGCTCGCCGGGGCGGGTCGGGGTGAGAGGACTCACTCTGCTCACGCGATTCCCGCCGGCATCTTCTTCAGCACTTCGCGCGGGTGGGTGATCACGCCGGTCACGGCGCTCGCCGCCGCCACAGCCGGGTTGGACAGGTAAACCAGGGCCTTGGGGTGGCCCATCCGGCCGGGGAAGTTGCGGTTCGTCGTGCTCAAGCACACCTCCCCCTCACCCAGCACGCCCATGTGCCCGCCCAGGCATGCACCGCACGTCGCCGTCGTCCACGCCGCGCCCGCGGCGAGAAACGTGCGGATCAGCCCCTCCTTCTCGGCTTGGATCGCGACCTGGTGGGATGAGGGCGTGATGATCAGGCGCACGCCGGGCGCGACCTTGCGGCCCTCGAGCACTGCGGCGGCGCGGCGCAGGTCGGTGATTCGCGAGTTGGTGCACGAGCCGATGAACACCTGGTCCAGCTTCGTCCCGGCGACGTCGGACAGCGGCGAGTAGTTGTCCGGCGACATCGGCTTGGCGACCCCGAGCTCGACTGACTCGGCGTCGAACTCGAACACCCTCTCGTAGTTGGCGTCAGGATCGGAGGTGACCGGCGTGTAGGGACGCTTCGCGCGCCCGTCGAGATATTCCCTGGTCACCTCGTCGAACTCCATGATCCCGTTCTTGGCGCCCGCCTCGATGGCCATGTTGGTCATCGTCAGCCGTGCCTCCATGTCGATGTGGCGCAGGGCTTCGCCGGTGTGCTCCATCGCTTTGGAGCGCGCGCCGTCGACGCCGATCTGACCGATCACATAAAGGATGAGATCCTTCGCCTCCACCCATTCCTTGAGCCGGTTGTGGTAGACGAACTTGAGGGTCTCGGGCACCCGGAACCAGAGCTCTCCGAGCGCCAGCACGCAGGCGAGGTCCGTGGATCCGATGCCGGTCGCGAAATTGTTGAGCGCGCCGTAGGTGCAGCTGTGCGAGTCGGCGCCGACCACCAGCTCACCCGGCAGCACCAGGCCGTTCTCGGGCAGGACGGTGTGGCAGATGCCGCCCTGGCCGACCTCGAAGTACCACTTGATCCCCATGTCGCGCGAAAACTCGCGCGTCAGGCGGCCGAGGGTCGCGCTGGCGGCGTCCTTGGCGGGTTGGAAGTGGTCCTGGGTCACCGCCACGCGATCGGGGTCCCAGATCTTCTCGGCCCCCATCTGCTCACGCATGATCCTGCCCGCCGGTGGAATGGTCAGGTCGTGGCCCATCGCGAAATCGACTTTGGCCAGGATCAGGTCGCCCGGCGCCACGCTTTCGCGTCCGGCTCCGCGAGCCAGGATCTTCTCGGTCATCGTCATGCTCATCGCGATCAGTCCTTCAGGCGTTTTACGACCGCGTCGCCGCACTCCCCCGTCGAAAGGTTGCCACCGATGTCGCGCGTGCACGCTCGCGCGCGGATGGCCGACTGGACCGCACCTTCGATCGCTTCCGCCATGTCGGGATGACCCAGGTGTCTCACCATCATAGATGCGCTCAGGATCGCCCCCATGGGGTTGACGACGCCCTGCCCGGCGATGTCCGGCGCCGTGCCGTGCACCGGCTCGAAAAGCCCACGCATGCTGACCGGGTTGATGTTCGCCGACGGAGCTATGCCCATGCCGCCGATGAGCTCGGCGGTGAGATCCGAGAGGATGTCGCCGAACAGGTTGCCCGTCACGATCACCTCGAACTGGCTCGGATCCTTGACCAGCTGCATCGCCGCGGCGTCGACGAGAAGGTGGCGAGCCTCGACCTCGGGATGCTTGGCGGCGATCGCCTTCCAGCGCTCCTGCCACAACCCTCCCGCGTACGTCATGGCGTTGGACTTGTCGACCATCACCAGCTCGCGGCGGGCGACCTGGAACGCGTGCTCAAGGATGCGCGTCACGCCGGCATAGGTGTTGAGGTCCTCCTGGATCGCGACCTCATTCTCGGTGCCCTTCTTGAAACGGCCGCCCATGCCGACGTAAAGGCCCTCGGTGTTCTCCCGCACGACCAGCAGGTCGACCGCGCGCCGGTCCTCGCGCCGCAGCGGCGACAGACGGTCGTCATAGAGCCTGGCCGGGCGCAGGTTGACAAACAGGTCGAGCTCGAAGCGAAGCCGCAGCAGGACCCCGGTGAGGTAGCTCGGATCCGCGACCCTCGGGTCGCCGACGGCGCCGAAGAGAATCGAGTCCGCCCTCTCGAGCTCAGACCAGACCTGGTCGGGGATGGCGACGCCGGTGCGCATGTAGGCGTCGGCGTTGACGTCGAACTCCTCGAACTCGAAGTCCGCGCCCACCGCGCGCAGCACCTTGATGGCTTCGGGAACGACCTCCTTGCCCACGCCGTCGCAGGGCAGGACGGCGATGTGCCTGGACACGATCAGGCCTTGGCCGGGGCGGGCGCGGGCTCACGCAGCTTGAAGCGCTGGATCTTCCCGGTCACGGTTTTCGGCAGCTCGGGTACGAATTCGATGAGGTGAGGGTACTGGAAGCGCTGGAGTCGCGACTTGCAGTGCTCCTGCAGCTCGGCCACGAGGGGATCGCCGGGAGCGGCGCCGCCCTTGACGATCACGAAAGCTTTGATCTTCGTGAAACCCTCCACGCTGATGCCCACGACGGCGCTCTCCCCCACCGCCGGATGCTCGAGCAGGGCGGCTTCGATCTCGATCGGAGAGACCCACAGGCCGCCGACCTTGATCATGTCGTCGGACCGGCCCTCGTACCAGTGGTAGCCGTCCTCGTCCACTCTGTAGCGGTCGCCGGTGAAGAACCACTCGCCGACGATCGAGCGCTTGGTCTTCTCGTGCTGAGCCCAGTAGAGCGCAAGCGCGCTGTCGCCTTTCACGTACAGGTCGCCGGCTTCACCGCCGGAGACCGGACGGCCCTGGTCGTCGAGGATCTTCAGCTCGTAGCCGGGGACCGGCTTGCCGCTCGAGCCCGGCCGCACGTCGTCGAGCCGGTTCGAGCAGTAGATGTGGAGCAGCTCCGTCGAGCCGACCCCGTCGAGGATCGTGAGGCCGAAGGCGTCCTTCCATCGCCGCCAGACCTCGGCCGGCAGCGCTTCGGCCGCCGCGACGCAGTGGCGTATCGAAGACAGGTCACGGTTGCGGGCGCCTTCGAAGTTGAGGATCGCGTTGTAGAGCGTGGGCGCGGAGAAGAAGAGGGTGGGCCTGCGCTTCTCGATGGTGTCCAGAACCGTGGCCGGGGTGTGGCGACCCGCGTGAAGGACCGTGGCCGCACCGACCCAATAAGGAAAGGTGAGGTTGTTGCCGAAACCGTAGGCGTGGAAGAGGCCGGTGGTCGAGAAGGTGGTGTCGCGCTCCGTGATCCCTAGCACCTGCTCGGCGTACGTCACGCAGGTGTACGGAATGTCGTGCTGGAGGTGCACCACCGCCTTCGGCTTGCCGGTCGAGCCTGAGCTGTACAGCCAGAAGGCCATGTCGTCTCGGCGGGTCGGCGCGGCGGCGACCTCGGGGCCGGGGGCGGTCCGGTCGACGCGCAACAGGCGCGGCGGGTTGACGGCGCGATCCACGGCCGCGCGGAGCTTGGCCTCGGTGTTGCCGTCCACCGCCACGACTCGGGCGAGCGAGTCGTCAAGGTAGTGGTCGTAGTCCTCGGAGTGCTGGAGGAGCGGGTTGACCGGGACGGGGATGGCGCCCAGGCGGATCGCGCCCAGGAAGGCGGCCACCCAGCCAGGGCTGTCGTAAGCCACCAGCAGGACACGCTCCTCGCGGCGCACCCCCAGCTCGTGGAGGGCGCGCGCGGCGCCGCACGCGAGGTGGTGGAGGTCGCCGTAGGTGAGGTCTTCGGCCGCCGAGTGGATCGCCACCTTGTTCGCCCGACCCGCTCTCAGGTTGCGGTCGAGGAGGTCGGCCCCGACGTTGTAGCGGTCCGGCAGGTCCTCGCCCATGCGTCGCATCAGTTTAGATAGCCACGTGGGCGATGACCGGCTGGTGCTCGTGTACGACGGAGAGTGCGATTTCTGCGGCCGGCTCGCGACGTGGGTGGCGAGGCACGACAGGCGCGGCCGGTTGGTGGTGAAGCCCAACCAGGAGATCGGGCTCGTGGAACAGCTCGGGCTCAGTCGTGAGGAGGTGGACCGGGCGTCGTGGGTGATGGGACCCGGGGGGCAGAAGCTGGAGGGGGCGGCGGGGATCAGCCGGGTGCTGAGGGAGCTGGGGGGCTTTTGGGGCTGGCTCGGGGCCATCTACCGGGTGCCGCCGATCGCGTGGGTCGAGGACCGGTACTACCGGAGGGTGGCGAGAAGGCGGGGGTGGTGGTGACGAGCGTCGAGGCAGGCCGAAGCGACCGTTGCCGGCGGTGAGGGCCCCGGCGGTCACTGCCTGACGAGCCCGGGGGCGCCTTTTCTCAGCACGAACTTCTGGATCTTGCCCGTGGCCGTCTTCGGCAGCTCGTCCACGAAGGTGACGCTGTGGGGGGCTTTGAAGTGGGCGAGCCGGTCGCGCGTGTAGGCGATCAGCTCAGGCTCCGTTGCGCTCGCGCCCGACTTCAGGACGACGAACGCATGCGGCGCCTCTCCCCACCTCTCGTGCGGCAGGCCGACGATCGCGGCTTCCTGCACCGCCGGGTGACGCAGCAGGACGCCCTCGACCTCCACGGATGAGATGTTCTCGCCGCCGCTGATGATCACGTCCTTGATGCGGTCTCGGATCTCCACGTAGCCATCCGGGTGCATGACCGCCGCATCTCCAGTGTGAAACCACCCGTCCCCCATCACCTTCTCGGTGGCTTCGGGGTCCCGGTAGTAACCCTCCATGATCACGTTGCCGCGGAACACGATCTCGCCGAGAGCCTGGCCGTCAGCCGGGACGTCGTTCGCGCTGCTGTCGACCACGCGCAGCTCCCCCGCGGTGATCAGCTCCACACCCTGGCGTGCCTTGATGACGGCGCGTTCCGAGGCCGGCTTGCTCCGATGCTCCGGGCGAGGCTCGCAGATGGTCAGGAACGGCGACGTCTCCGTGAGCCCGTAGACCTGCGTCACCTCCCAGCCGAACTCTCCTTCCAGCCGTTCGATGGTGGCGGCGGCGGGCGCTGCGCCCGCGGTCACCACCTCGACGCCGGGCGGCACGTCTCCCCGCACGTCCGCCGGTGCGTTGGCGAGCGCGATCAGGATCGTGGGCGCGGCGCACAGCCACCCGACGCGCTCCTTGCGGATCAACTCGAAGACTCGTGGCGGTTCCACTTTCGGCAGGCAGATGTGCGTCCCTCCCACCGCGGTCACGATCCACACGAACGTCCAGCCGTTGGCATGGAACATCGGCAGCGTCCACAGGTAGCGGTCGTCGACGCCCATACGCAGGTGCACCAGGGTGCCGACGACATTGGCCCATGCATTGCGATGCGTGATCATCACGCCCTTTGGCCTGGCCGTCGTGCCGCTCGTGTAGTTGAGCGACAGGAGGTCGCCCTCGTCGATCTCGGGTCGCTCGAATTCCGGCCCCGAGCCGGCGAGGAGGGCGTCGTACCCAAGCCAACCATTGCGCCCGCCCGCCTCGCCCAGGACGACGAACCGCTCCACTCCGCCGAGCTGGTCGCGGACGCCGTCGACCGCCGCCACGTAGTCCGGGTGGACGCAGAGCACCCTGGCGCCCGAGTGCGAGGTGATGTAGACGAAGTCCTCGGCCGTCAGCCGGTAGTTGATCGGGACGACCACCGCGCCGAGCTGCGGCACCGCATAGAAGGACTCGAGCTGCTCATGGGTGTTGGGGGCGATGTACGCGACGCGGTCACCCTTCTTCACCCCCATCCCCTGCAGCGCCGCGGACCACCTGTCGCACCGATCGAAGAACCGCTCGTACGTCAGGCGCAGGTCCCCGTCGACGACCGCCTCGCGATCCCCATAGAGCTTCCTCGAGCGACGCGCGAACTCAAGCGGCGTGAGCGGGGTCTCCATCTGCGCCCTCCCGTGTTCATGAGTTGAGCAGCAGCGCGAAATCCGTGGTCTTGATGCCGCCCACGAACGCGCTGTGCGCCTTGGGTTCCAACTCCACCGATCGCTCGTACACGAACGCGTAGACATTCTCGAGCGTCCAGTCGCCATAGCCCTGGATCCGCAGCCCGTACCTCAGGCCTTCGTCCTTCCACCCCCGCTGGAACAGATCCGTGACGCGAGTGTAGATCGCCTTGAGGATCTCGAGCTGCATCGACAGCTCGGCTATGGTCTTCGGGTCGCCTTCCGCCGCGACCAGATGGTCGACCTGGGCCTCGAGGTCGGCGATCTCCTTCTGGTAGTCGTCCACCCTCACGACGAGTCTACCCCCGGCCACAGGCCTGGCGAGAGCCCTCGACGACGACGTCGTCGAGGGCTTCCTGCCGGGTCTCTCTAATGAATCAGGTAGTGGGTGGCGACCGAGCCGGCGATCAGGATGGCGATGATGTTGACCACCTTGATCATCGGGTTGATGGCGGGCCCGGCCGTGTCCTTGTTGGGGTCGCCGACGGTGTCGCCGGTGACGGCGGCCTTGTGCGCCTCCGAACCCTTGCCCCCCAGATGCCCTTCCTCGATGTACTTCTTGGCGTTGTCCCAGGCCGCGCCGCCGCTCGTCATCTGAAGGGCCAGGAACAGGCCGGTCACGATCGCGCCGAGCAGCATGCCGCCGAGCGCTCGCGGGCCGAGGATGAAGCCGACGGCCAGGGGCGCGACCACCGGGATGATGCCGGGCAGCACCATCTCGCGCTGCGCGGCGGCGGTGACGATGCGCACCGCGGTGCCGTACTCCGGCTTCCCGGTGCCCTCCATGATGCCCTTGATCTCACGGAACTGCCGCCGCACCTCCTCCACCACCAGGCCGCCGGCACGCCCGACGGCGAGCATGGCGAGTGAGCCGAACAGGAACGGCAGGATGCCGCCAAGGAACAGGCCGACGATGACGCGCGGGTCCGACAGCTCGAACGTCTCGGCGTGCCCGGCGCGGGCGAGCTCCTGGGTGTACGAGGCGAACAGGACGAGGGCGGCCAGGCCGGCGGAGCCGATCGCGTAGCCCTTCGTCACCGCCTTGGTCGTGTTGCCGACCGCATCCAGCGGGTCGGTGATGCCGCGGACCTCCTCGGGCAGGTCCGCCATCTCGGCGATGCCGCCCGCGTTGTCGGTGATCGGGCCGTACGAGTCGATGGCGACGATGATCCCAGTCATCGAGAGCATGGCCGTGGCAGCGATCGCGATGCCGTAGAGGCCTCCCAGCTGGTAGCTGATCAGAATGCCGACGCCGATCACCGTCACCGGCAGCGCGGTCGCCATCATGCCGATCGCCTGGCCAGCGATGATGTTGGTCGCGTGCCCGGTCACCGACGCCTTGGCGATGAGGTGGACGGGCCAGTACGCGGTCTCGGTGAAGAACTCCGTGATGGCCACGATCAGGACGGTGATCACGACGCCGATCAGAGCGGCGAAGAACAGGTTGTTGGGGTCGCTCACGCCGCCGCCGGCATGCAGGTACCCGTTCACGCGCATGTACTGCGTCACGAAGTAAAAGCCGGCGATCGCGATCCCGACGGCGACCAGCAGGCCCGCGTACAGCGCACCCATGATCCATCGAGGGTTGTAGATGCGGACAAAGAAGGTGCCGACGATCGACCCGACCACGCTCACCGCGCCAAGCAGCAGCGGGTAGATCACCCACCCGATCTGGTCCTTGAACAGAAGCGAGCCCAGCAGCATGGCCGCGATCATCGTCACCGCGTAGGTCTCGAAGAGGTCGGCCGCCATGCCCGCGCAGTCGCCGACGTTGTCACCGACGTTGTCCGCGATCACAGCCGGGTTTCGCGGATCGTCCTCGGGTATTCCCGCCTCGACCTTGCCCACCAGGTCGGCGCCGACGTCGGCGGCCTTGGTGTAGATGCCACCGCCCAGCCGGGCGAAAACCGAGACCAGGCTCGCGCCGAACGCAAGCCCGACCAGGGCGTCCGGGTTCTTGAACACGAGGTACGCGACGGACACGCCGAGCAGTCCGAGACCGACGACCATGAACCCGGTCACCGCGCCGCCCCGAAACGCGACCTGCAGCGCCTTGTTCAGCCCATTGCGAGCCGCTTCGGCGGTGCGCAGGTTGGACCGCACGGAGATGTTCATGCCGACGTAGCCGGCCGCGGCGGACAGGGCCGCCCCGATCACGTACAGGGCCGCGGTCGTCCAGCCGATCGCGAGCCCGATGACGATGGCGATGACGACACCGATGATCGCGATCACGGTGTACTGGCGGTTGAGATACGCGGACGCGCCTTCCTGGATGGCGGCTGCGATCTCCTGCATGCGCGCGTTGCCCGGCGGCATACGCAGGACCGCGAAGATCAGGATGACGGCGAAGACAACGGCGGCGACGCCACCGGCCGCGGCGAATAGAACGATGTTGGGGTCCATCTAACTGCGCAACCTCTCCCTCTTCACGCGGTCCGAAAGTTTTTGCCGCGGAGCGATAGGTTACCCGAACCGGGGTTTTGCTAGCCGGCCACGCGCCGCCTCCACCACACCATCACGCCGCCCAGAGCCATCAATCCGGGCAGCAGGAGCACGGTGATGAAGATGATCGTGCTCTGGTCCTGCTGAGTCAGCGCAAGGGACAGGGCGCGTCCGGATTTTGGCGGCAGGGAGATGAGCGAATCCTGTCCCGCCAGCCACTGAAAGGAACCCAGCGCCAGCTCGAGATTGGCGTCACTGCTGTTCGGCGGCAGGACCCGATTCTCCGCAAACGCCGTCGTGCCGACGATCACGATTCGCGTCTTCCTGTCGCCGGACGGCCTCTCGAGAGCCTCCATGATGGTGAACGGCCCGGCGGCGTCGCCCGTCTGTTTCTGCAGGGCCTGGCGTGGAGCGGTGATCGCGTACGACCGGCTCGTCGTCGTCCCGATCGCGACCACCGCAGCGGCAGCATCAGGTGTCCCGACGATCGCCGTGGTCTGCGGAAAGAACGACACCACACCCTGGATGTCCCTGGTGATCGGAGAGGTCCCGTACGCGAATACGGCCGGCGTCAACGCGTCGAAGGCGCGTGACGCATCGGGTTCGACGACGAGCGCACCCGAGAAGGCGAGCCCGTAAGGCTTCAAGACATCGCTCAGGGATTGCGTTACCGCCGGCTGTGCCGCCCAGGGGTCGGCGGCGATCAGCAGGCCACCGCCCGCCTCGAGGTAGGCGTCGAGCGCCCCGACCGCCGGCGCCGGCAGCGCGACGGTGGAGCCGACGAGAGCGACCTCGTCGCATTCAGAGGGGATGGACGGCACCTCGGAGAGGAGCACTTCTTTGATCGCGAAGTTGTTCCTGGCCAGGATGTCGGCGACTCCGGAGTAGCCCGAGCTCTGGTTGGTCTCGGTGAGACTGCGGCCACCGGCGCCGATCGCCCAGCAGACCACGGGCACGTGGTTGGACTCGAGCTTGATCAACGCCGACGTGAAGTCCTGCTCCGTCTGCAACGCCGGCGAGAGCAGCTGCGTCCTGCCCCGCAGGTCGAGGACCAGGGTACCGGGCTCCTTGACCGCGTACTTCCTCACGTCGGCGACGTCGGTGTCGTAGTTCTCGGCGCGATAGACCACGTGAGCGCTCTGCGCCTGGTAGAGGCCGACCAGCGACTCCGCCTCGGTCTGGCCGTTGCCGGCGCCCGCTCGGTAAAGACCGATCACCTGGAGGTCCGCGCTCAGCCGCTTCGCGGAGAGCACCGATTGCGGCGAGAGCGTGTTGATCCCGCTGCGAGTCAGGTCCCAGGCCTGCGCCCCGCGTGAGGCGATCACGTTCAGAGCCACCAGCGCGCCCAGGACCGATGCCGTCACCAGCAAGCTCACGAAGCCGGAGCGGATGCGCTTCACCGCCAGCGCCTCGACTCGAGCAGCCGGGTGGTCAGGAACAGCGCGGCGGCGGCCAGGCTCAGGAAGTAGAGCGTGTCCTTCAGCGTCACCGTGCCCAGGCTGAACGACTGATAGCGGTTGTAGCCGCCGGCGTACTCGTACAGCCGGCTGGCCGGCGGTTGGGTGAACAGGCCGAGCAGGGCGCCCGCGTACCAGATCAGGAGCAGGATGCCGAGAGCGACGAAGAAGGCCACGATCTGATTGCGCGTGAGGCTCGAGGCGAGGACGCCGATGGCGATCGCGGCGGCGCCGACCAGCAGCAGCCCGACGTAGGTCGCCGCCATCAGGCCCAGGTCAAGAGCGCCGAGGTGGCCGGGAACGTAGACCGCGAGCACGCCCACGTACAGCAGCGTGGTCGCGATCAGCAGCACGTAGAAGCTGAAGGCGCCGAGCCACTTGCCGGCAGTCAGCTCCCAGTCGCGGACGGGTGAAGTGAGCATCAGCTCGAGGGTTCCCTGGCCGCGCTCCTCCGCGAACACCCGCATCGTGATCAGCGGGATGACGATCAGCATCAAGAAGCTGGTGATGACCCCGAAGACGCCGTCCATCGTCGCCTGCCGGCCGCCAAGCACCGGCGCGATGAAACCGAAGCCCGAGACCAGGAAGGTGAAGACAGCCGCCACCACCCAACCCACGGGCGAGACGAAAAGCGCCATCAGCTCCCGGCGTGCGATCGCGCCGACGTTGAGGATCCCGGTGCGCCACACCAACGCATGGACCGAGTCGGAGGTCATCGCGGCTCTTCGGTCGTGAGGCTGAGGAACACTTCTTCGAGGCTCAGCGTCCGCGCCTGCAGCTCGCGCAGGCCGAATCCGCCCTCCACCGCCGCCCGCGCGAGCTCGTCACGCAGGTCCGCCTTCGCGGCGGCGACCACCACGCGCCACAGGCCCTCTCCCGCCTGGGTGATGCTCAAGCCCTCCACGCCTGGCACGGCACGAAGCCGGATATCGATCTCCGGCCCATCGCCCTGCACCAGCATCTCGACCTCGTGGCCTTGGGCGCCGCCGATCCGTTCCGCCAGCCTGGCGGGCGTGTCATCCGCGACCAGTCGGCCCTGGTTGATGATCAGCACCCGCTCGCAGGTGGCCGCAACCTCGGGCAGGATGTGGCTCGAGAGGATCACCGTGTGCTGCCGGCCGAGCTCGGTGATGAGGTCGCGGGTTTCACGGGTCTGCGCCGGGTCGAGGCCCGCGGTCGGTTCGTCGAGGATCAGCACCTCGGGGTCGTGAACGATCGCCTGGGCCAGGCCGACCCGCTGGCGCAGCCCGCGTGACAGACGCCCGATGACCTCCCGGCGGCGGTCCGCAAGGCCGCAGACGTCCACCGCGTGGTCGACACGCTGCCTGCGCTTCGAGGGCGCCACTCCGCGCAGCCGGCACATCAGGTCGAGGAACCCCGTGACGCGCATCTCCTTGTAGAGAGGAGTCGTCTCCGGCAGGTATCCGATCCGCCGCCTGACCTCCAGCGAGTGGTCGAAGACGTCGAAGCCCGCGATGGTCGCGGTGCCCGAGCTGGCGCCCAGATAGCCGGTCAGGATCCGCATGGTCGTCGACTTGCCCGCCCCGTTCGGTCCGAGAAAGCCGAGGACCTGGCCGCGTGGGACCGAGAAGGTGACGTCCTGGATCGCGGGGCGTTCGGCGTAATACCTGGTCAGCCCCTGGACCTCGATCAAAGCCATTGGAATTGTAGGCACGCGACCGCCACACGCCTCGACGCCGCGGACGCGTCCCCTCAGCCGGTCAGGTCAAAGTCGTCGAGGCCGCCGGCGGCCGGCGACCAGTCGTCATCGACTCGCGCGACGCGCGCCATGGCCGGGCCGTGCTCGGCGGCGCGCCTGAGCTGCTCCAGCTCGGACCGCCGGCCCTCGGCGACGAACTCCACCGTGCCGTCGTCGCGGTTCCTCACCCAGCCGCGCAGGCCGAGCTGGGTGGCCTTGCGCATCAGGAACCAGCGGAAACCGACGCCCTGGACGTCGCCGTGCACGACGCCATGCAGCCGCTCCGCGTCCACCCGTCGAGCGTATTCCTTCGGCGAGACGGCAGGGTGCTCGGCTCAACCCGGCAGAGCGGTTGTTATATGGTCCCGCCATGAGCGTTTCTAGCATCGTTGCCGTCGGCGACGAGCTGGTCGGCGGCTTCACGCTCGACACCAACTCCCACTGGCTTGCCGAGCGCCTGCGCCTGCTGGGCTTCCCGGCCAAGCGGATCACCGCGATCCGCGACCGGCCGCCGGAGATCGTGCGGCAGGTGCGCCTCGAGCTGGACGACTCCGACGTGTCGCACATCTTCTGCTGCGGCGGGCTGGGCCCCACCCCGGACGACCGCACGTTCGCCTCGCTGGCCGAGGCCCTGGGTCGCGAACTCGTGATCTGGGAGGAGACCCGGGCGCGGATCGAGCGCCGGGTGCAGCGGATGCACGAGGCTGGGCTCCTGGATTCGCCGGAGCTGACGGAGGGCAACCTTCGCATGTCCCGCATCCCGGCCGGCCCGGCTTGGGTCTTCAAGAACCGGCGCGGGATGGCCCCGGGCGTCGTCTACGAATCGAACGGCAAACGCATCTTCGTCCTGCCCGGCGTGCCGTTGGAGCTGAAGGGCATCTTCACCGAGGAGCTGGAACCCCAGTTCCTGTCCGACGGGGCCGCGGCGACGGTGCGCGAGCTTCGTTTCAGCTTTGCCGTGGAAGCGCGCTTCTACCCGCTCATGCGGGAGCTCGAGGAGACCTTCCCGGACGTCTCCGTCGGCTCGTATCCCAATTTCGAGACCAAAGAGCTGGTCATCCGGTGCCTCGGCAGCGACGCCAAGCGGGTCGAGGAGGTCCTGGAGGTCGTGCGGCGCCGGGCTCCGAGATGAGTCAGCGCTGAGCCTGGCCGCCGAGCTTGCGCGCCAGCAGCGATCGCTCGGCCGGGTTCGAGCAGAGCTCGAGGGCGCGGCACCGAGCCGCTCGCGCCAGTGCAGGTTCGCCCAGCTGGTCGAGCAGCTCGGCCCGAGCCGAATGGAAGAGGTGGTATTCGCTCAGCGCGATGGCCAGGTCGTTGACCTCTCCGAGCGCGACCTCCGGTCCCGCGATTTGACTCAAGGCGATGGCCCGGTTCAGCCGGATCACCGGGCCGTCCGACGTCCGCAGCAGCGCGTCGTACAGGAGGATGATCTGGCGCCAGTCAGTCTGCTCCCAAGTCGCGGCTTCGGAGTGCAGCGCCGCGATTGCCGCCTGGAGCTGGTACGGGCCCGGTGAATGCATTGAGCCTGCTCGATCGAGGACCGCGATCCCATCCGCGATGGCCGCTTGGTCCCACAGCCGGCGATCCTGGTCCGGCAAGAGCACCAAGTCGCCGGCGGCATCGAAGCGCGCCCCGGCGCGCGCCAGGCTGAGCTGCATCAGGGCGAGCAGTCCGAGCACCTCAGCCTGGTCGGGCATGAGGGTCGCGACCAGGCGGGTGAGCCACAGGGCGTCCTCAGCGAGATCGCGGCGCATGGCCACCGAGGCGCCGCGGCTCAGGTGGCCCTCGTTGAACATCAGGTAGAGGACCGCAAGCACGGCTTCCAGCCGCGCGGCCAGCTCCTCGCCCTGCGGCACGCGGTATGGGATGTTAGCGGCCACGATCTTGCGCTTCGCCCGCACGATTCGCTGCGCCATCGTCACCTCCGAGACGAGAAAGGCGGCGGCGATCTCGGTGGTGGTGAACCCGACGACCGCACGCAGGGTCAGCGCCACCTGCGCCTCGGCCGACAGCGCAGGGTGGCAGCACGTGAAGATCAGGCGCAGGCGATCATCGGCTTCGGCAGGCTCAGCCGGCAAGGTGGAACGCTCCAGCAGGCGGACCTTCTCGGCGTAGCGCTGGTCGCGCCGCAGGATGTCGATGGCGCGCCGTTTCGCCGTGGTCATGAGCCAGGCTCCGGGTTTGGCCGGGATGCCTTGCTCCGGCCATTTCTCCAGCGCCGCCACCAGGCTGTCCTGCACGACCTCTTCGGCGAGGTCGAAATCGCCGATGAGACGCACCAGGGCACCGGTCAGCCGGCCCGCCTCCTCGCGGAAGACGGTCGCGACAGCCGCGGCTGTGCCGGTGGTCCTCGCCGTCAGTGCGCCGGGTGATCCACAACCGGCCGGACCTCGACCGTGCTCCCGCCAGGCCATGACTTGGCGAGAGCCAGGGCTTCGTCGAGATCCTTCACCTCCACGATGGCGAAGCCGCCGATGACCTCCTTGGCCTCGATGAAGGGCCCGTCCGTGACGACCGGTCGGCCGTTCTTGAAGCGCACCGTGGTCGCGGTGCCAGGTCCCTGGAGCTCCTCACCGCCGACGATCTTGCCGGCACGCCCGTGGTCTTCAAACCACTGGCCGACCTTCGCATAGGCGGCCCGCATCTCCTCTCGGGTCTGGCTGTCCCACTGCTCCTGCTCTTCCATCGTCCCGGTGAACATGAGGACGTACTTCATTGCCAACCTCCAACCAGAGCGGTCAATTGCGCCGCTTCACACATACGACGAGCAGCCTGGGCTGGAATCGACACTCTGCGATGTTTCAGGCGCCTGTGAACTCGGGCTCCTGCTTGCTGAGGAACGACATGATCCCGATGGCGGCGTCGGTGCTCAGGGCGGCGCGCGCAAAGTTGCGCGCCTCGATGTCGAGCGCCTCATCCAGCGGCAGGTCGTAGCCCCGATTCACCGCGTCCTTGATCATCGCGATCGCGAACGTCGCCATCCTGGCCAGCCTGGCGGCCAGCTCGTCGACGGCGGCATGGAAGTCGCCGGGCGAGACGGCTTGGTCGACCCACCCCACCGCCTCCGCCTCCCGGGCCGACAGGCGCGTCGACTCGATGAGGTAGGGCATCGCCCTCGCCTTGCCGATCAGGCGGGGCAGTCGCTGAGTCCCGCCCGCGCCGGGGATGATCCCGAGCGAGGACTCGGTCTGGCCGATCCGCGAGCGGCCGTCTTCGACCATGACCCTGTAGTCACAACACAGGGCGAGCTCGCTGCCGCCCCCCTGGGCGTGGCCGTTGATGGCGGCGATGACGGGCTTGGGGCAGCGCTCGATCGCGGCGTAGTGCTGGTTGATCCGCTTCATGAAGTTCGTGATCTGGTCGACCGCATCGGGCGCCGCCCTGTCGAACGTGGCGAGCGAGGTGAGGTCCGCGCCCACGCTGAAGTACCTGTCGTACTCGGAGGCGAGCACGACGACCCGGACCGCGGGATCCTCGCCGAGCTCGGCGAACGCGGCTCCCAGCTCCAGCATCAGGTCCTCGGCAATGGCGTTGATGCCCTTGCGGTGCATGACGACGCGAGCCGTCGCGCCCTCTCGCCTGACGTCGACGAGCTCACCCACGGTACTAGTAGACGAACAGCGGGATGCCGCCCGCGACCTCGATGGCGGTGCCCGTGATGTAGCCGGCTTCCTCGGTGCAGAGGAAGGCGATGGCGTGTGAGATGTCCACCGGCTCACCCGGCCGCTTGAAGATCGTCCGCGCCATCTCTCGCTCCTGGTACTTGGGGTCGAGGAACTGAAAGCCCTCGGTCTTGATGATCCCGGGGACGATCGCGTTCGACGTGATGTTGTGGCGGCCCCCCTCCAGTGCACAGCTCTTCGCCAACCCGATGCACCCGGCCTTGCTCGCCGAGTAGCTCGCCTGGCCGTAGACCCCCATGGTGCCGGCCACCGACGCCATGAAGATGACCCGGCCCCACCTCTGCTCGACCATGTACGGCCACGCTTCCTTGGTGCAGTTGAACGCGCCCGAGAGATTGACCGCGATGTCCCGGTCCCAGAGCCGGTAGTCCATGTTCTCGATCCGGGCCACGTTGTCGAGGGTGGCCGCGTTGTTGATCAGGATGTCGATGCGGCCGAACTCGTCCTTGACCTTTTTCATCACCTCGCGAATCTGCTCGCGGTTGGTCACATCCATCTTGATGGCGAGCGACTTGCGGCCCATCTTGCGAATCGCCTCGGCCGTCTGATTGGAGTGGACCCAGCCCTGCGACAGAGCGAGCTGCGCCAGCGGGCTGTTGGCCGCGTCGGCGGTCTGCTGGAGCTCCGGGTCGTCCTCGACCAGGATGTCGGTGATGACCACGTCCGCGCCGGCTTGCGCGAGCGTGAGGGCATCCTGGCGGCCGAGGCCGCGCGACGCGCCGGTGATGACGGCCACCTTGCCTGAGAGATCGAACACTTGTGCAACTACCCCCTGAATTTGATGGTGCCGCGCGAGCCCGAGATCGCTCGGGAGATGACCAGACGCTGGATCTCCGCGGTGCCCTCCCAGATCTGATAGATCTTGGCGTCTCTGAACCACTTCTCGACCGGATATTCCTTGATGTACCCGTAGCCGCCCAGGACCTGGATGGCGTCGGTGGTGACGTCCATCGCCACATCCGCGGCAAAGCACTTGGCCATCGAACCTTCGGCGCGCTCGAACGGCTTGCCCTGCGTCGCCATCCAACCCGCGCGCCAGATGAGCAACCGGGCGGCGTCGATCCGCATCGCCATGTCGGCGAGCTTGAATCCGATCGCCTCGTGCTGCCACAGCGGCTTGCCGAACTGCTTGCGGTCCTGCGCGTAATCGAGCGCGAACTCGTAAGCCGCCCGGGCGATTCCGAGGGCGCCGGCGGCCACGCCCGGCCGCGTCGCCTCCAGGGTCATCAGCGCGCCCAGCGCACCAGGGCCCGCGTTGGCCGCATCCGGCTCGCCGCCAAGCCGGTGATCGAATGGGAGGTGACAGTCCTCGAGGACGACCTGAGCGGTGTGACTCGCTCGCACCCCCAGCTTCTGTTCCTTGCGCCCCATGCGCAGGCCGGGAGTCCCTTTGGGGACGAGGAACGAGGCGATGCCCGCCGGTCCCTTCGATGGGTCGGTGTTGGCGTAGATGACGTGGTAGTCGGCGATGCCCCCGTTGGTGCAGAACTGCTTGGTGCCGTTGAGGACGTAGCCGTCGCTGACCCGGGTCGCCCGGGTCTTCATGGCGAGCGCGTCCGAGCCCGAGTCGGGCTCGGTCAGGCCGAGGCCGCCCAGGACCAGCCGGTCCGGGTTGGTGAACTCGGGCAGCCAGCGCTGCTTCTGCTCTTCGGTGCCGCTGGCTCTGATGCCCGCCATGGCGAGAGCCATCGACTGGATGCAGACGGCGATGCCGGCGCAGCCCCAGTGCAGCTCCTCGTTGAGGATCAGCTCGGTGAGGAAGTCCAGGTTCTGGCCTCCATACTCCTCCGGCAGAAACGCCGCCGGCGTCAGGCCCAGCTTGTGCGCCTTTTTGACGACCTCGTACGGAAATTCCTCGGTTTCGTCGTGATGGGCGGCGACGGGGCGGATTTCGTTGACGGCGAATTCGTGCGCGAGGTCGCGTATGGCCTCCTGTTCGGGGGTCAACGAGAAATCCAGCGTCATCGACCGAACTCCGCCGAGGCCTTGGTGAGGACCGGCTCGCCGCGCTGGTTGACCGCGCGCAGATCGAGCCTGCCCGGCCCGGATGGCCCGGCGCTGAAGCTCACGCGGTCGCCCGGTTCGACCATGCCGGCGAACCGGCAGAGGAGCCGGCGAAGGTTGGCCGGGCCGCCGGCCGCCTCGGCCGCGACCACTCCCATGATGCCCATCTGGAGCATGCCGTGGGCGATGATGCCCGGAAGTCCGACCGACCGCGCGAAGTCCCCGTCCAGATGGATGGGGTTGCGGTCGCCGGAAGCCTCCGCGTAGGCGGCGATCTGTTCTCTGGTGAAGGTGACGGAGAGCTCACTCACGACCGGATCACGAACAGAGCGCGCGAGCGGCAGATGCGGGCGCCCTGCGCGTCGACGGTTTCGGTCTCGAAGGTGACGAATCTCATCCCCCGGCGGCTGAGGTCGGAGGCCACCCGGCCGGTGGAGGTGACCGTCTCGCCCGGCTGCGGGTGCCGCTCCCAGGCAAACTCCTGCTCCGCGTGGAGCAGTTGGGCGAAATCGATGGCCGCGTCAGCGTCGCCGAAGAGCTGCGGCGCGGTCACGCCGAGCGAATAGACGGCGGCAAAGGTGGGCGGCACGCCGGCGGCCGGGTCCGCCCCGATGGCCCGCGCGAAAGCCTCGACGCGCGCGCGCACGATCTCCACCGAGACCGGGGGGTACGTCCGCCCAGCGACCCCAGCCGACACGCTGGCGCCCACCTCGCCGCCCCCTGACACGCGCTACAGGTTAGTGCCTGTAGGGGCGGATGCGCGCGAAGATCCGGCGTAAGAGCAACGGCCGGAGCGCGCCCCACGCCTCCATCACCGACGACCGGGCGGAAGCGGCCACGTCCGGCGGGGCATAGGCCGCGACGACAAAGCCTGCCGTGAGCGAACCGACGGGCTCCGCGGCTTCCGGAAACCTTTGCTGCAAGCGCCGGCTGAGCTCCAGCGGAGTCTCACCCGGCCGGCGTTCAGCGCCGGCCAGCCTGGTCAGGGCCAGGGTGCGCGCCCAGACCGCCATCACGGTGCGCGGCCGCAGGTATCGCGCGGCGGCGGCGAAAAGAATGAGCAGGACCGCGAGCGCCAGCCCGACGATGCGGGTCAGCGTGCCGGCGTCGGGCGCCCGCAAGACAAAGCCTGCGCCGCCGCCTGGCAAGCTGCCCGGGTCGACGTTGCCACCGCTCCGGCCGGTCGACGGCGGCAAGCCGACCCCACCGGGGGTGGCGGAACCGGGCAGGTCGCAGTTGAGGTCGCGAAGGCACAGGTTCTGGCCCTGAGCACCGCGGGGCAGGGGAAAGTAGACGCCGTCAGGAGTCGGCTCGAAGCCGATCCATCCATAACCCGGGAAGTAGGACTCGACCCAGGTGTGCGCGTCCTCGCCGCGCACCACGTAGCTGCTGATCGCGGTGTCGTACTGGCCCGGACCGAAGCCGTTGACCAGGCGCGTCGGAATCCCAAGCGAGCGCAGCATGTCCCCCATCGCCGTGGCGAAGAACTCGCAGTAGCCCTGCTTCGATTCGAAGAGGAAGTAATCGAGAGGATCCTCGCCCACGGGGGTCGGCGGCGGCGTGAGGGTGTAGGTGTAGTTGTTGCGAAGGTACGTCTCGATCGCCGTCGCCTGGTCGTATGGGGTCACCGCGTTGGCGGCGGTCACGATCCGCAGGGCCAGCTGATGGACCCGGTTGATCACGTCCGGGCTGCGGTAGCCGGCCTCCGGTAGCGCCATGGCAGGCTGCAGCCACTTCGGATAATCCGTGCCCGCCGCCTGCAGCTCAGCTTCGGTGGCGGTGGAGTATTCGACCGTGACCTTGTAGGCCCCAGCGGAAGTCGCCGGCTGCAGGCTCGAGAGGCGATCGATGGCGGTCAGAAGGCCGCGGTCGAGGCTGGGCGGCAGCGCGACCTGCGCGGCCAAGCTCACTCGATCGATGCGATACAGCTGCCCTGGGTAGAACAGGATGTCCGCGTTCCCGATCGGAGGACGGAGCATCTTGACCAGGACGCCGGCCACCGCCAGCAGCTGGTAGTCCTCGCCATAGAACGGGACCTGGTTCTTTGGAATCGTTTGTCGAAGACCGTTGGTGGTGCTTGGATACCTCCACTCCCCGTTGGCGGTCTGCGTCTCATCGACGCCGCGGAAGTAACGCGCGCCCGCGTAATCGCCGACGACGGTGTAGGTGAACACGATGTCGCGGGTGCGCTGCAGGGCACCGCCCAGCGGGACGTCGGTCGAAAAGCCGGTCGTCCCGCTCCCGCCAGACCCGAACCCGAACACCCCGGGATGGCTGAGCCGCTGCTGGAGCTGGGCCCACCTCGAAAATGCGGTCGACTCGATGTCCACCGTGCGGTCCACGGTGGAGAGCGGGGGCAGCATGATCGCCAGCACGATCAGGGCCGCCATCGCGACCAGGCCGCTCTCCCAGAAATCCCATCGGGCGTCGCCGCTCAGCTTGACTCGCGCCCGCGTCGCGCTGGCGATCGACCCGATGTAGTTCGTCCACAACAATAGAGCCAGCGTGAGCGTCAACACGGCAAGCGTGTAGCCGTTCTGATCGGTCGGGAAGTTGAGCAGGTTGGTCGCGAACGCTGCCGCTCCCGGGACCAGCCCGAGCAGCGGCCGGCGCCAGCGCAGCACGCACCAGCTCAGCCACCCGCCCGTGACCCACATCAGCCAGCAGATGAGGAAGAGGTAGAAAGAGGCGTCGGAAGCGGCCGAGCCGTCCGTGACTCGCGTCCACCAGACGGTCAGCGGCCGCAGCGAGATCCCGTCCCCGGTGACCCACGATGGGTCGAGAGGATGGGCCGCGTGGAGCGCCGGCGCGGACGCGATCGCGGCCACCGCGAGGCCCAGGATCATGCCCGCCGCCAGGCCGATCGGCCAGGGCACCGGGAGCACCGCGAGCAGGGCCAGGACGATGGCGGCGGCGAGCGCGATCGCGGTGATGACGTCGATGCCGCTCACCCAGTTCGCGGTGGCGGTCGAGCGGGCAATGCTGTAGGTGAGCAGCAGGACCATGAGCGCCGACCACTGGACCCCCCCGCCCATCGACTCGCGCGTGCGTTCCCAGATGCGGCCGGGGGCGAGCAGCCGCGGGCTAGGCGATGCGGATTGCATCCCTCGTCCTCACCAGCCGCGCGAAGTCGTCACCGCGGCGAACCACGTACAGGTCGACGTCCTGACCGAGGTCGAAGCTTGGGTTCCGGTCGGGGCCGCCGAAGCTCGCCGCGTCGAGGTAGAAAACGATCATCGTCGAGCGGCGCCCCCGCACGGCCTTCAGCAAGCGCACCCATGCCGGGTCGGCGCTGGGGGTGACGACCGCGATCGCGCGGCGCGGCAGCCTCCGAATGCGGTCCCAGGCCAGCGTCTGTGTCAGCGGCGTCCGGCCGTCGGCCTGCGCGACCGCGAGGTAGTCGAGGATGAGCCGGTCCTGCCGCACCGCGCGGTGCGGCTCGAGGATGGTGCCTCGGGCATCGTTGGCGATCAGGCCCACCTGGCGCCCGCGGCTGTGGACCTGTGACGCCATGGAAGCCGCCAGGCTGACGGCGTACTCGACCGTGGAATCCTCCCCCTCTCCGAAGTGCACGTTCCGGTCGAGGTCCAGAAGGATCCAGAGGTCCGTCGTCAGGGGCTGCTCGAAGGTCTTGGACATCAGCCGGCCGTGCCTGGTCGACAACGGCCAGTGGATGCGGCCGAAGCTGTCGCCGGTGGTGTAGTCGCGCACCCCGCCGGTCTCGGGCGGGTAGTCGGCCCACGCGCCGAAGCTCGGCGAGTTGCCGACCTGCTGAGCGCTTGGCGCGAGCAGGTCGGGGATCGGCCGGACACGCGGATAGACCAGCACGGACGTGCGCTCGCTCAGCTTCAGCTCGCGATCGAACAGGCCGAAAGGCTCGCGCACACGCAGCGAGGTCGGCCCGAAGGCCATCCAACCGCGCCGCCGGTAGACGCCACGCGCCCTCCACCTGACCCCCTCGCCGCCGACCGAGACCACCCGGCCCGGCTGGTAGTCGGGGATCTGGCTGAGGTCGCGGACCTCAACCCACGGCGCCGGCACCCAGCCGCGGCGGCGCACCTCGATCGCCTCTTCGTAAGCCTCGCCGACGGCGGGAGTGCCGGGGTCGAGGCGCCGCGAGACGCTCATGCCGCGGATCGCCAGGCGCGGCCAGGCCCAGGTGACCAGGAACAGGAGGCAGAGCGCGTACGCAAACGCGTAGGCCGGCCGGATGGCCGTGAGGTAGGTGAAGAACAGGAGCAGGCCGAGCGCCGCGGCGAGGGCGACCTTACCCATGAGAGGGTCCGCATCGCCGGTGGGCCGGTTGCGCCGGCCGCCCCCCGCGCTCCACCTCCCAGCGCCGCCATGCGTCGCCACGAGCGCCCCTGGGAGGCTCTACGAACCCAGGCTCATCCGTCGTAAGCCATCTGCGGCACATGCTCCCGCTCCAACAACCCGGCGACGAGCTTGCCGGCGCTCTGGCCCTGCATCTCCGCGTTGGGCCGCAGGATGATCCGGTGGGCGAGCACCGGCTCCGCCAGCGCCTTGATGTCGTCAGGCAGGACGTAGCTGCGACCCTGCACCGCGGCTAGCGCCTGGCTCGCGTGGAACAGGTTGAGCGTGCCGCGCGTGCTGGCCCCCAAGGCCACCTCCGGGTTGCCGCGGGTGCGCCCGACCAGACGGGCGATGTACTCGCGCAGCTCGGGCTTGACGAACACTTCGCGCACGGCGCTCTGGGCCGCCTTGAGCTCGTTGGGTGAGACCACCGGCTGCAGCTCGACCATGGGCGACTCGACCTTGTGCTGGCCGAGCAGGCGAGCCTCTTCCTTCTCTGAGAGGTAGCCGAGCCTGACCTTCATCAGGAAGCGGTCGAGCTGGGCCTCGGGCAGCGGAAACGTGCCCGAGTATTCGACCGGATTCTGCGTCGCCATGACCATGAAGGGCTTGGGCAGCGGGTGCGTCTCGCCGTCGATCGTGACCTGGCGCTCCTCCATGGCCTCGAGCAGGGCCGCCTGGGTCTTCGGACTCGCCCGGTTGATCTCGTCGGCGAGTAGGATCTGCGCGAAGACCGGCCCGGGCCGGAACTCGAAGTCGCTGAGCTTCTGGTTGAAGGCCCGGACGCCGGTGACGTCCGAGGGCAAGAGGTCGGGTGTGAACTGGATGCGTCGGAACGTGCAGTCGAGGGAGCGCGCCAGCGACTTGGCGAGCATCGTCTTGCCGACGCCGGGAACGTCCTCGATCAGGAGGTGCCCTTCGCAGAGGAGCGTCACCAGGCAGAGCCGAATCTCCTCTTCTTTGTCGACGATCGCGCGACCGACGTTGGACATGAAGGCGTCGGCGACGTGGTTGACCACCTGGGTTGCCCCCACTGCCGCGATTATAGGTTCGCCATCCCGCCCTTCCCCGGGCAAGTGCGCACTCCGCGCGCCCGGCTCCATCGCAGTTCAATACGTTGATCGGGTGCGTTTGGTTCCGGTGCCCGCCGGCAGGTCAAAGAGCGGGCCGCCGGCCAAGGTGACGGTCTCGAGCGCCATCGCCAGGCACGCGCACCGCGCGCTGCCGGCTACGAGACCTCCTCTTCTTCGACCAGGCGCAGGTGGCTGCTGACGTCGAGGCCGAGGTGGCGGGCGAAGAAGCCCGCCACCCGCTCCACATAGAGGGGACGGTCGGCGAAGTAGCCGCCGGTGTGCGGGGCGCCCTGCACGATCCAGATCTCGCGCGGGCCGCGATACGCGTCATAGAGGCGGCGGCTGTGGTTGACGGAGGTGACCTCGTCCGCGCCGCCGTGGATGAAGAAGAGCGGCCTCGGTTCCAGCGAGCTGAGGACCTCCTGGGGGCTGCATTCCGACAGCCGGCAGCGCGTGCGGAGCCACAGCATCAGGCCCGCGAGCCAGACCAAGGGCCTGCCGGGCAGCTTGGAGGCCCGGCGGACGTTCTCGATCAAAAGCGTGCGCAGGTCGCTGAATGGGCTGTCAAGGACGAGCGCCTGGACGCCGGGCTCACCCGCCGCGCCCAGCAGCGACACCACCGCGCCCATCGAGTAGCCGAGGAGGCCGATCCTGGCGTTGGCGATCCGTTTGCGCGCGAAGGCGACGACGGCCTGGAGCTCGAGCACCTCCTTGATGCCGAACGTGATGGGCGCGCGGTCGCTGCCCGGCATGCCGCGATACGAATAGAGGATGACGTTGAAGCCCTTGCGCCACAGCGCCGCCGCGATCCCGAGCGAGCCCTGGCGCTGTCCCTTGTGGCCGCCGGAAACGATCACCGTCTGCGGAGATCCGGGTTGGCGGAAGTGCCACGCGCCAAAGCTGATGCCGTCCGCGGTCACCAGTTCGACCTCCTCGTAGTCGGCCTGGAACTCGAATGGCGTGAACGAGAAGTCGTCGAGGAAAACCGGTTTGTTGGGCACGAACGCGCTGCGGTACACGCGGTAGGACAGCGCGATGTAGAGCAGCAGGAGAACGGCGCCCAACAGAACGAAGTCGGCCATCGGAGCCACCTGGTTCGAAGCTTAGCCGGAACGCACTCGCCCCGGCTTGGCGGGTTTAGCGCTCCGGCCGGCGAGGTCCTCCTCGTACCGGCCGAGGACGAAAAGGAGCAGGCTGAGGCGGTTCAGCCACCGCCTCACCTGCTGGTTTTCGAAGCCACCCGTACGCTCGAAGGCCAGGCAGCGGCGCTCGGCCCGGCGCGTGACGGCCCGGGCGAGGTCGAGCGCTCCCGAGGCCGGCGTCGAGCCGGGCAGGATGAAGCCGTCAGGCATCGTGACCGCCTTCTCGAGCTCCGTCATGAGCTCCTCGAGCCGATCGACGTCGGCCGCCGTCGTGGTCGCGAACGATGTCTTGGACCGTGGGTTGGTCGCCAGCTCGGCGCCGACCGAGTAGAGGCCGCGCTGCAGCTCCTCACAGATGGCGCGCACCCGTGCGTGAGGCGTGAGCGATTTGGCGAGTCCCAGCGCGCTCGAGGCTTCGTCCACGGTCCCATACGCCTCGATCCGCGGATCGTCCTTGCCCAGCCGCCCGCCGCCGAGCAGCCCGGTCGAGCCGTCGTCGCCCGTGCCCGCGAGCTCGAGCATCTTGCGCTTGCGGGCCATCGGGCGGGCTAGCCGAAGACCCGGTTCAGGTCGTAGAGCTCCTTCGGCACGCGCCGGGTCTCCTTGACCACCTCGGCCAGCGTGACCACCTCGACGTCGCCGTTGCGCCGGATCGGAATCACGCCGCTCCTGCCGGCGGCGACCAGCTCCACCGCCACGACACCGAGACGGGTCGCCCAGATCCTGTCCGTCGGCGACGGTGAGCCCCCGCGCTGCAGGTGGCCCAGCACCGTGACCCGAGTCTCGAACCCCGTGTCGCGCTCCACCCTCCCGGCCAGGACGTCACCGATGCCGCGCTTGGCGAGGCGCACGTGACCGAAGGCGTCCTTCTCGGCCTGGCCGCCGGCCTCGATCTCCAGCTCCGGAATGCGAGCGCCCTCCGCGACGACGATGATGCTGAACAGCTTGCCCTCGCCGCGGCGCCGGTAAAGGTGGGCGACCACGTCGGCAAGGCTCTGCTCGAACTCGGGGATGATGATCAGGTCCGCGCCGCCGGCCACGCCGCCGATGAGCGCCACCCAGCCGGTGTCGCGGCCCATCACCTCGACGACCATGACACGGTGATGCGCCGACGCCGTGGTGTGCAGGCGGTCCAGGGCCTCGGTCACGACTCCGACCGCGGTGTCAAAGCCGATGCAGAACTCGGTCACCGACAGGTCGTTGTCGATCGTCTTCGGCACGCCGACGGTGGGAAAGCCGGCTTCGTGGAGGGCCGCCGCGACGCTCAACGTGTCGTCGCCACCGATGGGCACCAGGCCGTCGATGCCGTTGTGCCGCAGCGCTCGAACCACGCGGGCGATGCCGTCCTGCTCCTTGAGCGGGTTGGTGCGCGACGTGCCGAGGATCGTTCCTCCCATCGGCAGGATGCCCCGGACATCGGCCGGGGTGAGCTCGGCGATCATGCCCTCCTCCAGGCAGCCCGCCCACCCGTTTTGCACCCCGCTGATCTGGTGGCCCAGCTGGAACCCACGCCTGGCCACAGCCCTGATCGCAGCGTTCAGGCCGGGCGCGTCGCCGCCGCCGGTCAAGACTCCAATCCGCACGTCGATAGGTTAGAACGTCGCCCGGCTCAGGCCGGCTCGAGCTTCTCCAGCAGCTCGTCCAGGCTCACCTCGGCCAGCGAGCCCAGCACGAGGTCGGCGTGGCTGAGGTCCAGGCGAGCCGTGATCGAGTTCGGGATGGCGACGCAGAGCAGGCCGGCACGCTTGGCGGCGGTGACGCCGTGGGGCGAGTCCTCGATCGCGATCGCCTCGGCTGGTCCGACGCCCAGGCATTCGAGCACCGCGAGGTAGAGATCCGGCTCGGGCTTGGCGCGGGCGACGTCGTCCCTGGTGCGAATGCAATCGAACCGATCCAGGATGGCCAGCCGCGCCAGGTGACCGCTCACCCAACCCCCCGTCGAGCTCGAAGCCACCCCGAGCTTCAGCCCGAGGGCGCGAGCCTCATCGACTCGCTGGGCGATCCCCGGCCGGAGCTGCTGGGCGAGGATCATCTCCGTCCGGCGCCCGATGCGCCGCTCGATGATCTCCGGCGGCAGGGGACGGCCCAGGCGTTCTTCGAGGTGGTGCTGCGGATGGAAGACGGCGTTGGTCGAGCCGACGATCTGCACCCACCGTTCGAACGGCAGCTCCTCGCCGTGGGCCTCGTAGACCTCGAGCCACGAGCGGTAGATGGGCTCCTCGGTGTCGAGAATCAGCCCGTCGAAGTCGAAGACGAGGGCACGGATCACGGCCACAAGCTAACCACGGCGTGCCAATCGCTTAGGATCGCCGTGGCCGTGTGCTGGGTTTCGTTCGGTGGCTGACGGAGCGGGGATGCCGCGCTCGCGTCAGGCGGACCAGAGCCGCGCCCGCGGCTGGCTCAGGGCCGCTCTGCCCGGCCTTGCGCTCGTCGCCTTCGCCGTCATGCTCGTCGTCCTTTTCGGCTTCCTGGACGCCATCCATTACCACTCGATCAAGGACTTCTTCTACCCGGATCCCACGGCCGCGGCCGGAACGCTCGGACTGGTCGGCAGCGCCGAGGGTGTGACCCTCTCCATCGTCATCGTCTCGGTCGTCTTCGGCATCCAGACCACCTCCTCGCGGTATTCGCCGCGCATCATCGGCATCTTCATCCGCAACCCGCTGAACGCCCTGGTGCTCAGCTTCGCGCTGGCCTCGATCCTCTACACGTTCCTCGTTCGCTCAGAGGTCAAGGTCGACTACGTGCCCCTGTGGAGCGTCGCCGCCGCCGAGGTCTTCGCCCTCGTCAACTTCGCCATCCTGCTGCCCTACGTCGGCTACGTCTTCGAGGTGATGCGCGCCGAGACCCTGGTGAGCAGCATCATGAGGCGCGCCCGTCGCAAGCTGCGAGGTTCGGTCAACAGCCCGCACAGCCGCCGTCGCCGCACCGAGCTGATGACGTCCATCGCCCAGGTGACGGACATCGCCTTCGGCTCGATCCAGCTCGGTGACATGCCGGTCTGCGTGCTGAGCATCGAGGTGCTCGGCAAGTTCCTCGCCGAGGACTACCTCACCGTCAAGAAGGACTTTCCGGCGGACTGGTTCCAGGTGGGCCATGCGGAGCTGCCCGGATCGTCCGACCAGATCCTGGCCGAGGTGAACCGCGCCGGGACCTGGTTCGCCTACACGGTGATGTCCAGCTTCGTCGACATGGTCGGGCTGACACCCGTGCATCGCAAGGAGGCCGTGCACGCCATCGCCGTCGCCACCCGCAGCGCCGGCCTGGCCGCCATTCGGGCCGGCGATGCAGAAACGGCGGAGCTCTGCATGCGCTTCTTCAACACCTACCTGCGCGCGGCGATCAACCAGTCGGCGCCCCGGTTCGCCTCGACGATCATGAACGAGTACCGCAGGTTCGCCATCGGCGCGCTCGAAGCGCGCCCGGACCTGGCCGTCGAAGCCGCGGCCCATCTGCTCCGCTACGGCCGGCACTTCGACGAGGCTGGGATGCCGGCCACGTTCGGAGCCGCGGCCGAGGATGTCGCCGACCTGGCCATCGAGGCCAGGGCGCGCGACCCCGAGGTCTCTCATCGCCTGGCCCTCCTGCTCGTCAGGAATCTCCTGGAGCTGATCCCAAACGCGCGCCCGATCGGCCTCAACGGGCTGTTCAAGGGTGTCGCCAAGCTCACCTTCTGGGCCATGGCCGCCGAGCAAAAGGACATCGCGCGCATCCTGATCGAGGGCATCGCGGCCGCACCGCCCGACTTCGTCGACGCGGCGTTGGACCGCATGGAGTCGATGCGGAACGGGCTCTTCTGGGAGGTCAACGAGCGCGTGATCTCATTCGACTGGGTGGAGGAGCCGCTTCGCGTCGAGATCCCCCGGCTGCGTGCGGCGCTGCGCCGGGCCAAGGCTTCCGGGCACGGCCTGGCGATCGAGCTGGAGGCGGAGCCCGCGGTTCCCCAGGACCTGGTCAAGCCGGGGCCGCGCGGCGTCCCGACGCCCACCGCGGCGCCGGCTAGCGCCGAGCCGGCTGGTTGATCATCGCCGTCGAAGCCTTCTCGAAGTAGTCGACCAACGCCTTGCGCAACGCGGGCGCCAGGTCCATTGACTCGACCGCCGCCACCATGTGACCGAGCCAAGCATCACGCTCCGCACGGCCGATGATGAAGGGCTGGTGCCGCAGCCGCAGACGCGGATGGCCGCGACGCTCCTCGTAGGTGCGCGGCCCTCCCCAGAACTGAATCAGGAAAAGAGCCAGACGCTCGGTCGCCCCCGCGAGGTCCTCCTCGGGGTACATCGGCCGCAGCAGCGGATCGCTCGCGACGCGGGCGTAGAACCGCTCCACGAGCAGCCAGAAGGCCGGCTCGCCGCCCGCGAGCTCATAGAGGCTGCGGTTCAGCATGGTTGCCGCCAGGGAACGCTCACGTGCGGATCACCGGCTCGCGGGCCTGGCGGCCAGGCCGACCTGCCCCTCCTGTTGCACCGCGTGGCGCTCCATCTCCGCTTCGGTCGGCAGGAACCAGGCGATCGCGATGGTGGCAATGACCAGGATGACGTGCGTCATCAGCGACCTCTGCAGCCCGATCGCGTCGGCGATCGCGCCGTTGATCGGTACGCCGATCGCCCCGGTCACGAAACCCAGACCCATCACCAGTCCTGAGGCGAGTCCGGCGCGCGCCACCATGAGCTGCTGCGCCATCAGGAGCATCAGCGGCGCGGTGGATGCGGCCAGCACCCCGATGAGGATCGCACTCGCGAACGCCCACGGTCCCGGATACGCGGTGTAGAGGAGGATCGCGGGCACGCTCAGCACCAGGGTGACCAGGATCACGGTGCGACGGCCGTAGCGATCGGCGAGAGTGCCGCAGCCGACGGTGCCGATCGCGCTCGCCAGCACCAGCGTCGTCGCGAGTGGACCGTAGAACTCCGGGCCGTATCCGAGCTGCTTGTACCAGGTGGGGGTGAAGGCCTGGAAGACGAAGACGGTCCAGCTGCGCGACATCATCACGCCGATCACCATGGCCAGGGCGAAGACGGGCACCGCCCGCGCCGAGGCCGCCTCCAATTTCACCGTGTTGGCGGCGGCATGCACATGACCGCGCATGCGCCACAGGAGATAGCCGCCGGTGGCGATGCCGGGGATGACCAGCAGGCCCGTGCCGCGCATGCCGAGGGCGCCAAAGGCGAGGATGCCGATCAGCGGGCCGACGGCCACACCAACCGTCCCGGCCGTGACGTACACGGACATGCCGAAGCTGCGCCGCCAAGCCGGCAGGAGGTCGCGGACGTCGAGCGCGCCGAGCGGGTGAAAGGCGCCGGACCCCAGACCCGAGGCCATCGCCAGAGCGACCAGAAGAGGGAAGCTCGTGACGAATCCGACGGTCGCGAATGTGAGCGCGGTCCAGATCAGCGCGAGCCCGGTCAGGCGAGTCCCGAAGCGATCGGCAAGCACGCCGAAAAGCGGCTGGGAGATCGCGGCCATCCCGCTGTAGGCGAGGCTGACCAGCCCGACGGTCGCGAGGCTCAGATTGAACCTCCCGATCAGCACCGGGTAGAGCACGGGGATGACGCCCACGTAGGTGTCCACCGTCAGGTGGCCGAGCATCAATGTCAGCAGCCTGCCGTGACGCAGAAAGTCCCTCACCGCGCGCCCCCCATCTCCCTGCTAAGGGTAGTGGCGCGCCCGGCGAGGCTTCGACTGTTCGGGAGCGGAGGCGAAGGCGAAGGGCCGGCGTGTCTGCGTACCGCCGTCAGGCGAGGACCTCGCGCCTGGCCGACAGGCGCTCGATCTCCTCGGCACGGTCGCGGTCGAAGCCTTCGTCCAGGCCGAGCCTCAGGAGGCGCGCGATCTGGAGCGCGGAATGCAGCCGCGGGACGTAAACGAAATCCGCACCAGCCTCGTAGAACTGCAGGGCCTGCGGTATGTGCTCGGTCGTGAGCATGACCCGCGCCTTCGGACAGTTGGCGCGAATGTTGCGCAGCAACCTCAAGTTGCTGGTGCCGCGGAGGATGTCGTCGGTGATGCTCGAGACGACCAGCCGCGCCTCTTCGATGCCGGCGTGGCGCAGGGTGTCGGCGTGGGCCACATCGCCATAGATGCAGCTGATTCCACGCTGGCGAAGCTCACGCATCACCTTCGGATTGAAGTCGACGACCAGGACCTTGCTGAGGAATTCAGCGGCCGCGCCCGGCTCGCCGTCGTGCTCGAACTCGTGCAGGATCGAGCTTGCATCGCGGAAGAAGCCGAGGAATACGACCGTCTCGTGCCGTGCCTCGCTCTTTTCGGGGGCGGTGGCGGCCGCGTCGAGGTCCTTGACGCGCAGCAGCTTCAACAAGCGGCTCACCGTCCTCTGCACGGTGTGGCTCGCATTGATCATGTAGGTCGAGGCGACGGAGGTGATGGCGAACGTGATGATCACGATGGTCACCACATCGGGGCCGATCTGGTGCCGGGCGAGGCCCAGCGATGCGATCACGATCGAGAACTCACTGACCTGGGCGAGGTTGATCGCCGGGAGCAGGCTCGTCCTGTGACCGAGGCGCAGGGCGTAGAGGATGGGGACGACCGCAAGGCGGCTGACGATCACGAAGCCGGAGGCGGCCAGGGCGATGGCCACGACCTCCAGGCTCGGCACCGTGATCTGCATGCCCAGCGCGACGAAGAACAGCGTGACGAAGAAGTCCCTGATGCTGACGGCCTTGGCCATGACATCGAGGTTGTAGGGGAACGTCGAGAGGCTGATGCCGGCGATCAGAGCGCCCATCTCACGCGACAGGCCGATGAAGCTCGCGACGCCGGCGAGGAAGAAGCACCACGCCAGGGCGCTGACGAGCACCAGCTCCGGCGCTTTCGCGACCGCGCGGAAGAGGTGCGGCAGCACGTATTTCGAGAGGGCCAATCCCCCGACGACGAGCAGGGCGCCTTTCCACAACGAGAACGCCAGCGGCAGCAGGTTGGGGTTCTCGATGTTCGGCTGCACGGCGATCATGGCGACCGCCCACAGGTCCTGGATGACGAGGACCCCCAGGGTGATCCGGCCGGGCAGCGTGTCCAGCTCGAACTTGTCGTACAGCAGCTTGACCACGACCAGCGTGCTGGACAGGCTCATGCACGCCGCCAGGTACAGCAGGGCATAGTTCCCCTGCGTGACGCGCTCGCCGAGAACGGCGAAGAAACCCAGCCCCAGCGCGATGCAGATCGGGACCTGCAGGGCGCCCGTCAGCAGGACGGCCGGACCGGCGGAGGCGAGCTTCTTGAGGTCGATCTCCAGGCCGATGATGAAGAGCAGCAAGATCAGTCCGATCTCGGCCACGGTGGCGATGCTGGCCTGGTTGGTGACGAAGTTCAGGCCGACCGGGCCGATGACCACTCCCGTCAGGAGATAGGCGAGGATCAGCGGCTGGCGCAGCCGCCAGCCGACGAGGGCCAGCAGCGCGGCAGCGCCGACGCAGATCCCGATGCTCGACAGCAGGTCGGTCGGCGCTGTCAACGTCTTGGCGAGGCCGCGCCGGACTGGGTCAACCCGTGGGCGACGGCTCGGCCGATTCCGCCGCCGCCGACGACAACCGCCACCCTTCGCGTAAAGGCGCCGCACGGGGGTTGCTCGATAGCGGCGCTCATGGTGGACACCGGCCGCATTCTATTCATCGGGACCGCCGGCTGAGGCGGCGAGGGTTCAGCTGCCGGGGGCTGCGATGGACGGCCGCCCGCCGGATGTGACCTCGAGGTCCGCCCACATCCCGCTCGCTTCACTGCCGCCGACCAGCGACGCGATGCGGTAGCTGCCCCTGGAGGGCTCGAACACGAAGCTCGCCGACTGTCCGGGATCAAGGCCCCGCGTGGGATCGGGCGTCGACCAGGACGGCTGGAGCGGTTTGAGGTCGTGCTCGCCGGCGACGACCGCGCAGGAGTTGGGAACGGTGCCGCGATTCTCGCACTGGACGGTGAGCTGCCAGCCGGCCGGGATGGTGATCACCAGGCCGCCATAGCTGTAGCCGTTGTAGTTGAACTGCGAGTCGGTGGCCGGGTGGCCCGCGATCAGCGTGACGATGGCCGTGCGCGCCGCCGGGTCGGACTGAAAGTACTTGGCCGGGTCGGGCGGGGTGCCCGGACCGGTTCCCAACACCGGGTCGCAGGCGGCGATGCCTAGGAGGATGGCTCCGAGCGCCACGATGCATGCCGCGCGGCGCCGGATATGATCCCGGGAGATGCCACCTGGCGGCGACCCGACGTCCGAACGGCGCCCACCTCGGTTGGTGACCTGGTGGGAAAGCCTGGAGACGTGGCTGCAGCTCTCAATCTCGTTCCCGGTCTTTGCCGTGCTCACATTCCTCATCAACGTCGGACCCTTCAACCAACCGATTCTCCGCTCGATCCTCTACGGGCTCTTCGAGGGAGCCGTGCTCAGCGGATTGATGGCGGTCGCCACGGCGACCGAGCGCGCCCGCCGTAAGTAGATTGCGCTCGATCCGAGTCTGGCTGCAGGCCCCGATCGCGCTCGTCCCGGCGGTGGTGGCGCTGGGCGCGAGCTGCGCCTTCGGGACGCCGGCGACTTTCAGCCTGAGCAATGTCTCGGTTGACTCCACCTACGCCTGCCCGCCCGGGGCGAACAACGCCGCCTACGACCTTCACGCCACGATCGATGCCCACAACGGAACGTCCAACCTGGTGACGATCGAGTCGGTGGGCGCGGTCATGATCCTGGCCGCGGTCAAGGGCGCATGGCTAGAGCACGTCGGAGACAGGTACGACGCCGGCCGTGTCGCGTTCACGCCGAGCACGGTCGGCGCCGGCACGGACGGCCAACTGAAAGTGACGGTGCCGAGCGCGTGCACCAACCAGGCGCGGGCCACGCGGGCGTCCGATTACGGCGAATACTCCGTCGAGTTCACCGTGACGACGTCCGCCGGCAAGTTCATGGTCCAGAGCCGGAACCGCCACCGCATCGCCGCCGCCTGAGCCCCAGCCGTCATCGAGGCGGGTCCTGCAGCCAGGCCTGTCGATTTCAGGCCAGGTTTCCGTACAGCTGAGGTTGCTGCGTCGGCGCCGTCGAGCCGTCCGGACCCGCCTCGCTGGTGATCGCCATCTCCGTGTAGCCCGCGAGCGCGCGATTGACCACGACCACCTTCGCGCCATTGGCGTCAGGCACGAACACGGCCGCGGCCTCCGCTCGTCCGCCCGCCGCGATCAGCCACACCTCATAGACGCGGCCGGCGGGCAGCGCGGGCAGGCCGCTGAAATCGACCAGCGCGATCCCGTCGCTCTTCAGGTCGATGACCGTGGCCCTGGCGCCCGCCAGCCCCTGGTGTCCGACCAGGGTGAAGCGCGCCACCTGGTTGGCGGCCGGCGGGGGCGAGCCGCGGCCGGCCAGCTCGCCCCCGACCAGGCCGGCCAGGAGCGCGATCAGAACCGCGGCCGCGGCCGCATACGCCGGCACCCGATCGCGGATGCGCATCTCCAACGGCCGCGACGGCCGCGACACCGGCCGGACCTTGCTCCACGTTCGGCTCGGTGCGGTGGTCGCCCCACGCGAAGCCGCCGCGGCGGCCAGCACCCGCTCGCGCAGGCGGTCCGGCGGAGCGACCTCCTCGACGACCAGCGGCAGAGCGCCCACCGTCCGCCGCAGGCGGCCGGCGGTCTCGCGGCAGCTCGAGCACCCCTCGAGGTGAATCCGCACGTCCTCGGCGTCCGGCTGTTCGAGGGCGCCGAGCACCCACGCCGCGACCGAGCTTTCGAGCGCTTCGTGTTCAGACATCGACCAGGCCCCTACCCTTCAGGTACGAGCTCAGCTTCTCGAGCCCCAGTCGCATGCGGCCCTTGACCGTGCCGAGCGGCACCCGCGTCATCTCCGCGATCTCGCGCTGGGAGTAACCGCCGAAGTACGCCAGCTCGACCGCCTGCCGCTGCTCGGACGGAAGGTTGGCGAGCGCCTCACGAACGGCGCTGCGCTCGAGCGCCAGGGAAACCTCACGCCATGGGTCCGAGCGCGCACCCGCGGCGGCCATGGCCGGCTGCAGCTCCAGCTCCCGGCGCTCGTGCGCGCCGCGCCCGCGCAGGTAGTCGATCGAGCGGTTTCGCACCGCGGTGAGCAGCCATGCGCGCAGGGAGCCACGTTGAGGGTCGAAGCTCCCGGCACCGTTCCAGACGTTCAAGAACGCCTCTTGCACCGCATCCTCGGCCCGGCCCGGGTCGCCAAGGATCCGCATCGCGATCCCATAGGCGAGGCGCGAATACCGGTCGTACAGGGCCGCCAGCGCGTCCTGGCTCCCCGCCGCCAGTGCGGTGATGAGCTCGTGGTCAGCCACTCCATCGGCGGGCCCGGTTCCCATCTACCCGGTGCGTCGAGGGGGCGCCGCCATGCGATCACCCGCCCTGGAGGACATGGGAAGCACCCTGCGGGTCTAAAAGCTCCTCCTCGCCCTGCTCGTCGTCGAAGAGGTACATCGCCAGCGCGTCGACCTCCTCCTGCGTCTTCACACCCTTGCCGACGGGGACCCACGCGCGCTCGAGCACCCAGCGATCGACCCGTTGGGCTTTCTCGTTGCCGGTGAGCCACTCCTTGGCCGAGTTGTAGTAAAAAGCGTAATGACGGCGTTCGTCTTTGATGATCCGGCCAGCAGGTCCTTCAACACCGGGTGGCCGGACTTGCGGGTCAGGGCTGCATACCGGGTGTCCAGCTTCCTGGACTCCTCCTTGTAGAACTGGAGGCTGAAGCTCATCTCTCCCTCCTTCTTCCCGCCGCGGTTGCGGTCTTCAGCTCATACGGAAGGCCCGGCGCACCGGATCATTCTGCCCCCCGATCCCGGCAGGTTCACAGCCTCCTCACGCGCCCCGCTGAGGCTTGGGCGGCAGCGTCGTGGCCACGCTCGAGACGGGCGAATCCAATCGCGGAGGAGACGAGATGAACGGTGCACGGAGGCCGGAAGCGGCCGGGCTCGATGTTGGTGAGAGGGGTCGCCGGCGCCTGCCGCGCTGCCCCCGCCGCGGGCTCATCCGAAAAGCTGCCTCGCCACGAACAGCACGTTCGCGGGTCGCTCCGCGAGCCTGCGCAGGTACCACGCATACCAGGTCTCGCCGTACGCGATGAGGTCTTTGACCGTGTAGCCCTCAGAACCCAGCCGCAAGAGCTCGCTGGTGCGGATGCCATAGAGCATGTTGACCTCGATCTGGGCGCGCTCGAGGCCGAGGGCGTCGCCGAACCGCGTCACTCGGCCGACCAGCTCCACGTCGTGCGTGCCGAGCACGAGTCGCAACCGGTCGTGCTTGACCTCCGGCAGCATGAGCGAGCAGAGGGCCAGGTAGTTGGCGTCGACGTCGCGCTTGGCCGCAAACGCCCGGTCGGGCGGCTCGGCATATGCCCCCTTGACGAGCCTGATCGCCGGCTTCAGCGGTAGCAGCCTCGCCACGTCCGCCGCGGTGCGGTACAGGTAGGCCTGCAGGCAGATGCCGGTTCGGGGATGGTCGCGGCGCAGGCGGGCGTAGAGATCGACGGTCGGGCCGGTGTAGGCGCTCCCCTCCATGTCGATCCACAGGAAGCTCTTCGCCCTCTCGGCCGCTCTCGCCAACCGCTGCAGGTTGGCGAGGGCCGCGGCGGCGTCGATGTCCAGGCCCAGCTGGGTCGGCTTGACGGAGATCTCGGCCGCGACGCCGGCGGAGGCGGCGAGGACGGTCTCGTAGTGCTCGACCACCGCCGCCGCCTCCTCCAGGCCGCGCACGTTCTCACCCAGACGGGTGAAGAGCGAGCCGATCCCCAGGGCCTTGAACTCGATCGCCGCCCGCAACGCGCTGTCGAAACCCTCACCGGGCATGAAGCGCCTGACCGCTCGGCGCGCGAATCCCCAGCGAGGGACGTGCGACGACAGCCATGGGTTCTGGGCGCACCACAAGAGAAAGCGCCTCATCGACCGGGACGGCTACTCGCCGGCTGCTTTGATGCGGACCGGTCGCTCACCTGCCGCCACCATCCCGTGAAGGTCGGCGGCGGCAACGTGACAGGCGGCGGTGTGCTCCGGGCGCAGCAGCCGCAGTTGTGGCGTGACGAGACGGCACTCTTCGATGGCGTAGGGGCAACGCGATCGGAAACGGCATCCTTCACCTGGGTCCACCACGCGCGGTGGCTCCGCGACGTCCGACGACGCCGGCAATGATATGGGGGCGCGCGGATCGGGGACCGCCGAGAGCAGCAGCTGCGTGTAGGGATGCTTGGGGTGGGCGAGCACGTCCTCGACCGGGCCGCTCTCGGCGATCTGGCCCGCGTACATGACGATGAGGCGATCGGCCACGTACCTCGCGCTGGCGATGTCGTGGGTGATGTAGAGGAACGAGATGCCCTCCGTCCGCCGGAGCGAGGACATCAGGTTGAGCACCCCGATGCGCACGGAAACGTCGAGCATCGAGACGGGCTCGTCGGCGAGGATCAGCTCGGGACGGCAGGCCAACGCCTGCGCGAAGCCGACCCGCTGGCGCTGCCCGCCGCTCAGCTCGTAGGGGTACTTGCTCAGGAACTCCGAGCCGGGCGCGAGACCGACCGATTCGAACAGGCGCGCGGCCACCTCCTCTCGAGCGGCCTTCCCCAGGTCAGGACGGTGCAGCAGCAGAGCACGCATCAGCCCGTGCGACACGCGGTACACGGGACTCAGTGACCCGTACGGGTCCTGAAACACCATCGGGACGCGCCCGCGGTAGGCGAGGACCTCCGAGCGCGAGCGCAGCTCGCTCAGGCGGCGGCCGTGGAAGTAGACGTCGCCTCGCGTCGGCCTGTAGACGCGAGCCAGGAGCCGGGCGACCGTGCTCTTGCCGCTGCCGCTCTCGCCCACGAGGGCGACGATCTCGTTGGCGCCGACGGTCAGGTTGATGTCATCGACACCATGGAGGAACCGGCGCGAGAACATCCCACCCAGCCGGAAGTGCTTGGTGAGGCCGGCCGTCTCCAGGAGCGGTGTGTCAGGGGTCATCGGCGTACAGGTGGCAGCGGACAAGGTCGTGCTCACGGACGTAGAAGGGCGGCTCGTCGGAGAGGCATCGGGGCATCACCGATGGGCATCGCGTGTGGAAGCGGCAACCTGAAGGCGGATGTGAGAGCTCCGGCGGGCTGCCGGCGATGCCCACCAGCCGCTGCTTCGGCCCGCTGATCGAGGGAAAGGATTGCATCAGGCCTTGCGTGTACGGATGCTTCGGGTCGGCGAAAACGGCCCGAGTGTCCCCGATCTCGACGACCTGGCCGGCGTACATGACGGCGAGCCGATCGGAGAAATGGCTCACCAGCGACATGTCGTGGGTGACGAACACCGCCGCAAACCCGATCCGTCGCTGCAGGTCTTTGATCTGCAGCATCAGCGATCGCTGCGCGACGACGTCGAGCGCCGAGGTCGGCTCGTCCATGATCACGAGCTCGGGCGTGAAGACCAGGGCCATCGCGATCATGGCTCTCTGGCGCATGCCGCCGCTGAGCTGGTGCGGATAGCTGCCCAGGTGCATGGGATCGATCCCCACGAGCCGCATCACCTGCTCAGATCGCTCGCTGATCGTCTTCGCGGGCAACCGTTCGTGCGCTTCGATGGCGTCCCGCAGCTGCGCCCCGATCGTCATCACGGGGTTGAGGGCGTTCATCGCGCTCTGCATCACGACGGAGTAGTCGCGCCAGCGGAGGTGTCGCAGCTCGGATTCACTGAGCGAGACCATGTCCCGGCCGGCAAACCGGACGGTTCCCGCGGTGATCATCGCCGGCGGGCTCAACAGGCGCGCGATGGCGAACAGCAGGGTTGATTTGCCGCATCCCGACTCACCGACGATGCCCAGGAACTCGCCCCGATCGAGGTCGAGGGACACGCTGTCCACGGCGCGAACCGGGCCCTTGTCACTGAGGTAGTCGACGCTCAGGTCCCGGACCTCGAGCACGGTGGTGGACGGGGCGCCTCGCGCTCGCCCGGCTGCCGTCGCGATCATCGCCTCCTCCTGACCGGCCGCAGCGCTGGGTTGCTGATCTCGTCAAACGCGTAGTTGAGGAGCGCGAACGCCGCCCCGAGGCAGGCGATGCAGACGCCCGGCGCCAGCACCCACAGCGGAGAGCCCGCCAGGAGCGCGCCGTTGTTCTCCGCCCAGTGCAGCATGGTGCCCCAGCTGAGGTCGTAGGTGTCGCCGAGGCCGATGAACTGGAGCCCGGCGGCCGCCAGCACCGCGTAGAGGGCGGCGCCCAGGAAGATCGCGACGATCAGCGAAGTCATCGTCGGCAGGACTTCGAAGACGATGATGTAGAGACTGCGCTCACCTCGGACCCGCGCCGCCTCCAGGAATTCGCGATTGCGTAGAGACAACGCCTGCGACCTCAGCTGCCGCGCGCCGTACGACCAGCCGGTGACGACGATCACCGCGATCAGCACCGCCACCCCGCCGCTTTTCGCATAGGCGGCGACCACGATCATCAAGGGCAGCGTCGGGATGACCAGGAAGACGTCGGTGAACAGGTTCAGCGCGTGGTCCCACAGCCCGCCCAGGTAAGCGGCCGACACACCGACGAGGACTGAGATCAAAGTCGCCATGACGCCCGCGGCGACGGCAAGGAAGAGCGACTGCCTGGTTCCCCAGACGAGCTGCGAGAAGATGTCCTCACCGTTACCCGTGGTGCCGAGCAGGTGCTCGCGCGAGGGACCGAGTATCTGCCCGAAAGCAAGGGAGTGCGGGTCATATGGGGCGATGGAGCCGGCGAAGATCGCCACCAGCGCGAAGCCCGCGAGCAGGATCGCGCCGGTCATCGCCTTGCGGTTCGACAGCAGCGCGCGGGCCAGGCCGGCCAGAACCCGGGAGCGGCTCGGGCCGATCGGCGATCGGGCCGGGGTCTGGCCGGCGATCATGCGGACGCTCATCGGCTACGCCGCCTCGCGGGTCCGCGGGTCGAGCCAGGCGGTCAGCATGTCAGCGGCGAGCACGGCCACGAGCACGGCCACGGTGATGAGCAGGAACAGGGCCTGCATCAGCGCGAAGTCCTCGTTGTTGACCGCCTGGAGGAGCATGAAGCCCAGGCCGGGATAGTTGAAGACGATCTCGACCAGGATGGCGCCGCTGATGACGAAGCCCAGCGACATGGCGAAGCCTGTCAGGTTGGGCAGGATGGCGTTCCGCCCGGCGTACATCAGCATGATGCGAATCGGCGACAGCCCCTTCGCCCGCGCCATCTTCACGTAGTCCTCGGCGAGCGTCGTGATCATCGTGTTGCGCATGGTCAGGATCCAACCCCCGATGGAGGTGACCACGATCGTCAGCGCGGGCAGGAAGGCGTGCCAGATGACGTCGCCGGCGAATGCCCACGACAGGTTGATCGACGAGTCCACCTGGTAGCCGAAGCCCAGGGGGAACCACGGCCACGTGATGGAGAAGAGCAGCAGGCAGAGCATGCCGATCCAGAAATAGGGAAAGGCGGAGATGACGATGAAAACCGGCGGGAGGATGGCGTCGAGAAAACCGCCCCGCCGCCAGGCGCTGAGCATGCCGACGAGGGTCCCGAGGACGAAAGCGATGACCGTCGCCGTGCCGACCAGGCCGACGGTCCAGGGCAGGCCCAGCATGATCACCTTGCCCACCGACGACGGGAAGAACGTGAGCGAGGTGCCGAAGTTGCCCTGGAGCGTGTTGCCGAGGTACTGCAGGTACTGCTGCAAAGCGTTCTGATCGGTGTGGATGCCGAATGCGATCTCCATGGTCTTGACCGCCTGAGGGTTCGCACGGCCGTGGAATCGGACCAGCATCGCCTCGGCTGGGTTGCCGGGCATGAATCGCGGGAGGAGGAAGTTGATCGTGAGCGCGGCCCACAGCGTGATGACGAAAAACTCGAGCCGCCGCACGAGGTAGCTCATGCTCGGACCCAGCCTACCGGCTGGGCAAGGACGGCGGACCTCCGGCGCGCGCCGAACGTCTCGCCGCCCTTGCCATGGCTCTGCCTAGCTCGTCTTGTAGAGATGGAGGAGGACGACCTCCCAGTCAGGTAGGTTCCACGGCGCCGGAGCCGCGTACTGGTCCGACGGGGTGGGCCACCCCGCGAAACCCTTGGTCGTCCATTCGTACCAGGCCACGCCCTCGGTGACCGGGATGACCGGCACGTCTTCGAGCATGATCCCTTCGACCTGGTTCATCAGCTTGTGCTGCTGCGCCGGATCGGTGGTCGCCCCGAACTGGTCGAGGAGCGAGTCGAGGGCGGGATTCTTGTACCGCCCGTAGTCACCCGCCGCGGTCTGGCCGATGTCCGCCGTGGTCGCGCTGTGCAATGTGTTGCGGAGCTCGTAGTAGGGCGACGGCCCCGGCGGGGTCGCCAGCGAACCGTAAGCGAGCTGGAAATTGCCGTTGAACAGGTTGTTGAAGTAATCGTTGCTGGACTGATCCACGACCTTGAGGTCAATCCCCACCTGCTTGAAGTTGGACTTGACCACCTCCAGCGACGCATCCCAGTCGGTGTAGCCGGCGATGCTGATGACCGTGAAGGACAGCGCCTTCCCCGAGCTGTCGGCGAAGATCCCGGAGCTGTTCTTGGCGTAGCCCGCCCCCTGGAGGAGGGACGCCGCCTTGGTGGGATCGAACTTGTAGCTGTATTTCGAGAGCTGGCCGCTGTCGAGCCAGCTGGTGAAGGTCGGGGTCAGAACCCCGGTCTGGTTGCCGGCCGGCTCGTACCCGTACTCGCCCTTCTGCGAAACGCTGCCCCGGTCGATGCTGAAGGCCAGCGCCTGCCGGACCGCCTTGTTGTTCAGCGGCGGCGCCGTCTGGTTCAGCCACAGATCGATGTTGTCGATGGGCGGGAACCAGTAGTGGTTGTGCGCCTTGTCCTTGGCGACGTAGTAGGTGTCGATGTTGGGGATGAACTGGCCGCCCCACTGCGCCTGGCCGGCGGCCAGGAACTGGTTCGCGGGATCGTTGTCGGTGAACGCGGGGTAGTTGACCGTCTGGAGGTACGGCAGCCCTTTCTGCCAGTAGGTGGGGTTGCGGCTGTAGCTGATGTTCTGCGGCGTGCACTGGCCGACCGTGAACGGGCCGGTGCCGATCGGGCTGGGATCGTTCTCTCCGACGGGGTCCTTGATGGTCGACCAGATGTGCTGCGGCACGATGGGGACCTGGTCGGCGATCTGGTAGAGGTACGGCACCGCGGACTGGGCGAAGGTCATGAGGACCTTGTCGGACCCCTCCTGCGTCACGCTCGAGAGCACCGACCACACCGACTGCAGGTCGAGGGCGGAGTTCTGCTTGATGAGGTTGAAGGTGTAGACGACGTCGGCCGCGGAGAACGGCTGGCCGTCACTCCACTGGACGCCAGACCGGATCGTGAACGTCAGCGACTTGCTGTCCGAGCTCCACTGGTAGGCGCTGGCGAGCATGGGTGTCTTCTTGTCGCTGAGCAGGTTGTCGTAGACGAGCGGCTCGTAGACGATGCCGAAGCTGAGTCCGTTAACCGAAGCGTTGAACGGGTTGAAGCCGCAGGCCCAGAGCCCACCGCTTTCGTTGTCGATCGTGAGCACGCCGCCGGTCGCCGGCTTGACGCCGCCTGAGCTCCCGGAGCCGCCGCACGCGGCGACGATCAGGCACGCCAGCAACCCAAAGACCAGATACCGATGCTTTGTCATCCCCGATACCTCCTCAGGCTCGTGTTGCCCGTGACGCGACCTGGTCCGAGTCGAAGCTGCGGAGCCGGTCGGCTCATCCCGCGACCTCCTGCACCTGCCGCCCTGGGGCACGTGAAAAAACCCTCTCCCGGGCCACCTCCAGGGCGATCGCCACCGCCCCGCGGAGGACGGCGTCCTCGCCCAGAGCAGACACCGCCACCCGCGGCCGGAACGGGAGCAGCTGGCGGAGCTCGCGCTCGATCGGCTCGAGCAGCAGGTCTCCATTGCGGCCGATCCCGCCTCCCAGGATCACCAGCTCCGGGTCGAGCACGGGCGCCACGGTCGCGATGGCCAGCGCCAGCCGCGACGCCTCGGCCTCCACCACCCGTGACGCGACCGCGTGCCCACGGCGGGCAGCGGTGAAGATGCGTTCGGGACTGAGCGGCATTCGCATGCCGTACTGGCGGGCGATGCGCACCACCCCCGCCGCCGCCGCCGCCTCCTCGAAGGCGCCTCGGCGCCGGTTGGCGGGGTCGCGAGGGTCGCCCATCCCCAACGGCATGTACGCGACCTCCCCGGCCGCGCCGTGCGCACCGCGATAGAGCTGGCCGTCGATCACCAGCGCCATGCCGATACCGGTGCCGACGGACAGGAGCACGAAGTTGTCGACGTTGCGACCGTGGCCGTGAGCTCGCTCGGCCAGGGCCGCGAGGTTGACGTCGTTCTCGAAGTTGACGTTGGTGCCGAGCTCTTCGCGCACGGCCTCGACCAGGCCGTGACGGCCCCAACCGGGGAGGTTTGGGGCCATCGCGACGTGGCCGTGCGTGGGATCGAAGACCCCCGGGCTGCCGAGCACCGCGTGAGTCACCTGCGACCATTGCACGCCGGCCTCGCCCGCCAGTCGCCGCGCGATCCCGCCAACCTGTCCGATGAGGGCCTTGGCGCTGCCGACCTTCGCTCGCTCATCGCGGCGGGCCACGATGTTGCCGGCGATGTCTGCGATCGCCGCTCGCACCCAGACGCGCCCGACGTCGAGGCCGACCACCCAGCCCGCGGCGGGGTTCAGCTCGTACAGCAGGGCGCTCGGGCCGCGCTCGCCTCGCGAGCGGCCGACCTCCCGCACGAGCCCGGCATCCAGCAGGCCCGTCAAGGCCAGCGACACGGTGGGCTTGGAAAGGCCGCACACGCGTGCCACCTGGGCCCGTGAGAGCGGGCCCTGCCGGTGGATCACGTCGAGGACGGTGCGCTCATTGATCGCCCGCAACAGGCTCGGCGTGCCGACCGTGATGCTCCGGTCTCGAAGCAGGCGACCCTCCTGAAGCGTCTCGTTGTTGCGGACCCTTGACAGCAGATCCATAGTTAGGAAGAATTCCTTACGGAACCGTAGACCAACCGGGCGCGGCCGTCAAGAGTCTTGTTGGCCGGCGACCACTAACTTCTGGGGAAGAAACGGGCCAGATGTCCCCGGTTCGCCTCGAGCAGAGCATCCAGCAGGGCGGTCGCCACGCTGTAGCGGCCGACGAGCGGGTTCGCGAGCAGCGCCTTGAGGGCGGCCTGGCGATCGCCGTTGATGGCGGCTTGAACAGTCAACCTTTCGTACGCCTTCACCTGCTGGACCAGCCCGAGCATCTCCGGCGGAAGGGGATCGAGCCGGCGCGGGTGCGCGCCGTCGGCCTCGATGCGCGCCGGGATCTCGACGACGGCATCGGCGGGCAGGTCCGGGAGGGCTCCCTCGTTGCGGATGTCGACCACCTGTTGGTCTCCCGTTCCGGCCTGGAGGGAGGCGATGAGCTGCGCCGCCGCCTCGCTGTAGTACGCCCCCCCACGCTGCTCCAGAAGCTTGGGCTTTGCCGTGAGCGCGGGATCGCGGTACAGCTCCAGCAGCCGCCGCTCGATCGCCATGACCTCCTCCGCCCTCGACCGCTTCGAGCCCGAGAGCTGCTCTTTCAGGACCTCATCGGTCGAGTAGTAGTACTTCAGGTAGTAAGAGGGGATCGCCCGCAGCAGCTGGACCATGCCGGCGGGGATCCCGATCTCGCGGGCGATGGCGTCGGCCGACCGGTCGATCAGCTCGGGCAGGCGGTCGACGCCGTCGACCAGGGCCGCCCGCTCCCAGGTCAGATGATTGAGGCCGACATGCTCGAGCAGCACGCGTTCCGGCGTCACGTCCAGGAAACGGGCGATCTGGCGCTGGAAGCCCATGGCGGAGTTGCACAGGCCGATCGCGCGGTGTCCCTGGTCGAGTAGCGCCTGCATGACGATGCCCACCGGGTTGGTGAAATCGACGAGCCACGCGTCCTTGGCACCGCGCCGAGCGGTCTCCTCCGCGATCTCGAGGACGACCGGGACCGTGCGGAGCGCTTTCGCGAAGCCCCCCGGCCCCGTGGTCTCCTGTCCGACGCAGCCGAATTCCAGGGGGAGCGTTTCGTCGAGCAATCGCGCCGCCTGGCCTCCGACCCGGAGCTGAACGATGACGAAGCTGGCTCCATCGAGCGCGCGAACGCGGTCAGGGGTCAGGACGAGGCGGCCCGGCCATTCATGCTTGTCGAGGATGCGCTGGGCGAGCCCGCCGACGACGGACAGACGTTCCGCGTCTATGTCGAAGAGGACGAGCTCGTCGACGGGCAGACGCTCACGATGAGAGTGGAAGCCTTCGATGAGCTCCGGCGTGTACGTGCTGCCGCCACCGACGACGGCGATCTTTACGCCCACGACCGCGCATGGTACGCGAAAATAGGTCGGAATTGTTAAGGAAGTTGCCTGATAGCAGCCTGATCCTCGCCGTCGACGGAGGGGCCTCGAAGACCGACGTGGCGCTGATCGACGCCGGGGGCAACATCGTCGGCGCGGCGCGCCGCGCGGGTTCGACCAACTTCGGCCTCGGCAGCAACGGTTCACTCGAGGCGCTCGAGAAGGCCGTGGCCGTGGCGAGCCGGAACGGCGGCCTCGACGCCTCCCGAAAGCCCATCGCCGGCATCGGCGTTTACTGCCTGGCCGGCGCCGACATCCCGGCCGACTACCGCCGGATCGCGGCGGAGCTAGAGGGCCGGGGTTGGACGCGGAAGACACTCGTTCGCAACGACACCCTCGCCGTGCTCCGGGCAGGCACCGACCGCGGATGGGGTGTCGCCGTCGTCTTCGGGACGGGCATGAACTGCGCCGGCATCGGCCCTGGCGGCAGGTCCGTGCGGTTCCCCGCCTTCGGCGAACTTTCCGGCGACAGGGCTCACGGCGGCGGCTGGCTGGGCCGCGCCGCGTTGGGGTCGGCCATCCGCGCCCGCGACGGACGCGGCCCGCGCACGATGCTGGAGCGCCTGGTGCCCGAGCACTTCAGCATGTCGCGCCCCACGACGGTGATGGAGGCGGTGTACGTCGGCCGCCTCGATGCCGGGCGGCTGAGCGAGCTTTCGCCGGTCGTGTTCAGCGCTGCGGCTCAGGGCGATCAGGTCTCGCAAAGGCTGATCGATGAGATGGCCGATGAGGTCGTGGCCACCGCGGGTGCGGCGATCCGCCGCCTCCATGTCGCCTCGCGCGACGTCCATGTGGTGCTCGGCGGAGGCGTCTTTCGGAGCCGGGACAAGCGGTTGCTGACGCGTGTCCGGACCGGGATCGAAGCGATCGCCCCGAAGGCGGACCTCCGCCTGCTCGAGGCTCCACCCGTTCTGGGCGCGGCCCTGATCGGCCTGGACGAGGTCGGGGCCGGGCCGCTCGCACGAGAGCGCCTCCGGGTGGTGCTGACCCACAAACGCCTGCTGGCGAAGGGCTGAGACCGCCCGGAAGTGAGAATGGCGCCCGCTCGCGCGGGCGCCTTGGAGTCTCGCTGGTCTCCTGAAGCCATAAGGCCTATCCTGTCCGGACCATTGGTGATCCGCAGCCACCTGGCCGCCTTCTCGAGCGGTGAAGCGCGCCGAGCGCTGGAGGGCCTGCCCCGCGCCGGCGACTACGAGGTCGAGATCAGGCCGCTGCGGTATCGATGGGCACCGCACCTGGCCGCCCGCTGCGAATTCGAGGAGCGGCGCATCGTGCTGCAGGTGCCGATTCCGTTCCGGCCGTTCAAGGAGCCGGTGGTGTTCGCCGCCCGGCGCAAGCGGGGCCAAGGGCTGCGGTTTGCCTGGGCATCGGAGACGGTCCTGTTTCGTGGGCGCCGGGACGTGCTTCGGTTTCTGTACTGCCACGAGTGGATGCACTGGTACCTGCGCGAGGTCCTGGGCAGGCGCTCGGCCGCCGAGACCGCGTGCGACCGGTTCGCATTGCGGAACTTCAGGCGGCGCGCCGTGTCGACTGAAGACGCGGACGCCGCGATCAAGCGGCCGCGCTCGAAGGCGCACGCGTCGGGCTGAGGACCGCCGTCCTCACCCCCGCCGGCTAGAAGCGGCGACCGCGGACGTGCTCGATCGAAAAGCTCGCCGTGTCGGCGATCAGCATCACCGCCATGACCCCCGCCTCGACCGGGTCGGTGACGACGAGATCGGCAGCGTCTGGCACCGAGCCGGCCATGTTGGTGCAGACGACGATGATCCCCGCCTCCCTGATCTCACGCACCGCGTTGCTGATGTCGCCACCCATCAGCGCGCCGGCGAGCACCAGAGCGCGAGCGCGGTGCAGCCGGGCCACCGCCCGGACGGCGTCGGCCAGCTGCTCCTCCCCCACCAAGGGGATGGTGTCGACTGAGATGCGCTCCCCGCGGATGTTGTGGCGGTCGGCCTCGGACACGGCGCCCTGCGCCACCATTCCGACCTGCGCCCCGCCGCCGATCACGATCACGCGCTTGCCGTAAATGGTCTGGAACGTCGGCACGATGCCGACCTTCGTAACGCCTTCGACGGCCTCGAGGTCAGCCACGAGTCGAGCGCCGTCCGGAGCGCCCGTGACCTCCAGGTGGAGCTCCGCCACCGCCTCTTTATGCGCGCCGCCTGCCACGTAGGTGATATTCGCCCCATGCCGGAAGATCGTCTCGGCCACGCGGTAGAGAACGCCGGGCTGGTCGCGAGATTCGACGAGAAGACCCAGGATCTCGGGCGCGGCCATATGGGGAGGATACCCGCTCGCGAAGAGGCTCTGTCTGCACGCCACTAACCCGCGCGCTGCTTTTTGGCATCGGCATCCATACCCGCCGCCGGCCTGATGCCCTAGGCTTTTTCCGTAATGCCCAACAGGCGCTCAATCGCGATCGAGATTAGCTGGGGAGGTCCCCCGACTTAGCGCACGCCGCTGATGTCGTCGGACCTCCCGGCCAGGAAAGGGTCGGGAGGTTTTTTTATGTCCAGCCAAGCCACAGCCAGAAGAAGCTCGGAAGCAAGACGGCGGATCGTCGTGTACGACACGACCCTGCGCGACGGTGCGCAGGGTCCGGCCGTGTCTTTCTCAGCCGGCGACAAGTTGCGGATCGCCCGCACGCTCGACCAGCTCGGGTTCGACTACGTCGAGGGCGGCTTCCCCGGCTCCAACCCTAAGGATGAGGAGCTGTTCGCCGGCCTGGCGGCCCGTCCCCTGAAGCGCGCCCGCCTGGCCGCCTTCGGCGCCACCCGGCGGGCCGGCGGCCGCTGCGAGGACGACGCCAATCTCGGCGCGCTCGTCCGCAGCGGCGCCCCGGTCTGGACGCTCGTCGGCAAGAGCGATGCCTGGCAGGTGAGCACCGTGCTCCAGACGACGACGAGCGAGAACCTGGCGATGGTCGAGGAGTCGGTGGCCTATGGGGCCGGCCTCGGCCGTGAGCTGATCTTTGACGCCGAGCACTTCTTCGACGGATTCGCCCGGGACGCCGAGTACGCCATCGAGGTCTGCCTGGCGGCCGCCCGCGCCGGCGCGGCGTGGGTGGTCCTCTGCGATACCAACGGCGGCAGCCTGCCGGCCGAGATCGGGCGTGGCGTCGAGGCGGTGGTCGATGCCCTTCGCCGGCTCGACCGGCCCGTGCGGGTGGGCATCCACTGCCACAACGACTGCGAGCTCGCGGTCGCCAACACGCTGGAGGGTGTCAAGGCCGGAGCGGACATGGTCCAGGGCACGATCAACGGCTACGGTGAACGCTGCGGCAACGCCAACCTGGTTTCCGTGGTCGCCAACCTCGTCCTCAAGCTCGGGCTGGAGGCCCTGCCGCCGCAGTCGCTGAGCAAGTTCAGCGACCTGTCCCGGACGGTGGCGGAGATAGCCAACCTTGCGCTGCCACTCCAGCAGCCCTTCGTCGGGCACGGCGCTTTCGCCCACAAGGGAGGGCAGCACGTGGCGGCGGTGCTGCGCCATCAGGACTCCTACCAGCACATCGCACCGGGCGCGGTGGGCAACGAGCCGCGAGTCCTGGTGTCCGAGCTGTCCGGTCGGGGCAACGTCCTCGCCAAGGCACGCGAGTTCGGGTTGGAGCTCGACCGCGACGACCCCCAGACCCGGTCGCTCGTCCAGCATCTGAAGGAGCTGGAGCACCGCGGTTACTCGTACGAGGCGGCGGATGCATCGTTTGAGATGCTCGTGCGGCGACTGCAGCCTGGCTACACGGCGCCCTGGACCGTGGCCGACTTCACGACGCAGGTGCGCAAGAACGGCGGGTCCGTGAATGCCGAGGCGACGGTCAAGGTGGAGGTCGACGGCACGGTTTACCACACGGCCGCGTCCGGCAACGGTCCGGTCAACGCGCTGGACGCCGCCCTCCGAAAGGCTCTCAGCCCGCGGTTTCCAGGCCTGCGCGCGGTGAGCCTGCATGACTACAAGGTCCGCATCCTCGACGGCGACACGGGGACGGCGGCGACGACGCGAGTGCTGGTCGAGTCAGGCAAAGGGCTCAAGCGCTGGACCACGGTCGGGTGTTCGAGCAACATCATCGAGGCTTCGCTGCTCGCCCTGATCGACTCGCTGGAGTATGCGCAGTACGCCTGAACGGGCTCAGCCCGCTTTCGCGTGCGCCTTGTATTCCTGGGCGACGTGGCCTGCCAGCCGCTGCAGCGCTTTCGCGGGCGGGCTCGAGGGAGCGCCGGCGACCAGGACCTCGCCCGTGACCGCGGCTCGATCAAACCGGGCGCCGTCGTGGACGATCTCATGCTCCATCGGCCGCCCGATCACCCGCTCCGCGTCGGCACGCGTGACCACGGGCCGCGGGCGGGGGTGATTGAGAACGAGGCTCACGTTGCCGGCCGAGATCTTCAGCACCTTCTCGAACACCTCGAGCAGCTCGGTGGTGTCCTTCAGGGCGGGCAGCTCAGGCGTCACCACCAGCAGGACACGGCTGGCCCGTTCAAGGACGCCGAGCGTCACCTCAGTGAGCGCGACGCCGAGGTCGACGACGACGTAGGAGAACGTTTTCTCGAGCACGTCCAGGGTCCGCTGCACCACCTCGGGCGTGACGAGCTCGGACTGCTCGACCTTGAGCGTGCCGGGCAGGACCACCGCGCCGGACGGATGGTGGAGGCAGGCGCTGAGGAGTGATTCTTCGAAGCGATCCCCCTCCCCCGTTCTCTGACTGAGCGCCACGCAGCCTGTCGGAACGAGGTTGGCGACCAGCGCCGCATGGTTGTACGGCAATCCCAGATCCAGGAGGACGCACTCACCGCGGTGCTTCATGCCGAGCGACACGGCCAGGTTCACGGCAATGCTCGTCTTGCCGGAGCCGCCCTTGACCGAGTAGATCGCCACCACCATCCCATGGTGCTCAGGCGAGACGGCCTGCGCCCGCGCCACCAGCTGCGAGATACCCTGCCGCCGCTGTTCGACCAGGCGCACGAGCTCCAACCGCGCCGGAGAGCCGGCGGCCAGCACGGCATCGACCGCGGCGCGATCAAGCTCGAGCAGCTCGCAATCCTCTGTGGCCGTGACCGAGGCTGCCTGGGCCAGGGCCTGGTCCGTGGTCAACGCGCTGACGCCAAAGAAATCGCCGCTCGACAGCATCGCGACGGTCACGCTGTGACCGGGCGCCCACTGCGCGCGGACTTCGCACCGACCGCTCTGGAGGATGAAGATGCGGTTGGAGAGCTCACCCTGACGCAGGATCAGCGTGCGCGCTCCGGCTCGCCGCGGACGCAGCTTGCGCGCCAGGCGGCGCAGGTCGGCGTCGGGCAGAGTGAAGAAGATCGAGATGCCCTGGAGGAGCTGGAGCCGCTGTTCGACGACCGTGCCTTCGCTGGCCGGCTCGGAGCGCTCGTCGGTCTTCACTTTCCGGCCCGCCCCGGTCGCCGGATCCGCTTCCGGACCTCGGCGCGCAGCACGGCGGGACTGACAGGTTTGGCGATGAACGCCTCGCAGCCCGCGGCGAGGGCCGCCCGTTCGTGCAGCGGCATCGTGTGCGCGGTGAGCGCCACGACTGGGATCGCGGCCGTGGCCGGGTCGGATTTGAGCTCCCTCGTGAGCTCGAGTCCGCCCATCCCGGGAAGCTCGATGTCCATGAGGATCAGATCCGGTGGGCGGCGGCCGATCAGCCTGAGCCCCTCTTCGGCTGATACCGCTCCGATGACGGCGAAACCCTCACGTTCCAGGGTCGCGGTGGCCAGCAGCCGGCTTGCCTCGTCGTCTTCGACGATCAGGATCAGCTGCTTACGGGTCATGCGCGGCCGCCCGGGAGCACTAGGGCGGAGTCGGCAGGAACTTACGAACCTCGCTGGCGAATGTTCTGGTGTCGATCGGCTTTGAGATGTAGCCCGAGCAGCCTGCCGCCAGCGTCCGCTCCCGGTCGCCGGACATCGCCAGGGCGGTGAGGGCGACGATGGGGATGTGCGCCGTGGCCGGGTCGGACCTCAGCTGTCGCGTGAACGAGAGGCCGTCCTGTCCGGGCAGCTGCACGTCCATCAGGATGAGGTCGGGGGCGCAGTCGTTGAGCAGCACCCTGGCCTCCTCCGACGAGGCGGCCACGTCGACCCGATAGCCCTCCCGTTCGAGCACCGAGGACGCGAGCAGCTGGTTGGCTTCGTTGTCCTCGACCAAAAGGATCAGGGTGTCCTTGCTCATCGCCGGTTGCCGTTCGTGATGACCACTTGCCTGAGCAATTCCAACAGATCTGACGCGCCGGTGGAGCCGCGCCGGAGGATCGTCGAAACATGGCCGTTCAGCTGCCGGATGTCGGCGTCGGTCAGGTTCTTCGCCGTCAGGACCATGATCGGAATGGCCCGCGTGGATTCATCCGCACGCAGCGCCTCAACCACATCGAAGCCCGTCACCTCCGGCATCATAAGGTCGAGCAAAACGAGGTCCGGCCCCAACGTCTTCGCCAGCTCGATGGCCTCCTTGCCGCCGGCGGCGACCACGACGTCGAACCCGGCCGGCACGAGGACCCGCCGCAGCCAGTCGCGGTTGGCCTCCTCATCGTCGACGACCAGGACTGTGAGCTTCTCGCCGCCCTTTTGCTTCAGGTTGAACCTCGCCAGCCGGCTCATGAGCTCTGCGGCCTGGACCGGTTTGACGAAATAGTCCAGCGCCCCCAGGGCGACCCCCAGCTCGGGGTTGTCGACGACGCTGACCACGATGACCGGAATGTCCATCGTCGCCTCATCGCGCTTCAACCTCGTCAGGACCTCCCACCCGTCGAGGTCTGGCAGGAGGATGTCGAGGGTGATGGCGGCCGGCCGGTCGTCGTGCGCTTTGATCAGTGCCTCGGTGCCGGTGCGGGCGACCTCGGTCTTGAATCCCGACCGTTCGATCTGCCGCGTGAGCAGCTCGGCCGCGCCCGGGTCGTCCTCGACGACCAGGACGAGCGGCCGGTGGTCGCCCGCGCTCACCCGGCCCGCGGGCGCCGGCGGCGCGGGCGCTGGCGCCATCGCGCGGCGAGGCTCGGTGGGCAGGGTGAGGGTGAAGACGCTCCCCTTGCCCAGCTCGCTGACGAGCCGGACGTCGCCGCCGTGCAGGTTGGCGAAGCGCCGGGTCAGCGTCAGCCCGAGCCCGGTGCCCGGCTGCTGCCGGCCGACCCCGGAATCGACCTGCTGGAACTCGTTGAACACGCGCTCCTGGTCCTCGCCGGCGATGCCGATCCCGTTGTCGGCGACGGCGACCTCGACCGCATCGGCCAGACGTTGCGCCTGGATGGTCACGACGCCGCCCTCCGGCGTGAACTTGACCGCGTTGGAGAGCAGGTTGAGCAGCATCTGCTTGAACTTCCCCGGGTCCACCGTGATCTCGCCGGCGTCGACCTCCCCGGGCTTGATCTGGATCTGCTTCTGTGCCGCCAGCGGCTCGACCGTGCTGAGCACCTGCTGCACGACCTCGGCGACCGACACGGTTTGCAGTCGAAGCTCCATCTGACCGGCCTCGATCTTCGAGAGGTCGAGGATGTCGTTGATCAGGCCGAGCAGGTGCTTCCCACTGGAATGGATCTGCTCGAGGAACCGCTTCCGGGTGGCGGGTGGGTACTGACCGTTGTTGGCGTCGATCAGCAGCTCGGAAAAGCCCAGGATCGCGTTGAGCGGAGTTCGAAGCTCGTGGCTCATGCTGGCCAGAAACACGCTCTTGTGGCGGTTGGCATCCTGGAGGCGGGCGTTGCTCTCCTTGAGCTGGGCGACGAGGTGCATCCGGTCCAGGGCGGTGACGAAAGCGCTCATCAGCTGCTGCACGCGGCTCATCTCGTCTCCGCCGAAGCTCGGGCTGAACGGACCCGCGAGAACGACCAGGGTCCCCGAGCCGGAAAGCCCGGCGATGGGCAGCGTGAGGACGGTGGCCTCCGCACCGGCGATCGCGACGCGACTCACACCGTAGTGGAGCTCGGGAAGCCGAGCCTTCAACTCGCCGATCTGATCCTCTTCGAGGCCGCGCGTCGCGCGCAGGGTGCCGTCGTCAGCAAAGCTCGCCGCCGCCCCGCCGCCCACGATCCGCATGGCCCATTCGAGAGCCCGGTTGGCGAGCGCGTCTCGATCGTCGCTGAGCAGGAACTGCTCCATGAACGCCCGCAATCCCTCTTCTTCGGAGGCGCGCCACTGGCGCCGCAGCCAGGCTGGGGGGGAAAAACTGACGTACAGCAGCGGGACGATGGCGATGACCAGCACCTGGATCACGACCTGCGCCACGGGGTTGTTGGCGACCTCTCCGGCCAGGACCGCGAACAAAAGGATCGCCACGATCCCGGCGAAGCCGATGCTCAGGGAGCGCAACCGCCATGCCTGGACCGCCGGCACACCGCGCGCGACGAGCCAGAAGCGCACGGTCGGTTCGACCACCAGAGCCGCCCAGACCAGGACGAGCGCGATGGCGGCCCCGGTCTCGACGTCGAGATGGGCAATTCCCGCGGCGACCAGGACCTGGGCCGCCAAAAACACCGCGACCGCGGCCACCGTGGCCACGAGCGCGACGATGTGCCACGTCCGGGTCAGCGGGATCAGGGAGCCCCGATATCGAAGCAGGGCGTAGCCCGAGCCGACGAAAGCGAAGAGGCTGACCTGCGTCAGCGCAGGTGAGGTGAGATGCAGGAGTGAGGTGATCCGGCCGAACGACGAGACCAGGGCGAGCAGGACGATCGCCAGCGCGAGGAACCCCACCGAGGGGTCTCGGCGGCGCACCCAGGTCACGGCGGTGAGGACACCCAGGAGCAGGAACGCCAGGGCGCTGATGTTCTGCAGGTAGGGCAGGAGGTCTTTCATCGATACCTCAGGCGGCGCCGAGGCGCTGAAGGGCGGGTATCTCGCTGGCGAACAGGTCGACCATCTCGGGATCCCACTGCGTCCCGGCGCCGTCGACCAGCACCGCGACCGCCTCCTCGACCGAGCGGCGGGCGCGATACGGACGGTCGTTGACCAGCGCGTCGTACGCGTCGCAAACCGAGACGATCCGGGCCAGGCGCGGAATCTCTTGACCCCGAAGGCCGTCGGGATACCCACGCCCGTCATATCGCTCGTGGTGGTGGCGGATGATCGGCAGGAGGCTGGACCCGGAATGCAGCGGCCGCACGATGCTTTCGCCGATGGCCGGGTGGGCCTGCATGCGCGCCGTTTCGAGGCCGTCGAGCGGGCCGGGCTTGAGCAGGATGGCGTCGGGCACGCCGATCTTGCCGATGTCGTGGATGATCCCGCCGCGGTACAGGGCGTCGAGCGCGACCTCGGGCAGTCCGAGCCGCCTGCCCACGTGCCGGGCCGACTCGCCCACGCGCTGGGTGTGCCGCTCGGTGAAGGCGTCCTTGGCCTCGACCGCGGCGGCGAGGGCGAAGATCACCTGCTCCGCGCTGTCGAGCGTGTTGTACAGCGCCTTGAGCCGCAGGGCGGATCTGACCCGTGCCACCAGTTCGACCCGCTCGACCGGTTTGGTCATGAAGTCGTCGGCGCCCGACTCGAGTGCGGTCACCCGATCGTCGGTCTGGTATGAAGCCGTGATCATGACCACCGGCAGCAGACGGCCCCGAGGCATGGCCTTGATGCGGCGGCAGACCTCATAGCCGTCCAGCCCCGGCATCTGGACGTCCAGGAGGACGAGGTCGGGCGGTTCGGTCTCGATCAGGTCGAGGGCGGCGGCGCCGTCCTCGGCCAGCAGCACCTCGCAGTCGATCTCATCCAGGTAGGCGTTGATCAGTTCGCGGTTGGCCGCTCCGTCGTCAACCACCAGGACGACCGGCATGCCCCCTCAAAGCCTCCCTCTGCCCATTGTTAAGTCAAACCCCCGACTTCGGATTGTAGTGTTAATCGATCGGATCCGACCCGGCTTAGGGCTTGGGTCAGCTCCAGGGCGCACCGGGGCGGGCGCGAGCGGCACCCGCGCTCAGGCGATGTCGGCTCGAGACTCCGCGGCCCTGGGGCCGCTCAGTGCCGGGCGCCACGCGGCGATGGCCTGCTTCAGCTGGGCGTTGCCGCCCACCAGGTCGCCCCGACTCTCCAGGATCTCGGCGTAGGCGACGTGGGCCCGGCTCAAGCGCTCACGCGCGCCGCACTTTTCCAGGATCTCAAAGGCCGTCTGAAACTCGGCGCCGGCCCGGACGTCGTCGCCGCCGGCGGCCGCCACGCGACCGATCCAGGTGTGCGCGGTGCCGGCGGTGGCCAGCTCCGCCACTTTTTCGGCGACTTCCAGCCCTTCCGCAGCGAGCCGGCCGGCTCGCGCATGCTCCCCACGCGCAAAGCACAGCTCGCACAGGCTCAAGAGGACCTCTGCCTTCCCGGTATCGACTCCCGAATCCTCGAACAACCGAAGCGAGCGGGTCAGGTGCCGCTGGGCCTCAGGAAACTCGCCGCGCCGGAAGAGGACCAATCCGAGGTTGTTTTCGGATCGAGCGAGGGAGATGCGATCGTCCAGCGTCTCGTGAATCGCGAGTGCGCGATGGGCGTAGTTGGCTGCCTGGTTGAGCTGGCCCACCTCCTGGTAGGCGAAGCTGAGACCGCTGTACATGATCGAAAGCCGCCGCAGGTCCTGGACCACATCACCCGCCGCGATCGCCTGCTCGTAGCTGTCGATGGCCGCCGGCCAGTCCTGGTTGGTGGCGTAGACGCCGCCCAGGATGGCGAGCAGCCGGGCCTCGGTGATCCGCGGCACCGGGACGAGCGAGCGGCACAGCCGCAGGGCGTCTTCGGCGAGCGAAAGCGCGCTGGGATCCTGCATGAGGTAGGCCGCCGACGCTTCGCTGCCCATGCACTCCGCCGTCATCAGGGAATCGCCGACCTCCTCGAAATGTCTCCTGGCGGCCGAGGCGAGGCGCCGTGCAGCCGCCGGCTGCGCCAGGCGCAGGTGCGCGCTCGCCATCAGGTGCTTGAGGCGCGCGTCGGCCTCCGCATCGTGCTTCTGGCTGAGCGCAGCCTCGCCCGCGGCCAGCGCCCCCGCCGCATCGCCAACGGCGATCAGGCGCTCCAGCTCCGCCGTCCCGGCTGAGGATCGAGGCTCCATGGTGCTCGGCCGAGCCAGGAAGTAGTCGAGGGGCCGCCCCGTGCGCTCGGCGATGAGCTTGAGCGTCTCCATCGACGGCTTCGCCTTCCCGGTCTCGACGAAGTAGATGGCCGTCCGGCTGATCGCATCGCCCGCCACCTGGCCGAGGCTCAGCCCGGCCTCCATCCTTGCCTGTTTGACCGAGCCCGGCTTGATCTCGACCCCGCGCCGGCGCCCCCGGCGACCCGAGGCGATCTTCCCATCCCGTCTCGGAGCGTCGGTTCCGGAAGGGTGCGTGAGCACCTCTGACATTGATATCAGCTTATCTGAGATTGCCTCACTTCACAAAGATGAATTGACGACAGTGGTAAAGGGGATTAGGGGCAGCAGGGCACGGAGCCGCCGGCGCCGGCGCTAACCGCCAGCGTCAAGACCATCGTCGCCGCCAGGATCGCGGCGTACAGAAACTTTCGCATTCATCTCACCTCCTTTTCGGCACAGACCAGTGCCAGGGTCCGGGGTTCCGAAATCGCCGAACGGAGGATCAAGCGACGTTGGCGGCGGCGACGCTGGCCGGGAACCTGGCCCACAAGCGGCCGGCGAGGCCCCAAGCCATCGCCGCCAGCTTCACCCCAGCCAAAACCGCAGCCACCACGCCGAGTCGCAGGACGAGATCGTCAGCTGGCGAGGGGAACGTGCCCAGCGCGATCGCCGATGGCAGCGCCGCCAGCGCCATCGCGGCGGCGGCGACGAGGAGGATGGCGCATGCAAGCCCAGGCCTGGGCTCGGCGAGCCCGGCAGCATCCTCGTCGACGAGGGCTGGCTCGTCCCAGCGGCAGTCGCCGTATGTGCCTTCGATGAGCAGTCTCTCCCACACATAGCCGTCTCCAGCACCCCTCGCGGCCCTGCTACAAGTTACTGCCCGCCTATGTTAACTGAGAATTGCATGAATTAACATAGGCTGTGAGGAGAAGTGGCCAGGAATACTTCTCCCGTGCATGCCTCCTCGGGTCGCCACAGCCGGCCGGCCGGACGAACCTCCACGCCGTCGCCGGGTTTGAGTCTGACCATGACCGGCGCCGGCTTCCGTCGCTGGCGAGCGTTCACGGCCGGGGCGACGATCGCCGCCTGCCTGGCCGCGGCGTTCGTCGCCTGGACGGCGCTGCGGATCGGCGGCGACCGGGCCACGATCGCTGTCGACGACGTCGGCGAGGCGGTGGCGGCGCTGATCGCGGCCGCCAGCTGCGCCCTCGCCGCCGGCCGCGCCTCGGACCGGATCCGCCTCGCGTGGTCGCTGTTCGCGATCTCGGCCGCCACTTGGGGGATCGGCGAGGTCGTCTGGTCGGTGTACGAGGTCGGCCTGGGGGTCAGCGTCCCCTTCCCGTCATGGGCTGACGCTGGGTACCTATCAGCCATCCCGTTGGCCATCGGCGGGGTCTTCGCCTTCACCCCGGCTCCAAGCCGGTTGACCAGCCGTGGAGAGGCACTCCTGGCCGGGGCGATAGTCGCCCTCTCGCTGCTGTTCGTCGCCTGGTCGCTCGGCCTCGCCCGGGTCTACCTGATTTCGCCCGCCTCGCCCGCGGCCCAGCTGATCGGACTGGCGTACCCGCTCGGCGACATCATCACGATCACCGTCCTGACGCTTGCGCTGCGGCGCGGAGCGGCCAGCGCGAACCTCGGCCGCATGCTGCTGCTGCTTGGCGGCCTGGCCGCCAACGCAAGTGCCGACAGCGCTTTCGCCTACCTCACCGCCAACGGCTCGTACGGGGCCCTCGGCGACCTGCTCGATGCGGGTTGGGTGATCGGTTACCTGATGATCGCGCTGGCCCCGCTGTGGCCGGCGGCGGACCATCGCCGCGCCGCGGTCGAAGGGCCGATCGAGCTCTGGCAGCTGGCGCTGCCGTGGGTCGCGTTGCTCATGGCGGCCGTCACGGCCATATGGCTGGCGGCGACCGACCAGCTCCTGGATCGCTTCTCGACCGTACTCGCGGGAGGCATCGGAATCCTGCTCGTGGGCAATCAGCTGCTCTCTCACCGCGACTCGCTCGACCTGCTTCGCCAGAGTCAGCGGACCGAAGCCCGCCTGCAGCGCCGGACCACGCTCCTCAATGAGATCATCGCCCGCGCGCCGCTGGGCATCGCCCGCGTGACTCCGGACATGAACATCGTCGACGCGAACCCTCGCCTGGGATCGCTACTGCACACCGAACCCGTGGAAATGATCGGCACGCCGGTTGCGAGTTACCTGCACCCGGACGAGTTCACGCGCGTCTTCGCCCTGTTCCAACCGCTCTGGAATGGTGCCGTGGACACCATCGAATCGGACAGCAAGGCGATCCGCAAGGACGGCACCACCGTCTGGCTGCACTGGAGCGCGACGAGCGTGAGGAACGCGGCCGGCAAGGTCGCGTACTTCCTGGCGATGTACGAAGACGCCGACGCCGAGCACGCCGCCAACGAGGCGGCGATGGCCCACCTCGCGGGGCTCGAGCGGTTGAATGAGCTGAAGAGCGAGTTCGTCGCCCTGGTCAGCCACGAGTTTCGCACTGCCCTGGTCGGCATCCAGGGCTTCAGCGAGATGATCCGCGACGAAGACCTCCTGATGGAAGAGATCAAGGGATTCGCCGGCGACATCAACAAGGACGCGGAGCGGCTCAACCGGATGATCAACGACATGCTCGACCTCGACCGCATCGAGGCCGGCCGTCTGGTCATGCGCATCGCGCCCTTGAATCTCAACCTGGTGGTCGAGGAGGCGGTCGAGCGAGCCCGCGCCATCAGCTCACGGCACGACATCACGACCCGCCTTGATCACGCTCAGCCGATCGTGCAAGGCGACTCGGATCGCCTCACCCAGGTGCTCTCCAACCTGCTGAGCAACGCGATCAAGTACTCGCCTGACGGCGGCGAGATCACGGTCACGAGCCAGGTCAGTGACGGTCACGTCGAAATCGGCGTGCGAGACCACGGGATCGGAATCACGCCCGACTTCCAGAAGCGCCTTTTCGGGCGCTATGAGCGATATGAGAAGACGAGCAGCAAGATCATCGGCACCGGGCTCGGCCTGGCGATCACCCGTCAGATCGTCGAGATGCACGGAGGGCGCATCTGGGTGGACAGCTGTGCCGGCTCAGGCACCGAGTTCCACTTCACGCTGCCGCTGGGGCACGCACGGGGAGCCGGATAGCGATGAGCGGGCGCGTGCTGATCGTGGACGACGAGCCGGCGAACCTGTTGCTTCTGGAGAGCTACCTGGCCGGCACCGTGGACGTGATCCGTGTGCTGAGCGACTCACGCCAGGTCGAGCAGGTCTTCGCCGAATTCGAACCCGACCTGCTCCTGCTCGACCTGCACATGCCCGACCCCGACGGGCTGGAGGTGCTGCGCCGCCTCCGCAGCGCGCGGTTGAGCCTCGGCTTCCTCCCCGTCATCGTGCTCACCGGGGACACCGGGCATGTGGCGCGAAACAGCGCCCTCATCCTGGGCGCGGACGAATTCCTGATCAAGCCTCTCGACCGGCAGGAGGTCGTCCTGCGCGTCCGCAACCTGCTTCAGACCCGCCAGCTTTACGTCGATCTGGCCAGAGCCAACGCGGCGTTGCAGGACCAGGCCCAACCGCCCAAATAGGCCGAGTCACACCCGGTTCATGACGGGAGACTCAAATTCGCGACAATTGCAGTTCCGCGGCCGATCGCTGTCAAGGCAGCCGAAGGTCCCGGGGCGCGCGAGAGCGGCGCTCGGGCCGGGCGAGCCCTGGGCGCGCATTCACGGGGAGGGCGGATTTTATGGCGACAACGACCACCAAAGAGGTGCCGGCCGCGCGCGTCGCGGAACTCATCCAGGGTGAGGAGGAACGCTTCCGCCAGGCGCGGCCGCGCTCCCATCAGCTGTGGACGGAGGCTCGTGGCGTGCTGCCGCGCGGCGTCCCCTCGTCGTTCCAAGACGCCTCCCCGCAGCCGATATTCATGGCCCGCGGGCGCGGTAGCCGGGCGTGGGACGTGGACGGGAACGAGTACGTCGACTTCCACAACGGCTTCGGCGTCATGGTGGTCGGCCACGCGCATCCCAAGATCGTCGACGCGGTCAGCCGCCAGATCGCCCAGGGCTCGCACTTCGCGCAGCCGGTCGAGGATGGCGTGGTCGTGGCGCGCGAGCTGGCCCGCCGATTCGGTCAACCGAAGTGGCGGTTCACCAACTCGGGGACCGAATCGACACTAGACGCGGTCCGGATCGCCCGCGGCTTCACCGGCCGCGAGCGGCTGATCAAGATCGAGGCCTCCTACCACGGCCACCATGACGCGCTCATGGTCTCGGTCGAGCCACCGCCCGCCCTGATGGGCGCGGCCGACGCCCCGGCCTCGGTCCCGCAGAGCGAGGGCATCCCCGCCGCCATCGTCGCGCTGACGACGGTCGTGCCCTTCAACGACCCGGCCGCCCTGGAGAAGGCGTTCGCGCGGCACCGCGATGAAGTGGCCGCGGTGATCGTCGAGCCCGCGATGATGAACGTCGGCATCGTGCTGCCCGACCGCGGCTATCTCGACGCGATCAAGGAGATCGCCCACCGCCACGGCGCGCTGTTGATCTTTGACGAGGTCAAGACCGGCGTGACGATCGCGCCCGGCGGCGCCACCGAGCGCTTCGGCACCACCCCCGACCTGGTGGCGCTGGCCAAGGCCATCGGGGGTGGGCTTCCGTGCGGCGCAGTGGGCGGGCGCGAGGACGTGATGGCGGTGATCGAGGACAAGCGCGTCGCCCAGATGGGCACGTTCAACGGCAACCCCCTGACCATGGCCGCCTCCAGGGTGACGCTGCTGGAGATCCTGGACCCGGCCGCGTACGCGCATTTCGACGCCCTGGCCGAGTCGCTGCAGGGCGGGTTGGACGCGATCATCGCCGAACACGAGCTGCCTTTTCACGTCACCACGCTGGCTGCGCGCGGCGGCATGACCTATCGCGCCCGCCGGGTTCGCAACTACCGCGACTACCTCGAGATCGACAGGTCGCTCGCCTACCTGAGCTGGCTGTACCAGTGCAACCGCGGCGTGCTCATGGCGCCCGGCGCCGAGGAGAACTGGACCCTGTCAGTCCAGCACTCGGTCGACGACGTTCAGCGATACGTCGACAACTTCGCCGAGATGGCCAAAGACCTGCGTTCCTGATCGGGTGGGCAACGCTCGGCCGCGCACCGGAGGCATGTTCGGACCTGACGTGACCTTCCTCGGCGTGGAGCGGTGCGACCTCGACCAACCCTCCACTTTCGAAGGTGCGGAGGTCGTGATCATCGGCGCGCCCTATGACGCCGGCGCCTCGTATCGCGCCGGGGCGCGCTTCGGGCCCAAGATGATCCGGACCACCGACTACCTGCCCCACGACTCGTCGCGACCGCACCTGGCGCTTCGCGTCGACCCGCTCCGGCAGCTGCGTGTGGTGGATGCCGGCGACATCGAGATGCCCGGTGTCGAGGCCAGGGTGCCGCTGGACGCCCTCGAGAACGCGGTGCGGATGGCGACCGAAGCCGGGGCGATCCCGTTGATCCTGGGCGGCGATCACACGATCACCTGGCCGAACGTGACGGGCGTCGCGCGCGCCAAGGGCTGGGGCCGCGTGTCGGTGATCCATTTCGACGCGCACGCAGACGCCGGCTCGATCCAATTCGGCAGCCTGATCGGCCACGGGCTGCCCATGCGCCGGCTCATCGAGTCCGGCGCGTGCCGCGGCGACCGCTTTCTCCAGATCGGCCTGCGCGGCTACTGGCCGGAGCCGGAAACCCTGCGGTGGATGGCCGAGCAGCGCATGCGGTCGTTCGAGATGCACGAGGTGGTGCGGCGCGGCCTCGACGCGGTGCTCGAGGAGGCGTTCGCCATCGCCGTCGACGACTGCGATGGCGTTTTCGTCTCCGTCGACCTGGATGTGGTCGACCCCGGCATGGCGCCGGGGACCGGCACGCCCGAACCCGGCGGGCTGACGGGCCGCCAGCTGCTGGACGCCGTGCGACGCATCGCGATCGAGCTGCCGGTGGTCGGGATCGACGTGGTCGAGGTGTCACCGCCCTACGACGCGGCCGAGATCACCGCCTTCCTCGCCAATCGGGTCGTGCTGGAGATGCTTTCCGGGATCGCGTTTCGCCGGCAGGGCGGCACCTGGGCCTCGATCCCCGGCACCCTCCTGGAGGGCCGTTAGCCCAAGAACGGCTGGATCAGCCGGCCGAGCTCCTCGAGCTTGGTGAGCGCCAGGTCCCTGCCGTCAGGCGGGACGTAAAAGATGCACCGTTCGACCCCCGCTTCAGCGACTCGCTCGATGTCGGCGGCCGTGGCTTTCGGGTAGTACGAGACCGGTATGTGGCCGCGGCCCGCCGCCTCCGCCAGCTCGCGGAGCTCGGGGATCCGCTCGATGACGTCGCCGCGATTCGGCATCCAGCCGTCGGCGTAGCGCACCACACGCTCCAGGATCTTCGGGCCGCTGCCTCCCAGGACGACGGGCGGGTGCGGCCTCTGGACCGGCTTCGGCCAGCTCCACAGGGGGCCGAAGTCGACCATGTCGCCGTGGTACTCGGCTTCCTCCCAGGTCCAGATGGCCTTCATCGCCTCGACGCGCTCACGCATGAGCTGCCATCGCCGGCGGAAGTCCGTGCCGTGGTCGGCCATCTCTTCGCGATTCCAGCCGCCACCGATACCGAAGATGAACCGGCCGTTGGAGATGCGGTCCACGCTGGCGACCTCCTTGGCGGTGTGGATCGGATCGCGCTGGGACACCAAGCAGATGCCGGTGGCCAGCAGCAGCGTCCTCGAAGCCAGCGCCGCCGCGGTCAGCGCGATGAACGGGTCGAGCGTGTGCCAGTAGTGCTTGGGGAGCTCCGCGCCGCCCGGCCACGGAGTCTGCCGGTTCGCCGGGATGTGCGAATGCTCGGCGACCCACAGCGACTCGAATCCCAGCTGCTCGGCGGCCGGCGCCAGCTCCGACATCGAGATCGCGTAGTCGGTGGGAAAGATGGCGACGCCGAACTTCATTCTTTAATGGTGACGGGTCGCCGCCCGCGGCACGGTTCAGCCTCGGGCGACACGAACGCGAAACGCAGCCGGCTCAAACCGCCCGAAGCGTCGCCGAATCGAGAGCCCGCAGCAGCGCGCCGACGACTCTGGGGTCGAGGCGCTCGACCGCCTCCTCCAGCAGCACCCGACGCGCCGCCCACGGACTGCAGGCTTTCCGGTACGGCCGGTCGGACGTCAGCGCGTCGTAGGTGTCGGCGACGGCCACGATGCGCGCTTCGATCGGGATGGCTTCGCCCACGAGCCCGTATGGGTAGCCGCTGCCGTCCAGGCGCTCGTGGTGGTAGAGCACGGCGCCCACCTCGCGCTTCGCCTGGGCGCCACCCCCGAAGATCGAGAGGCCCATCTCGGGATGCGTCTTGACGAGGGTCCACTCGGACTCGTCGAGCGAAGAGCCCTTGCCGAGGATGGCGTCCGGGACGCCGAGCTTGCCGACGTCATGCAGGAGGCCCGACCGCGCCAGCACGCGAAGCTCGGCCGCGGTCATCGCCAGCTCACGCCCGATGCGCACGCACAGCTGCGCGACACGACGGTTATGGCCGAGCGCTTCGCGATCCTTGACCAAGAGGCCAAGCGCCACGACCTCGTCGAGCCAGCCTTCGAAATGCGGTGCCGGCGAGCGTGCAACCACAGGGACGCCCTCCCACGAGGCCTGCCGGGCCTCGTTACCGAACAGCAGATTGCGCTAGTACCACAACGATCGACCGGGCGCCCCGGGTCGCACCCGGCCGGTTACGGGGTCGAGGAATTGCGCCAATCCAGCGGCGGGCCCAGCTTCTTTTCGAACAGTGCGGCCACCTCCCCACGGTTGGGGAAGCGGCGCAGCTTGGCCTTACTGAACACCCGCTCCCCGTCGAGGGTGACCTCGAAGCGGCCGCCGCTGCCGCTTCGCAGCTCGACGGCGCGCATGATCGGCGCCCACCGGCTCAGAAGCTCGTTCGCCAGGCTCACGGCCTGCTCCAGGTGGTCTCAAGGAACGCAAAACTCGATCTGCGCCTCGTGCAAGGGAGTGATCATTGCCTGCCCACGATGATACCCAGCGGCGGGAGGTGGCCTGGGTCAGAGAGCTTGCCGCGGCACGCCAGGTCAGGAGAGGGTGAGCCGGGTCAGCCTCCACAACCGGCCCGGCGGGTAGAGCGGGCCGGCGGTCACCAGCGGGACGTCCAGGCTGTAATCGCCCAGCACCACGTGCTCACTGCCCTCACGGGTGCCTGCCGGCAAGGGCCTGTCGACGACGATCGCGCCGGCGTCCAGGCGCTGGCGCAGCACCATGCCCGGCCACTCAGCCAGGTCGACGTCCACGGTCGACACCAGGTCGGTCTGACCGCCCCACGGTGTGGTGTAGCTGGCGATCGACTGGTTCCGCGCGATGACACGGCGGACGTGAAGGGCCGGCTGCATCGAGGCGATGAGCGCCCTGGCGGCCGAGAACGCGACGGCCAGGGTGGGCTGGCCCATGACGCAGCCGTAGATGACGATCGGGTGGCCGTCAACCGGCACGCTGGCGGCGAAGAGGAAATTGGCGCCGTCCTTCAAACCGGAACCCGTCTTGATGCCGATGATCCCGCTCTGGCCGAGCACGCCGTCGACGTTGTAGACCGTACCCGCCACGGGCAGCTCGGCCTGGGCCATGCCGACGATCTGCGCAAAGACCGGTTGCTTCATGGCGGCCATGCCCAGGGCCACCAGGTCGGCCGGCGTGCTCGTGGTGCCGGCCGACGCCCCGCTCGTGTCCGCGAACGTCGTGTGCGTCAGGTGCAGCTCCCGTGCGCGGGCGTTCATCTTGGCGACGAAAGCGTCGATCGTCCCCGCATCCCATCGCGCGAGCGTTTCGGCCAGGTTGTTGCCGGAGGGGATGAGCATTCCCTGCAGGGCCTGGAGCTCGGTGAGCTGCTCGCCGGCCTGGACCCGGACCACGGACTGCCTGTCCGCCAGGTCGGCCCTGTAGCCGTCGACGTCAACTTGGTCGATCGTGATGAGAGGACCCGGGTCGTTCTTCTGGAGCGGCTTGTCCTCGAGGATGACCAGCGCCGTCATCACCTTGGTCACGCTCGCGGGCGGGATCGGCTGCTCGTCACCGGAGCTGGCGACCAGGCCCAGGTCCGAAACGCCCAACGCCCCCGAGCCTCGGCTCGGCCACGAAATGCTGGGAGCCGTGCCCGGCACGGCGTCTGACGCGGGCAGCGACCCCCTGGCGGCGACGGCGGGGATCGGACGCAGGTAGTTCCAGGCGGCCAGGCCGGCAACGGCCAACAGCAGCACCACCCCGATCCGCAGCCGCATGGAGGCAAACCATAGCGAACCGGCTGCGGCTAACCCAGGGCGGCGCCCTCGGTCACGGATCGCCTCGGCCATCGATGCCGGGCCGATTCCGCGACGCGGACGGCGACGTAGGTGGCGAACGCCAGCGAGGTGATGAAGAAGCTGACCGGGTGGGGTGAGTAGTAGGCGATCGCGAGCCCCAGCCAGGTGAAGACGAGCGCCAACCCGACGCCCGTGAGGATCGCGGCCAGCGGCCGGCTGGTGAAACGCACGGCGATCGCCGCCGGCGTGACGATCAGAGCGAAGATCAACAGCACGCCCACCACCTGAACCGCCTCGGTGACCGCCACCGCCAGGATCGCCATGAAGGCGATGGACAGCGCGGTGACCGGCACACCCTTGGCGCTGGCCAGCTCCTCGTCCACCGACGCGAAGAGCATTGGGCGGTAGACCGCGACCAGGCCCCCGACCGTGACCAGCCCGGCGACGAGCGAGACCACCACGTCGCCGGAGCTGATGCCGAGGATCTCACCGAATAGCAGGGCGTACGCCTCGGTCGCGTAGCCCCGGTACAGCGAGATGAACAGCACGCCTAGACCGAGCGTCCACGCAAGCACGATGCCGATCGTCACGTCGCGGCCCCGCAGGCGGCTGCCGAGCGCGCCGATCGTCACCCCGCTCGTCAGGGTGAAGGCCAGCAATCCGAAAACCGGGTTGAGACCGAGGACCACCGCGCCGGTCGCCCCGGCGAAGCCGATGTGAGAAAGGGCGTGGGCGGCGAACGCGGAGCTCCTCAAGACGACGAAGTAGCCGATCGCGCCGGCCACCACCGCGACGATGGTCCCCGCCTCGAAAGCGTGGACCATGAACTCGTAGTGGAAGAGGGCGGCGAGGTCGTCGAACAGGTTCCAGCTGAGCTGCGGCGAGCTGTTGGCGATGGTGAGATGCACGGCCAGCTCACGCATGCGGATGGCTGACCTCCTCTTCGAGCCCGACCACGAACACGCGCCCACGGCTGTCCTTCAGCACCTCGACCGGCGAGGAGTAGATCTCAGACAGGCGCTGGGAGGTGATGATCTCTGACGGCCGGCCCATCGCGAGCCTGCCGTGGGCGATGTACAGGACATGGTCGATGTACGGCAGGAGCGGATTCACGTCGTGCGCGATGAGCAGCACGGTCAGGCCGCGGTCGCGTGCGACGTCGCTGATGAGCTGGACGATGGCGCCCTGGTGGCGCACGTCGAGATGCGACAGGGGCTCGTCCATCAAAAGAAGACGTGGCCCGCCGACCAGGGCCTGCGCGAGCAGCAACCTCTGCTGCTCCCCTCCCGACAGGCGTCCGAGCTGGCGGTCCGCGTAACCGCCCGCGCCGACCGCGGCAATCGATGCGTCCGACGCCGCCACCGCTCGGGCGCGCCCGTTGATGCGCACTCCCCAGCGGTGGCCGTCCACTCCCAGCCCGACGAAATCCCGACCTCTCATCGAGAGCTCGGGGTCGAATGCGGAACCCTGCGGGATATAGCCGATGCTCGGGTTGCCGCGACGCGGGGGCGCGCCCAAGACCTCCAGCCGGCCGGCAGCCGGCTCCAGCCGGCCGAGGATCAGCCTGATCAGGGTCGACTTGCCGGCGCCGTTCGGGCCCAGGACCGCGCTGAACGAGCCGGTCGGAATGGAGAACGTGGCGCCCGCCCAGATCGGGTGCGCACCGTAGCTCGCGGCCAGGCTGTGCGCGGCGATCGCGACGCCCGCCTCGCTCTGGCGGCTCATCGCGCGGCGGCCAGCGCGCTCTCGAGGCTGACGAGCTGAGCGACCTGCCAGTCCTGAAACAAGGCGCCGTCCGGATGGAGGGTTTCCGATACGCCCACGGACGGAATGTGATGCGCCGCCGCGATCTGCCTGATGTTGGTCGTCACGGCGGTCGCCGTCTGCACGTTGTAGAGCAGGACTTTGATGTGGTTGCCCGCGACCTGGTCCTGGAAGGTGACCACGGCCGAGGCCGGCGGGTCATTGCCCTGGGCGACGGCGTCCATGAATTCCGGCGGGGTGGTGAGCGCGAGCCCAAGCGCTGAAGCCATGTACACGACGACGCTTTCGGTCGAGCCAATCGGCGTGCCGCCGAACCTGTGCTTGATTGCGGCGATCTCGTCCAGGTAAGGCTTGAGCGCAACGGCGAAATCCCGCCGTCGCTGGTCGAAGTAGCCGGCGTCGCCGGGGTCGATCGACCTGTAGGCGGCTGTGATCCTGTCCGCGACGGCGACGACGTAGGCCGGGTCGTACCAGAAATGCGGGTTGTCCCCGGCCTTGCGCCCCAGGAGCTCCGCCACGTTCAGCACCTGGCGGTGATCGCTCCCGCCCGCCTCGAGCAGCTTGCGGCCCCAGTCGTCGTAGCCGGCGCCGTTGAGGATGACCAGGTCCGCTTCGGCGAATGCACGCGCGTCGTTGGTGCTGCTCTCGTATTCGTGCGGGTCCGCGTTCGGGTCCGTGACCACGCTCTGGACATCGACCTTCGAACCACCGAGCTGGCCGGCGATGCTGCCCCAGAAGCTCTCGCCGGCCACGACGTGGACCGAGCCCGATGGGCTCTGGGCCGATCCACCGCACGCGACCGCGAGGACGAGCAGGCAAGCTGCCAGCGCCGTCTGGCCGGCAGCTCGCACGGCGCGCGCCCGGCTGACCCAAAGGCGCCCGGCGCGCGCCCGGCTGACCCAAGGGCGCCCTGCGCGCGCCCGGCCCGTCCCACCCATGGCGCAAGAGTATTGCACAACTGACTTGCGCAACCCTTTTGCGTATATTGCTCTCGTGGCCAGGCCAAGCCCCGTCAGCGACCGGGTCAAAGAGCTGTTCGCGGCCGGGCGCGGACAGGCGGCGCCGCCCCACCTCGAGCGCCGCCACCTCTGGTCGATCGACGAGCTGCACGAGGCGGTGGTCAAGGCGCTCGGCGCGGCCGATTACTCCACCGTGTTCAGGGCGGTGTCGAGCCTGGAAAAGGACGGCCTCGTCCACCGCGTCGACATCGGCGACGGCAAGGTGCACTACGAGCTGGCGGACGAGCACCACGAGCACATCCGGTGCGACGCCTGCGGGCGGGTCGTCGAGGTCCCAGGCTGCGTGCTCGAGAACGCCTCCTCGGCCGTGAGGAGCAGCACCGGGTTCAAGGTCACCAGCCACCAGCTGCTCTTCGGCGGCATCTGCCCGGACTGCGCCGCGTTCCATAAGTAGCCGCCAGGCTGCGAGCTCAGCACCGCGTCGAGCCGTATCCTGCCAGCAGTGAAAGCGCTGGTCAAAGCCGGGGCCGGGCCGGGTCTGTGGCTCCAGGACGTGCCTGAACCGAAGCCCGGCCCAGGCGAGGTCCTGATCCGCGTCCTGCGCACCGGGATCTGCGGCACCGATCTGCACATCGAGCAGTGGAACGAGTGGGCGCAGGCGACGATTCATCCGCCTCTGGTCATCGGGCACGAGTTCGTCGGCGAGGTGGTGCGGCTGGGCGAGGGCGTCGCCTCCGTGCACCCCGGCGAGATCGTCGGCGCCGAGGGCCACATCGTCTGCGGCCGCTGCCGCAACTGCATGGCCGGGCGCCGTCACCTATGTGCGAACACCAAGGGGATCGGCGTGCAGCGCGATGGCGCGTTCGCGGAGTTCATCGTCATGCCCGCGGGCAACCTCTGGCCGCACCTGACCAAGATCGACCTCGACGTCGCCGCCATCTTCGATCCGTTCGGCAACGCGGTCCACACCGCCACCCAGTTCCGGGTCGTCGGCGAGGATGTGCTGGTCACGGGCGCCGGCCCCATCGGCATCATGGCGGCGCAGGTCGCCCGTCACAACGGCGCCCGGTTCGTCGTCATCACCGACGTGAGCGACTACCGGCTCGAGCTTGCGCGCAAGGCCGGCGTGACGCTGGCCGTCGACGCCCGCACGACGACACTGGCGCAGGTGCAGGCTCAGCTGGGCATGAAAGAGGGCTTTGATGTCGGCTTCGAGATGTCCGGCCAGCCCAGCGCGCTGCGCGACATGATCGCCAACATGTCACACGGCGGCCGCATCGCCATCCTCGGCCTGCCAGACCACGAATTCGCCATCGACTGGACGCAGGTGGTCTTCAAGATGCTCACGGTCAAAGGCGTGTACGGCCGCCAGATCTTCGAGTCCTGGTACGAGATGTCCGTGTTCACGCAGACCGGCCTGGACATCTCGCCGGTCATCACGCACCGCTTTCCGTATCACCAGTTCGAGCAGGCCTTCGCCGTGGCGCACTCAGGTCGGTGCGGCAAGGTCGTGCTGGACTGGACGGCGACCTAGCCCGGAGTTCTGCCATGTTCGACCGAATGCGATCCCACCTGGTTACGCAGCTCGAGGAGATCCGCGACGCCGGCCTGGAAAAGCAGGAGCGGGTGCTCACCGGGCCGCAGGGCTCGGTGGTCGGCGTCGTCGAGGAGGAGTCCCTGGCGGGCGCCGCGCCCCGCGAGGTGCTGAACCTCTGCGCCAACAACTACCTCGGCCTGGCCGACCACCCCGCCGTGGTCGCCGCGGCCAAAGAGGCGCTCGACCGCTGGGGCTACGGCATGGCGTCGGTGCGGTTCATCTGCGGGACGCAGGAGATCCACAAGGAGCTCGAGGCCGCGCTCACCGACTTCCTCGGCACCGAGGACACCATCCTGTATTCATCGTGCTTCGACGCCAACGGAGGCATCTTCGAAGCCTTGCTGGACGAGCGCGACGCGGTCATCTCCGACGCTCTGAACCACGCCAGCATCATCGACGGCATCCGCCTGTGCAAAGCGCGGCGCCTCCGCTACTCGAATCGCGACACCGCCGACCTCGAGCGCCAGCTCAGGGACAGTGCCGATGCGCGCTTCCGACTGGTGGTCACAGACGGGGTCTTCTCGATGGACGGCCACCTCGCCCCGCTGCCTGAGATCTGCGAGCTGGCGGACCGCCACGACGCCCTGGTCATGGTCGACGACTCGCATGCGGTCGGGTTCATGGGCGCGAACGGGCGTGGCTCGCACGAGCACCATGGGGTGATGGGCCGCATCGACGCGATCACCGGCACGCTGGGCAAAGCGCTCGGCGGCGCCAGCGGCGGCTACGTCTCCGGGCGCCGGGAGCTGGTGGCCATGCTGCGGCAGCGTTCGCGTCCCTACCTCTTCTCCAACTCGGTCGCACCCGCGATCGTGGCGGCGAGCCTCAAGGTACTCGAGCTGCTGCGGTCCGCCGGCGATCTCCGGCAGCGCCTTCGCGACAACACAGCATTCTTCCGTTCGCAAATGGCCGAAGCCGGCTTCGACATCATTCCCGGCGACCATCCGATCGTGCCCGTCATGGTCGGAGACGCGGCGCTGGCCGGCAGGATGGCCGCGACGATGCTCGAGAAGGGCGTGTACGTGGTCGGCTTCTCCTTCCCCGTCGTGCCGCAGGGCAAGGCCCGGATCCGCACCCAGGTATCGGCCGCGCACTCGCGAGACGACCTGGAGCGGGCGGTCAAGGCGTTCGTCGAAACCCGGGCGGCGATGAACCACCATCCCCGAGCAGGAGCGGCACCGGCTCCGGGGTAGGCTCCGTCTGAGACACTGGCGGCGGTGCGCGGCTTCATCTTCGGGCTCGTCCTCATCGCGGCCCTGGCCTTGACCATCCTGTCGCTGAGGCCGGGCGGCATGCGGCGGCAGCTAACCTTCGCCGCCCGCCGCCTTCGGATCGTCCTGGTGCTCGGCGGGATCTTTCTGGCCGGCTCCACGATCATCCGGCTTGCCTTCCCCGAGGGACCGGTCGCGGACTACGGACCTTCTGCCCTCGCCATCCTCCTGGGCGTGACGTTCCTGGTCGTCGCGCAGGACCCCACCGCCGCCAAGCGGTAGCCGGGCGCTACTCGATGCGGACCTCGGTCCCATCCTGGGCCCAGCGCGTGTGGAACGCCCCATCGCGATCCAGGCGGTGGTAGGTGTGCGCCCCGAAATAGTCGCGCAGGCCCTGGATGAGATTGGCCGGGCCGCGAGCACGCCTGTACCCGTCGTAGTAGGCGAGCGACGAGGCGAACGCGGGGATCGGCACGCCCCGATCCACCGCCTGGTTGACGACCCGCCGCCACGGCCCCTGCGCGGCCGCCAGCGCCGCCTGGAAAAAAGGAGCGAGCATCAGGTTCGGCAGCTCGGGCGATTCGGCGTAAGCCTCTTTGATGCGATCGAGGAACTGGGCCCGGATGATGCAGCCGCCCCGCCAGATCGTCGCCAGCGCGCCGAGGTCGAGATCCCACCCGTACTCTTTCGAACCCGCCCTCAGGTGCTCGAACCCCTGCGCGTAGGCCACGATCTTGGCGGCGTACAGCGCGTCCCTGACGTCGTCGATCAGTCCGGGATCCGCCTTGGCCGGCCCACTCACCGGCGGCCCCGCGAGGATGCCCGAAGCTTGAACCCGCTCCGCCTTCTGGCTCGAGAGCATGCGGGCGAAGACGGCCTCGGTGATTCCGGTCAGCGGCACGCCGAGCTCGAGCGCGGACTCGCTCGTCCATCGGCCGGTGCCTTTCTGCTCGGCCTGGTCGATGATCGCGTCGACCAGGGCCGACCGCGGACCATCGTCGCGCTGGGCCAGGACGCCGGCCGTGATCTCGATCAGGTAGGACTGGAGCCGGCCCTCATTCCACTCGCGGAAGACGGATGACAGCTGCGCCGGCGTCAGCCCAAGCGCCTCGCGGAGGAGGTCATAGGTCTCGGCGATCAGCTGGATGTCCGCGTACTCGATGCCGTTGTGGACCATCTTGACGAAATGGCCCGCGCCGTCGGGGCCGATGTAGGCGCAGCACGGGACGCCGTCGACCTTGGCGGACATCGCGGTCAGCATCGCCTCGACGCGCTGGTATGACTCGCGGCTTCCGCCCGGCATGATGCTCGGCCCGCGCAGGGCGCCCTCCTCCCCACCCGAGACGCCGGCGCCGATGAAGCCGAACCCGGCCTTCTCCGCGGCGGCGGCGCGGCGCCGCGTGTCGTGGAAGAGCGAGTTGCCTCCGTCGATGATCGTGTCACCGGGCTCGAGCACCTTGGACAGCGAATCGATCGCTTCGTCGACCGCTGATCCGGCTTTCACCATCAGGAGGATGGCTCTTGGGGGCTTGAGGATCCGAGCGAGCTCATCCAGGGAACCGGCGGGGCGCAAGTCACCTTCGCCGCCGTGTGCGGCCATGAAGTCGTCGGTGCGCTGTTGCGTGCGGTTGTAAACGGCGACGCGGACCCCGCGCGAGGCGAGATTGCGCGCCAGGTTCTGGCCCATCGTGGCCAGGCCGACGACCCCTAACTCCTGCCGTTGCATCTGCACAGGTTATTCGGAGCCGGCCGCGCGCAAGGCGCCCTGATGAATCGGTCAGCCGCCGTGGGGATGCGGCTGCGGCTTGGACTGAGCCAGGGCGACGTTCAGGCACTCGTGGCAGATCACGTGCCGGCACTCGGGCTCCTCGCAATACGCGCAGACCTCAACTGTCTTGCCGCACGTCGCGCACCTGATGGCGGTGGCCACCTTCTCGCTCAACTTTCCCCTCCGGCCAACCGTGTCGCGTCCGCCTTCAGCAGCAGGCCCACGAGCCTGCCGTCCGAAGTCGTGACCGGCGAGCTTTCGAGATCATGCTCGACCATGAAGCGGGCCATCTCCTTGATCGAGACATAGGGGCGGAAGGTGCTCGGGCCGGGCCGCATAGCCTGCTCCATCATCAGGTCGGGGTCCTGGTCGAGCTGCTTCGACCGCAGCAGGCCCAGCACCACCCGCTCGTCGTTGATCACGACCGCGGCCTCCCAGCCCGCCGCGCGGGCCCGATCGCGGACATCACCGAGCCGGTCCGTCAGGCCGCAGACGGGAACGTCCTTGCGAGAGACGTCGCCCGCGCGTGGATGGCGTGAGTTCTCACCTTCGGTCGGCAGACCGGCGGCCATCCAGTCGAGCTTCCCCGCCTTGTACTCATAGACTTCCCGGAAGCCCAGCGTCTCGAGCCGCGCCGCGGCCCTTGGCGCCATGTCTCAAGCGGAGTCCCAGCAGTAGACGATGATCGCCCGGTTGCGGTCGAGCGTCGCCGCCTCCTTCTCGAGATGGCGCAGCGGGTGGCTGACCGCGCCCGGTAGGTGATCCTCCGCGTATTCCTCCGCCGGCAGGACCTCGACCAGTTGAGCGCCTCGCTCGACCATCCCCTGGACCTGTGCGCGGTCGATCCGCGTCGTCATCTCGAGTCCAATGCTAGACGCCGCTCACGGCCGTGCGTGCACCACCTCACCAGGTGCGGGTCACCTTGTTGAGCGCTCGCGGCCGGTCCGGATCGATGCCGCGGGCGAGGGCGACGCGGTGCGCCAGAAGCTGCCCCAGGACGGCGAGGGTGAGCGGCGTGAGCTCCTCCGGCAGCCCGGAGTCGATGCCGACCATGATCGCCGGCCCGGCGCCTGCCGCCGCGCCGTCGAAAAGCTTGATGGTGCGGCATCCCTGATCGGAAAGACGGCGGCCGAGGGCTTCCAGATCGGCCGACACCGCTCCTCCCCCGTTGACCACGAGCACGGGGAGGCCGGCCTCGACCAGCGCGATCGGCCCGTGCTCGAAATCGGCTACCGACCACGCGCGGGCGAGCACGTAGCTGGTTTCGGTGAGTTTGAGCGCGATCTCCTCCGCGGTCGAGAAATTGAAGCCGCGACCGAGCACCACGGCCCGCGGTCCCAGCAGCGCGGGGACGAGGCGCTCGAGCTCTGGATCCCGCTCGAGGGCATGCCCCAGCGCGCGAGGGACTTGCTGCAGCGCTGCCTCGAAAGCGGGATCAGGGTCGATCGCCTGGGAGATGAGGGCGAGCGCGAGCAGGCTGGCGGTGTACGTCTTCGATGCGGGCACGCTGCGTTCAGGACCTGCCCCGAGCGGAAGCACCAGCTCGGCAGCCTGGGCCAGCTTTGAATCCGGCGCATTCGTCAACGCCAGCGTGATCGCCCCCTGGCGCGCCGCCTCCTCGATGACCGCGACGACGTCCGGCGACGCCCCGGACTGCGAGATGCCGATCACGCACTGCCGATCGAGCCGGGGTGGGCTGGCGTAGTGGGTGAACAGCGACGGCGCGGCCAGCGACACCAGCGCCCGGTTGCGACGACCGAAGAGGTACTTGGCGTAGAGCGCGGCATGGTCCGAGCTGCCTCGGGCCGCGATCACGAATCCATGCGGCTGCGCGGTGCGAACCCGATCGGCGATCGCCGCCACCGTGGCGCGGCTGCCGGCCAGCATCCGCGCTGCGAGCCGCGGCTGCTCTTCGATCTCCTCTCGAAAGCGACTCACGTCCAAAGCCGGCCCCACGACCTCAGGATCACGGCCGCAGTCTATGCCTGGGTCGACGGCACCGGCTCACCCGTGGTTGCCGGCTCAGCCTCTGGTGTGCCGGCCGCCGCGTTACGGATCCCGGCCGCGTTGACCAGTGCCCCCACCAGCAGCAGGCCAGCCCCGATGAACATGGCGATGTGGAACGACCCCGTCGAGGCGTCGCGCACCACCGCGACCAGGTTGGGGTCCGGCGGCCGGTTCAGCGGGCTGACCTGGCCGCGGAAGCCGCTCGAGGAGACGTCGACGCCCGCGAGCCGTGACGCCAGGGCGGCGTAGAAGTTGGCGGTGAGAAACACGAAGATCAGCGCGCCCGCCAGCTGCGGGCCGACGCGCGAGATCGCGTTGTTGATCGCCGAGCCGACGCCCGAGTTGCGGACCGGCACCGAGGTCATCAGAGCAGTCGTGAGCGGGGCCACCATGATCATCAGGCCGATGCCGAAGATGACCGAGCCGGGCAGGAAGTCGACCGCATACGAAAGCGGCGGGAGGTAGCTGCCGGGATCCGCCGGCTGCAGCTGCCACGGGGTGCTGCTCGAGGGCACGCGTGCCAACCACAGGACGCCCAGGGCCATGATGGCGGGCCCGGCGACCATGAACCATCGCGGTCCGTACCTTGCCGCCAGGCTGCCGAAGCGGGCGGAGAAGAAGATCAGAAACAGCGTCCCGGGGATGCCGCCGGCGCCGGCAGCCGCCGCGGTGTAGCCGATGGTGCCCTGCTGGAAGAGGACCAGGTAGTAGAAGGTGACGTACAGCGCGCCATAGATCAGAAGCGTGGACAGGTTCGTCACCGCGAAGTTGCGCGAGCGGAAGAGCGGCAACGGGATCAGCGGATGCGCCGAGCGCATCATCAGGATGGGCAGGGCGACGGTCGCCACCACGCCGGCGGCGAGGGCGACGTACCCGAGCGGGTCGCGCCAGTCCCGCTGCTGGCCGTAGATGGTGCCGAAAGCAAGGCCGCCGACGGCCACGGCGACGACGGCGGCGCCGAGCCAATCGAAGTGGGGGGACGCCTGGTCGTCACGGCTCTCCGGGACGTGCCTCCAGGCCGCCCAGACGGCCAGCCCCACCAGCGGCACATTGATCAGGAACGCCGCGCGCCAAGAGATCGTATCCACGAGGAGGCCGCCGAGCACCGGTCCCAGGATCGTGGTCGCCCCGGAAGCCCCCGCCCAGATACCGAACGCGCGGCCCTGCTCCTCACCGGAGAAGTTGGCGGTCAGCAGGGCCAGCGAGCCGGGGACGAGCATCGCGCCCGCGGCACCCTGCAGGATGCGGAACAGGACGAGCAGCTCCATGCTGGGGGCGAGACCGCACAGCACCGACGTGGCGCCGAAACCGACCAGCCCCCACAGGAACATCCGGCGCCGGCCGTAAAAGTCGCTGAGGGCGCCGGCCAGGATGAGCAGCGCGCTCAGCGTCAGGAGATACGCGTTGTAGACGTACGACTGGCCCTCGAGCACGCCGAGGAAGGCTCGCGGGAGATCCCGTCCGATCCGCGGCAGCGCGACGTTGACCACGGTCGAGTCGAGAAAGACGATGCCCGACCCGAGCACCGCCGCGGCGAGGATCCAGCGCCGTGTGCCCCTCATTCGATCCGGGTCCCCCGGCCTGGCGCCCCGGGTTCGTCCGCGCCCGGTGCCGCCAGGTCGTCGACACCGGCCGCCTTGGCCCCCATTTCGGTGTCCCAAGCGCCGGTTTCAGGCCTAGACTTCGCCCGACGCCCAAGGGGCGTCGCCAGTACAGGTCGCGAGTGCAGGCAAGGCCCATTTGCACCGGAGGGAGGTAGCAAAATGGTCACGCTCACCATCGACAGGCTACGAGAGCAGGTACGCGGGGAGGTGATCGCAGCCGAGGACGAAGGCTACGAGCAGGCCCGGCAGGTCTACAACGCGATGATCGACAAGCGGCCGGCCGTGGTCGTGCGACCGGTCAATGCCGGCGACGTGATGGCGGCGGTCAATTTCGCCCGCGAGGGCGACCTCGACCTTTCGATTCGCGGCGGCGGGCACAGCGTGCCCGGCTTCGGCACCTGCGATGGCGGCGTCGTCATCGACCTGTCTCGGATGCGCGGGGTGCGTGTCGACCCCGCGAAGCAGACGGCGCGGGCTGAGGGCGGAGCGACGTGGGGCGATTTCAACGCGGCGACGCACGCGTTCGGGCTGGCGACGACGGGCGGGATCATCTCCACCACCGGAGTCGCCGGCCTGACGCTGGGCGGGGGCATCGGCTACCTGGCCCGCGGTTTTGGGCTGTCATGCGACAACCTCGTGTCGGCGGACGTGGTGACCGCTGATGGCAGATTCCAGGTCGCGAGCGACAGGGAGAACGAGGACCTGTTCTGGGCCATCCGCGGTGGTGGCGGCAACTTCGGCGTCGTGACTTCGTTTGAGTTCCGAGTTCACCCGCTGGCGAACATCTACGGCGGACCCATGTTCTACGAGCTCACGCACGCCAAGGACGTGCTGCACTTCTACCGCGAATACATCGCCACGGCGCCGGAGGAGATGGGCGCCTTCCCGGCTTACCAGATCGCGCCACCGTTGCCGTTCATCCCGGAGAAGCGGCATGGCGACACCTTCATCGCGCTGGTGGCGGCCTGGGCGGGCCCGGTGGACCAGGGAGAGCGCGCGCTCAAGCCTTTCCACGACGTGGCGCCGGTGGTGGCCGAGATGGTCGGCCCGATGCCCTATCCCGCGCTGAACAGCGCGTTCGACGCCCTGGTGCCGCCCGGCCTCCAGCACTACTGGAAGGCCAATTTCGTCAAGGGCCTGAGCGACAAGGCCATCGAGGCTCACGTCCAGCACGGCCCCAAGGTGCCGGTCGTCAACTCGACCATGCACATCTACCCGATCAACGGCGCCTGCCACCGGGTGGCGCCTGATGAGACCGCGTTCGCCTATCGCGATGCCAACTTCGCCACCGTGATCGCGGGGATGTGGCCCGACCCGGCCCAGAACAAGGCCAACATCGCCTGGGTGCGCGACTACTACGACGCCACGGCGCCCCACTCCGAAGCCGGCGGCTACGTCAACTTCATGGCCGAAGACGACCAAGGCCGGATCAAGGCGAACTACAAGGGCAACTACGAGCGCCTGGTCGACATCAAGAAGAAGTACGACCGCGACAACCTCTTCCACATGAACCAGAACATCAGGCCCTGACGCGATGGCCTGAGACCCTCACCCATCAGCCCTCCCCCGCCGGGGGGAGGGCCGGCTCACGCGAGGGTGAAGTCGGCTGTCACCTCGACACCGTGACGCAGCGTCTGCAGGGTCGAGCAGTAGCGCTCCGCGCTCGCAAGCAGGCGCTTCGCGCGCTCGGCGTCAACGCCCTCTTTGACTCTCACGTGCGTGCGCATCTCGATCCCGGTCGCGCCCACGGGGACGTCGCGATCGAGGCCCATCGTGCCTCGGAAGTCCCAATGTATGCGGACGTCGACCTGCACCGACTCCAGCTCTAGGCCCAGGTTGGCGGCCACCGACCGCAACGTGCTCTCCTCGCAGATCGCCAGCGCGCTCGCGAGGATGTCGCCCGAGCAGGGAGTGTCCCCGGCGCCACCGGCGGCGGGGTGCAGACCGGCGCGGATGGTGACGTCTGGGAACTCCACCGGGGAGACCGCGCAGTGCCTGGGGTCGGTCAGGTCGCTCGGGACGCTGCGAGCTTCGGTGACCACCAGAGCGGACATCGGGTCGGCGCGGTACCGGTCTTTCAACGGGGCCTGCACGCTTCTGAGGTCGAGGCTGTATGGCATCCGCCCATTGTGATCGGCGCGGCTCCTACTTGAGGGCGTTCGGCGGCCCCGGCCTCCACAGGTGAGCAGCCTGGACCACGATCACCGCCGCCAGCACGAGCAGGCCACCGAACATCTGGAGGATGGAGAGACGGTCCTTCAGCACGACGACCGCGAGCAGCACCGTCACCACCGGCTCCCAGGTGCTGAGCAGAGCGGCGCGAGCGGCGCCGATGCGCGGCAGGCCCCCCATGAACATCGAGATCGCGAGCATCGTCGGGAACAGGGCGATGCCCACTCCCACGGCCCATTGAGTGGCGTTTCCGGGCGGTGCCAGCTGGTGGTTGAGGGCCGCCAGGAAGCAGAATGCCGCGGCCGCGCCGGTGATGATGACGGCGCTGGCGGCCACCGCCGGCACCGAGCTCATGACCCGCTCGCCGATGAGGATGTAGGCGGTGTAGATCGTGGGCGAGGCGATGGCGAACACCAGCGCCCAGGCGATCCGGAAGTGCGCGCCGCCCACCAGCATCGCCACACCGCCGAAGCTCGCCGCCAGCGCGATCCCATGCCAGGCGGAAACCGAGCGGCGGAGGAACAGCCACCCGGCGAGGACGACCAGGCTCGGATAGATGTAGGCGATGAGCACGACCAGCGAGGCCGGCAGCGAGCGCAGGGCGATGAAGTACGTCAGCGACTGGGCCGTGTAGACGAACGCGCCAAGAGCCAGGAGCGTGATCAGCCGGCGCCGTTCGAGACGCAGAGGGTTCTGGCCCAGGGCGGCGGCCAGGACCAGCATTCCGATCGCGGCCAGGACAAACCGGAACGCCAGCGTCTGCTCCGTCCCCAGGCCCGCGGCATAGCCGATTTTCCCGAAGATCGCCAGCGTCCCAAAGCCCGTCGCGGAGATGAGGACCATGGCGGTTCCCATCCACTGGGTCTGGAGGGGTGGCGACGTCACCGCGTCAACGGTGCGCGTTGGCGTCATGGGTCAGAGCAGGCCTAAGACGTTTGGAGCCGGATGCCTCAGACCGCGGCAGGCGGCCGAGCACCATCCCGACTCTTCAGGCATGAGCACACACGCTACCAGCGACGCGGCGGCGGCGAGGAGCGCAAGGCCCCACCTGCCGGTGCTCGCCGCCCTAGCCGGCCGCCACGGTCGGTGTGGCCGTTGGCGCACCGCGTGCCTCGATCATCAATGCTCCGACCCCGGCGGCGAGCAGGGCGGCCGCGGCGTACACGTAGAACGCCGCCTGGATCCCGGCCGTGGACCACGCGACGCCTCCCAATATGGGGCCGATCATCACCCCCAGGTTCTCGAACTCGCCGAACAGGCCCATGAACAGAGCGTGGCGCCGGCGAGGCATCGATTCCGCAATCCAGGCCGTCGCGGCCGGCCAGATGAGCGATGCGCCCAGGGCGCGGATGGCGGCGCCCAGGATCACCTGGCCGAATCCCCCCGCGGTCGCATACGCGACGAAACCGGCGGCCGACAGGATGCCGCCCGCGATCATCGTCGGCTTGCGACCCCACCGATCCGACGCGCCGCCGCCGGGCACGAGGAGCACGCCGCCAAGCAGGCCCGCGGCCAGCATCGCGGCGCCGGCGCTCGCCGCGGACAGGCGCAGGTGACTGGTGACCAGCAAGGGCAGCAGGGCGAGCTCGCCCCCGGCCCCGACCTCGAACAGCAACACCAGCGACGCCGTCACCGCCAGGACCCGCCCGACGCTGGCGCCTCCGCGCGATGCCTGGGTACGAGCGTCGTCCTCCGCGCTCCAGCTGTTTCGATGCGCCTCGTGGGAGTACCTCTTGAAGACCCAAAGAGCAAGGGCGCTCGACACGGCCGGCAGGACGGCGGCGGCGTAGAGCACGTCGCGAATCGGAAAGTGGTCGATGAGCTGGCCGCCCACGCCCGCACCCACCGCCTCGGCCATCACCCACTGCGCCGTGAGGAGCGCCAGGCCGGTGGCGCGCAGCCGGGCGTGCAACGCCGTGCCGAGATATGAGCGGGCGATCGGGCCGACCGCGACCATCATTCCCGACGCGAGCAGGTAGGCGACCGCAATCATGAGAACCGAGTCGGCGCGTGCCAGCAAGACGACGCACACGGCATACAGGAGCTGCGAGACGACCAGCGGCCCGCGATACCCGACGCGGTCCGCCAGCATGCCCCACAGCCACTCGAATGTCAGCATCCCGAGGCCGTACATCGACAGCGTCACCCCGATCTGGTTCGGGTTCGCGTGCAGCTGCCGGAGCTCCAGCGGCACGCAGATCTGCGTCAGGCCGGTGGCCAGCGTCGAGAAGGTCAAAGCGGCGACCAGGCCGCCGCTCCGGCTGCGGATCAGGGACTCGGCGATGGTCGCAACCATAGGTGACATCGACCATGGCGGGCGGCGGCCCACCGATAGCTTTCGACAGTTTTCACGATAATTTGCAAGGTGAAGCCTCTGGCCTCCTCCAGCCGTCCCCTATGGCTCAGCCTGGGTGAGGCAAGCCGCGTCCTGGGCATCACGCCGGCGACCCTGCGCCGGTGGGCCGATCACGGAGATGTCGCCACCTTCGTCACCCCCGGCGGACACCGGCGCTTTCCCCGCACGGTCATCGAGGCCCTGGTGCCTCAACCACCCAGCCGCCGCCCGCCACTCACCGGCGCCACCGCCCGCCGGGTGGCCCTGACCTACCGGCGAGCCAAACCCCCCGGCCGGCGCCCGGCCGCATGGCTGGCCGCGCTCTCGGCGGCAGAGCGCGCTGAGTTCCACCGACGCGGCCACCGGCTGATCGCTCTGCTGCTCGACCACCTGAACGAAGAGGAAGGCCATCAATCCACCGGGAGGCTCGCGGAGGCTGCCGAGACCGCGGCGGAGCACGGCCGGCGCGCGGCGGCGGTCGGCTCGTCCCTCTCGGAAACGGTGGAGGCCTTCGTGCGGTTCCGCGGCGCGTTCATCGGTGAGCTCGCCGGCATCGCGCGCCGCCGGCGGCTCGACACGCGACAGGCGACGGCGCTGCTGGTCGAGGCCGAGGACGCGGTCGACCAGCTCCTGGTGGCGCTGATGAACGGGCACGCGTCGGTGACGTTCGAATCGTGAGGCTCAAGCTGGGCACCCGCGGGTCGCGGCTGGCGCTGGTTCAAAGTGAGCTCATCGCGGAGCGGCTCCGCGGCCAGGGCCACGTGGTCGAGCTGGTGCCGATCGTGACCGAGGGCGACATCCGCCCGGTCGACATGTCACCCGGCGAGGGCGTATTCGTCGCCGCCATCGCCCGAGCTCTGATCGCGGGCGACGTCGACATCGCCGTCCACAGCGCCAAAGACGTACCTCTCGAGGAAGAGTCCGAGCTGGTCATCGCCGCCTATCCCGAGCGGGCGGACCCACGCGACGCCCTGGTGACCAAGGCCGGTGGTGGATCGCTGGCATCGCTGCCTCGGGGGGCGACGATCGGCACCGACAGCCCGCGACGGACAGGCTTCCTCAGGGCCGCCCGGCCGGATCTTCGCCTGGTTCCACTGCACGGCAACGTCGAGACGCGATTGCGAAGGCTCGATGCCGGCGAGGTCGACGCGCTCGTCCTCGCCGCCGCGGGGCTCGACCGCCTCGGTCGAGGCGATCGCATCGACCAGCGTCTGGACCCTGAGCTGGTCACCCCCGCCCCGGCGCAGGGAGCGCTGGCGATCCAGGCTCGACGAACCGACCTCCGGCTGGTCGAGATGCTCGCGGCCGCCGACGGGCGCGAGGTCCGGCTGGCGGTCGAAGCGGAGCGCGAGGTCCTGAAGGCGACGGGCGGCACCTGCCGCGCACCGGTCGGAGCCCTGGCGTCCGTTGACGGCAGCACCTTTTCGATGATCGTCGCCGGCGTCAACAGCGACGGCACCGACAGGCGGATGCAGCGGATTTCGGGAGCCTGCCACCAGGCCATCGAGCTGGCGGGCGCCGCCGGGCGGCGGCTGGCCGCGGAGGTCGCGCTGCGATGACGGCGATTCTCGTCACGCGCCCAGGTGGCGACGCAGACCCGATGGTGCGAGCGCTCGAGGGCCGCGGCTACCGGGTGCATGCGGTCCCGACCGTGGTCACCGAACCGCTGGCGTTCGATGTGGCCGGCCTCGATGCCTTCGACTGGATCGTCGTCACGAGCGCGGCGGGCGTCGGCGCCCTGAGGGCGCTTCCGGCCGGTCCAAAATGGGCCGCGGTCGGGAAGGCCACGGCGCAGGCGCTGCGGGCCAGGGGTGTGAAGGTCGCGGTGGTGCCACCGGCTTCGAACGGTGCGGCGCTGGCGGGCCTGATTCCCGACGTTGCGGGCAAGCGCGTCCTGCTGGTGCGCGCTTCGGCCGCCGCACGGGATCTTCCCGACCAGCTGCGCCGGCGGGGCGCCACGGTCGAAGAGGTGACCGCCTACACCACCAGTGAAGGACCGGAGTCCTCGGCCGCCCCGCTGCAGGCCGCGCTATCCGACGCCGACCTCGAGGCCGTCGTCTTCGCCTCCGGCTCGGCGATCCGCGGTTTCCTCGCCCTCGGCGGCACGGCCCGCTGGCCCGCGATCACGATCGGCCCGCGCACCACCGCCACCGCCCGCGAACATGGCTTCCACGTGGTCGCCGAAGCGGAGGCCCAGAGCGCCGATGCGCTAGCGCTCGCGGTTGTCCGCGCTGTGCCCCTGAAGGAGAAGAACCGTGCGTGATGTCCTGCCGACGCGAAATGTCGATGTCCCGCGCGCGGAGCGCCCGCGCCGCCTTCGCGCCAATCCCGCCCTGCGCGCGCTCGTCCGTGAGACCCGACCCTCCCCCGCCCAGCTGGTGGCTCCGATCTTCGTCGTGTCCGGCCGCCACCGCCGCGAGGAGATCTCATCCCTCAAAGGGCACTCGCGACTCAGCCCCGACCTGGCGCTCGAGGAGGCAGACCGTCTTGCGCGCCTGGGAGTCGGCGGCGTGCTCCTATTCGGCATCCCGGACGTCAAGGATCCCGATGGGCGGGCGGCCGCCGACCGCAACGGCCCGGTGGCGGAGGCGCTGCACCGGCTCAAGTCCGAGAAGCTACCGCTTGCCCTGGTCGCCGACGTGTGCCTGTGCGAGTACACGACCCATGGTCACTGCGGGGTCCTGAACGGCGAGACGGTGGACAACGACGCGACCCTGCCGATGCTGGCCGAGGCCGCGATCGTGTACGCGGAGTCGGGTGCGGACATCCTCGCGCCGAGCGCGATGATGGACGCTCAGGTGGCCGCGCTCCGCTCGGGCCTGGACGGGGCCGGGCTCGAGGGCGCCGCCATCATGGCGTACGCCTCCAAGCATGCATCCAGCCTGTATGGACCGTTCCGCGACGCCGCCGGATCCACCCCCGGATTCGGCGATCGCAAGTCCTACCAGATGGACCCCGCGAACGGGCGCGAAGCGCTGCGCGAGCTCGAGCTGGACGCCCTGGAGGGAGCGGACGTCCTCATGGTCAAGCCGGCCATCACCTCACTCGACCTCCTCGCACACGCCCGCGATCGCTTTGACCTGCCGCTGGCCGCCTACCAGGTGAGTGGCGAGGCGGCGATGATCGAAGCGGCCGCCGAGCGCGGTTGGATCGACCGCCGCGGCGCCATCCTTGAATCGCTCACCGCGATCATTCGCGCCGGCGCCGGAATCGTCGTTACCTACTTCGCGGCGGAGGCCGCGGCCTGGTTGAAGGAGACCCCATGACCGACACCCGATTCGTACACGCTCTCGCCCTCGGGCTCGACCCGGCCTGGCGGCGCCTTTCAGAAGTGCAACGATGCGAGACTGCCAAGGACCTCGAGGCGGCCGTGATCGCCAGCTCGGAGGTGACCACGCACACCTATTCGATGGTCGGGCTCCAGGCCGGCTGTGAGCTGCTGCTGTGGAGCCTCGCACCGTCGATCGAGGGGCTCGAGGAGAAGGCCGCCGCCGTGCTCCGGTCCGGAATGGGTCGATGGATGAGCGTGAAGGAGAGCTTCCTCGGCATCATCCAGGGCTCCCAGTACGTCAAGAAACCGACCCCACAGGAGCAATCACTGTTCAGCGGCGAGCGCGCTCGGTACCTGGTCGTCTATCCATTCACCAAGAGCGCCGACTGGTACCTGCTCGGCCGCGAAGCGCGCCAGGGAATCATGAACGAGCACATGCGCATCGGCCATGACTATCCCTCGGTGCGACAGCTCCTGGCCAACAGCTTCGGCGTCGACGACATGGACTTCCTGGTCGCGTATGAGACCGACGACCTGCCGCAATTCGGCGACCTCGTCCGCGCCCTCCGGGGGACCGAAAGCCGGCGGTCGACGGTGCGAGACACGCCGATACTGACCGGGGTCCATCGCTCCATCGCCGAGATCACCGCTCTGCTGGGCGCGCGCGATTGAGCCGTTTTCTCGAGGCCGCGCACCGGCGGCCGGTGGACGTAACGCCGATCTGGCTCATGCGTCAGGCCGGCCGCTCTCTGCCTGAATACCGCGCGCTCCGCGAGCGCTGGACCCTGGTCGATATCGTCGCCCAGCCCGAGCTGTGCGCGGAGGTGACCCTGCAGCCGGTCCGGAGGCTGGGCGTCGATGCCGCCGTCATGTTCGCGGACATCATGCTGCCGCTGCGCGGCATGGGGGTCGACTTCGAGCTCGTCGAGAACGTCGGGCCGGTCATCGCGCGGCCGATCGCCAGCCCGGCGGACGTCGACCGCCTGCGCGTGGCCGCGGGCGATGAAGCGGCGCCTCAGGTGATCACAGCGGTCCGCCAGGTGGTCGCGGAGTCGCCGGTGCCGGTGATCTGCTTTTCCGGCGCGCCCTTCACCCTGGCCAGCTACCTGATCGAGGGCCGGCCCAGCCGCGACTTCGCCAAGGTCAAGGCGTTCATGTACTCAGAACCCAAAGCCTTCGACACGCTGCTCGGCAAGCTGGCGGCGACGATGGCGCATTACCTGCAAGCGCAGGTCGCCGCCGGAGCCGGCGCGATCCAGCTGTTCGACTCCTGGGTCGGCGCGCTCGCGGTCGAGGACTACGAGACCAGGGTCCTACCCCACACCCGCTCGATCTTCGAAGCCCTGGCCACGCTCGGCGTGCCGCGGGTCCACTTCGGCACCAACACCGCCGCGCTGCTGAAGCCGATCGCGTCGGCCGGACCGGACATCGTGTCGCTGGACTGGCGGGTGCCGCTGGACGCCGGTTGGGAAGCGGTCGGGCACGACCGCGGCGTCCAGGGCAACCTCGACCCGGCGGTGCTGCTCGGTCCCGCGGACCTGGTGCGTGAGCGGGCTGGCGACATCCTGCGCCGGGCGGGCGGCAGGCCCGGGCACATCTTCAACCTCGGCCATGGCGTGCTGCCCTCCACGCCGCTCGAGAATCTCCAGCTGCTGGTCGAGACCGTGCACGAGTGGGAGGCGGCACGTGTCGCTTGAGGCGGGGACGGGCGTGCTCTGCATGGCGTACGGCAGCCCGCAGGCACAGACCGAGATCGAGGCCTACTACACACACATCCGCGGCGGCCGCCGCCCTTCGGCCGAGGCTCTGCGGGAGCTGACCGCGCGCTACAGCGCCATCGGCTCGTCGCCGCTCACCGAGATCACGCGCGCCCAGGCGCGTGCGCTTGCAGACCGGCTCGGCGTTCCGACCTTCGTCGGCATGAAGCACGCGCGGCCGTTCATCGCCGAGGGCGCGGCCGACGCGAAGAAGGCGGGCATCCAGCGGCTGGTCGGGCTGCCGCTGGCGCCGCACTTTGCCGAGATGAGCTCGGGCAGCTACAGGCGGGCGCTGGCCGAGGCGTGGGACAAAGAGCTCGTCTTCATTCCCGGGTTTCACGATCACCCCGCATTCATCGCGGCGGTTCGCGGGCTGCTGGCCGAGGCCCTCGCCGAGTCGTGGCCCGACCGCCTCTTCTTCACCGCCCACAGCCTGCCGGCGCGCATCGTCACCGAGGGTGACGGTTACCACGATCGGCTCCTCGAGAGCTGCCGGCTCGTGGCCGTGGAGATGCGGCTGCCGGAGTGGGAGTTCGCGTTCCAGTCGGCAAGCACCACGGGTGAGCCCTGGCTAGGGCCCGACCTTCTCGACGCGGTGGCGCGATCGGGCGCACGCGACGTGCTGGTGTGCCCGATCGGGTTCGTCGCCGACCACCTGGAGGTCTTGTACGACCTCGACTTCGAGGCCCAGGCTTTCGCGCGATCCCAAGGCATCCGCATCCGGCGAACAGCCTCGTTCAACGTGCGTCCGGAGTTCATCGACGCGCTCGCGGCCGCGGTGCGGAACGCCCTACACCCCGGATGACCTCGGAGTTACCTTTAGGCACCAAGAGTGACGGCACCCACAGCGCAGGCGCTTCTGGCCGAGGCGGCCGAGACGGGAGAGGACCTGGAGACGGTCGCGCGCGGATTGCTGGCCAGGCTCGTCGAGCTAACCGGCCTGAGCTCGATCTACCTGGCCGAGACCAGGCTGCTGGAGGATGAGCAGCGAATCCTCTTCTCCTGCAACACGAGCGACGTGTTTCACATCCCCGAGGACGTCACCCTTCCATGGTCCGAAGGAGTGTGCCGCTTCGTCGTCGAGGGCGGGCCGCAATACACGGACGACGCGCAAAAGGTGTTCCCCAAGAGCAGCGTCGCCCGGCTGCTCGACATCCGCACCTTCGTCTCGTACCCCGTCTTCACCTCGGAAGGCAGGTTCTTCGGCACTTTGTGCGGGGCGAGCAAGGAGTCCATCCAGATCGAAGAAGGGATCCTCGACCTGATGCGCGAGTGCGCCCGCTTGTTGGGTCAGCGCCTGACCAAGGCCCGGCCTTGAAGCTGCTGATGTTCATGGAAAACGGCGGCCGGCGGTTGGGCGTGCTGCGCCCCGGACACCCTGACGAGGTCATCGACCTCTCCGAGCACCGAAAGGTGGCGCCGGACATCCAAGCGCTCATCGACGCGGGTGATGCCGGACTGGAGGCGGCGCGCGCGGTGGTGTCATCAGGCCGGGTGAAGCCCCGCCGGCTCGAAGACCTGGTGCTTCTGCCTCCGCTCGACCCGCCGCGCGGCAACATCATCGCCATGGGCCGCAACTATCAGAAGCACGCCGAGGAGACCGCACACGGCAAGCCGGCCTCTCCGCCGACGATCTTCACCAAGGCGATCACCAGCATCACGGCGCCCCACGCCGATATCGCCCTCGATCCGTCCATCAGCGATGCGCTCGATTGGGAGGTCGAGCTGGGCGTGGTCATCGGCAAGCAGGGCGTCAACATCAAGCGCCAGGTCGGTCTCAGCCACGTCTTCGGCTACGTCGTGCTCAACGACGTGAGCGCCCGCGACATCCAGCACGGCTGGGGCGGCCAGTACTTCAAGGGCAAAAGCCTGGATCGCTCTTGCCCTGTCGGCCCTTGGGTCGTGACCAAGGATGAGGTCGCCGACGTTCAGGCGCTGGCGCTGCGGCTGCGAGTCAACGGCGTGACCAAGCAGGACGGCAACACCCGCGACATGATCTACCCGGTCGACGCCATCATCGAGTGGGCGTCCAGGGGCATGACCCTGCTGCCCGGCGCGTTGATCGCGACCGGCACACCGGACGGGGTGGGTTTTGCTCGTACTCCGCCGGAGTTCCTCCGGCCGGGCGACACCATGGAGTCGGAGGTCGAAGGCATCGGGCGCCTGCGAAACCGGATCGTGCCGGCGGCCGGCTGAGGGCGAAGCCCTCGGCTCAGGTCCGCGTTCTAAGTCTCGCGGCCCGAACCCTCAACTAGTAGGCGTTCAGCGCTCCGATTTCTCGGGGGCCACGGGTGCGGCGGGCGTCTGGACGGAGTGGATCCCGGCGGCGATCACCGCCCCGGCCAGCGGTCCGACGATGTAGAGCCAGAGGTCCGACCACGACCCGTGGTCGAAGATCGCTGCGGCCACCGTCGCCCCCACGCCGACCGCCGGGTTGAACGCCGCGCCGGAAATCGGTCCGACGGCAAACGCGCCCGCGGTGACGGTGAGACCGATCGCCAGCCCGTAATAGGAATTGCCGGCCGTGGCCTTGGTCGCGGCCGTGTTGAGGACCACGATGACGAGGGCCGCGGTGAAGACGAGCTCCGCGGACAGCGCTGAGAGCCAGGACGTGGCCGTGCCCGGATGGATGCCCGGAGTGTGCGCGATGAGCGCGTAGCCGAATGCGAACGCCAGGACGCCCCCGACCAGCTGCGCGGCCCAGTACGCGGCCATCGTGCGAGCGTCGATCACCCGGCGAAGGAACAGGCCGAATGAGATCGCCGGGTTGTAGTGCGCTCCGGAGATGTGACCACCCATGTAAACCATGGCCATCAGTCCGACTCCAATCGCCAGCGGCGCCAGCTGGCCGGCGGAACCCGACATGGCGATGACGATCATGAAGACGAAGGAGCCAACCAGCTCGGTCAGCAGCTTGGCTCGAAGTGTCATGCGCCGTAATGGTAGAGGTCCGCATGGTGAGCACGACCTGGGTCGTCGCGCGCCCGCCGTCCGATTCGCCGGCCGGGCCCAGCTCGTCATTCGGGCGCGCGAGTAGCCTTTTAGCCGGTGTTCAAGATCGAAGAGCTGACCGGGGTGATGACCGCCCTGGTCTCGCCACTCCACCAGGACGGCACGGTGGACGAGGCCGCGATCGGACGGCTGGTCGAGCACGTCCTCGCCGGTGGAGTGCATGGATTGCTGTCGCTCGGCTCGACCGGCGAGGCCACCTCGCTCGACGAGACAGCGCGACGACGGCTTCTGTCCGGTGTGGTGGAAGCTGCAGGCGGGCGCGTGCCGGTCATCTGCGGCGTCGCGCAGAGTCACCTGGCGGCGGCCGGCAGCGAGGTGGAGGCAGCCGCGCGTCTCGGCGCCGACGCGGCGCTGGTCGCCCCACCTTTCTTTTACCCCATCGACCAGGCCACCCTGCTGGCCTTCTACCGGCGGCTGGCCGACCACAGCTCGATTCCGATCCTGCTGTACAACATCCCCGGGTTCACCAAGGTCGCGGCCGAGCCGGCCACCGTCGCCACCCTGGCGCGGGAGGGCGCCATCGCCGGCATCAAGGATTCCAGCCGCGATTTCGAATATTTCGAAGCCGTCTGCATCGCCACCCGCGGCCTCCCGAACTTCCGCATCTTCATCGGCAGCGACACCATGCTGCTGGCCGCGCTCGCGATGGGCGGCGCGGGCACGATCTGCGGCGCCGCCAACGTGGCTCCGCAGTGGGTGGTGCGCACTTACAACGACTTCCGCCGCGGCGACATGACCGCCGCCCGCGCCGGCCAGGACGCCCTGTATCAGCTCGTGATGGCGGTCCGCGGCGGCGTGTTCCCGGCCGCGATCAAGTCGGCGTTGCATCTCCAGGGCATCTGCGATCCATGGACGGCGCCACCCGGGCAGCCGCTGGACGAGCAAGCCGAGGCCGGTCTCAGAGAGCGACTGGAGCATTGGGGACTCCTGATGGCGGCGACCGCCTGACCGCGTAGATCTGTGTCGCGATTCATGCACTCGCGCAGGGTTCGACTCGGGGCGGCGTGTCTGCGTCATGTGGCGCGTGGGCAAGGCTCTTTAACCGGCCCCTCTGACTCCAGGCGGGCCGCTATTCTCGAGACCAGATGATCCTGTCCATCGGTGACCTGGTCCTAGACATCACGATCCTTCCCGACGGTCCGCTGCGGCTGGACGATGATCGCCCGGCCACCATCACCGTCGGCGGCGGCGGCCAGGCCGCGAACTTCTGCGCCTGGACGGCGGCGCTCGGGGAGCCGGTTCGACTGGTGACGAGAGTCGGTGACGACGATCGGGGACGGCGGTTGGTGACCGACCTCGAGGCTCTGGGGGTCGAAGTTTGCGCGGTGTGGGCGCAGGACCCCACCGGCGCGATCGCGGTCCTGGTCGGGCCCGGCGGCCAGCGCACCATGGCCACGCAGCGCGGCGCCAGCGTCGGGCTCAGTCCCCACGACCTCCGCGAGGAGTGGTTCGGCGGCGTACAACTGATCCACGTTCCCGCCTACTCCTTCTTCATGAACCCCCTCGCGGCGGCCGCCCGGGCCGCCATCGCCAAGGTTCGCGACGGTGGCGGCATGCTCTCAATGGACCTCTCATCGGTCGCCGGCTTGAACGAATACGGCCCGGCGCGAATGGCTTACGACCTCGCTCGCCTGGCGCCCGAGCTGCTGTTTGCGACCGTGGCCGAAGCCACAACCATCGGCGTCCCGCTGGCGGACCTGGCCCAGGTGCCGGTGGTCAAGCTGGGCGCGTCAGGGTGCAGGGTTTTCGGCCAAGAGATACTCGCGCCACCGGTGGATGAGATCGACGCCACCGGCGCCGGCGACGCTTTCGCGGCGGCATTCTGCGCCGCGTGGCTGCACGGCGCACCGCCGATCGAGGCCGCCCGACGCGCTGTGGTCGTGGCCTCGGAGGCGGTCGCCCGAGTCGGGGCCCGGCCCTGAGTGGGCTCCGAACCCAAGGTTCGAGGGGCGTGCCGGGATCGCCGATGAGCGACCTGCTGCAGATCTCGCCCGAGGTCGCCGAGGCACTGGACCGGCGGCGACCCGTGGTCGCGCTGGAGACGTCGATCGTCGGCCAGGGACTGCCGCCGCCTCACAACCTGCGAGCGGCTCGTGGGTGCGAGGCGGCGATCCGCGAATCGGGGGCCGTGCCCGCGACCGTGGCGGTGCTCGACGGCCGGCTCCGCGTCGGGCTGTCCGACGCCGAGCTGGAGCGAATCGCCGCCGGCGCGGTCAAGGTGAGTTCGCGCGACCTCGGGCCGGCGCTGGCGTATCGCGAGGTGGGCGCCACGACCGTGGCGGCGACGATGCGAGCGGCGGCGATGGCGGGGATTCGCTTCTTCGCCACCGGCGGTATCGGCGGCGTCCACCGCGGTCACGCCGAAGACCAGTCGGCCGACCTGGAGGAATTGGGCCGGACCCCGGTTGCGGTTTTCTGCGCCGGCGCCAAGATAATCCTCGACCTGGCTCTCACCCTCGAGCGGCTCGAAAGCCTTTCGGTGCCGGTGCTCGGCTACGGCTGCGATGAGCTGCCCGCCTTCTACAGCCGGCGCAGCGGCTGCAGGGTGAGCGCACGCGTCGACGGTCCGGAGCAGACGGCACAGGTGCTGCGTGCGGCATGGGAAACCGGCGCGCGCGGGATCGTGGTCGCGGTACCCCCGCCCTTCGATCTCGAGGGTGCTGAGGAGATGGCGCGGCGGGCGGCACGCGAGCTCGCCGGTGTCGCCGGGTCGGAGCTCACCCCCCGCCTGCTCGCACGGATGGCCGAGCTCTCGGGCGGACGCTCGATCGACCTAAACGTCGACCTCGCGGTCAACAACGCGCGGGTCGCCGCCGGCGTCGCCGCATCGGTCCGGTAAGGCGTCCGGCCGTACCGGCGGGCCGAAACCGACCCGCCGGGTCAGATCGACTGCCTTACCGCGACGCCATCTTCAGCAGCCCGAAAGCCGCGCCTTGGGGATCAGAGAGGATCGCGAAGCGTCCCCCCGGGAACTCCTGCGGCGCCAGCATTTCACGCCCGCCGTGATCGATGGCCTTGTTGAAGGCCTGGTCGACGTCGTCGACCGCAAAATAGACCATCCAGTAAGACGGCACCTCCGCCGGCACCATCGGGTTCATCTCCATGCCGCCGGCGATGCTCTCGTCGCCCAGCTTGAACTCCGTGTACGGCGGCGCGCCCTCGCCCATGTTGCTTTCCTTCTGGGTCCAGCCGAACACACTGGAGTAGAACGGCTTCGCCCTCTCGACTCCGCGCGCATTGAGCTCGGCCCACGCAAACGAGTTCGGGGCATACATCACGTCCGCGCCCTGCATCTCGTCAGGCTGCCAGACCGAGATGAACGCTCCGATCGGATCCTGGAAGACCGCCATGCGGCCCGACTTCAACACGTCGAAAGGCGGCGCCACGACCTTGCCGCCCGCAGCCTCAACTTTCTTGGCGATCCCTTCCGCATCGCGCGTGCCGATGTACACCATCCACGCCGATGTGCCCTCCGGCTGCGCCGGTCCGATTCCGGCCACGTGCTTGTCGCCGAGCTTGGCCAGGGCATAGCCGCCCGCCGCCGGGTCCGTCGCCACATCAACCTTCCAGCCGAAGAGCTTTGAGTAATAGTCTCGAGACGCGGCCGCATCCGTACTCGATAGGTCAACCCACACCGGTGCGCCTGCGACAAACGTCTTTGCGTCTGGCATCTCAATACCTCCTGAAGATTCTGGCCGACGCTTGTTCCCATTGTGCCACCGCTTGGCGTGCCATCACCGCCTTCGCCGAGGTGGCGAGTTGAAGGTCGCTCAGTGCCAGCCGGAGGACTCGAAGCCCGCCTCCAGCCAGTCGATGATCCCGCCCACCTTGGCCCAGTCTTCCGCCTTGCGAGCCTGGATGAGCTCGCGTAGCGCCGGCGGCTCGATCGACAGCAGCGCCTCGGAGCCATAGCTCGCATAGCGGACGAGTGCGTGATGCACGACCGACTCGTAGCTGAGGCCGGCGCTGCGGGCGAGGTTCTCGATCGTGGCGCGGGGGTCGGCCAGGCGTGATTGCGCGACCGCCTCGCGAAAGTTCTGGTACCCATCGTCAGGAGGCTGGCTCACACACGTAACGATGACCGATCACAGGCCGGCTGGGTTGTGGTCTATTGGCAGGAGATGAGGATCGTTTCCCTTCTACCCAGCGCCACCGAAGCGCTGTTCGCCCTGGGACTCGGCGACCAGGTCGTGGCCGTGACCCACGAATGCGACTTCCCACCTGCGGCCGCGACACTGCCGATCGTGACGCGCTCGACGCTGAACCTCGGCGAGCAGGCAAGCGGCGGCATCGAGGCCGCCGTCTCACTGGCGGCGATGGAAGGCCGCTCGCTGTATTCGGTCGACACCGACGCCATCCGCGCCCTGCAGCCCGACCTGGTGGTGGCGCAGGACATCTGCCGCGTGTGCGCGGTGACGGCTGACCAGGTCGCCGGCGGCCTGGCGGGAATACGGACTCTGCGGCAGCACCCTCACACGTTGGAGGATGTTCTCGCGGACATCGAAGAGCTCGCGGCGGCCTGCGGCGCCCACTCGGCGCCTCTGCTGGCCGGCCTTCGCGCTCGCATCGACGCGGCTGCGCGGGAGGCCCGAAGGCGACCTCGCGTCCGCGGCGTGTTCCTGGAATGGATCAACCCGCCCTATCGCGCGGGTCACTGGACTCCCGACCTCCTCTCGCTGGCCGGCATCGACGATCCGCTTGCCCGGCCCGGCATACCGTCCGTCGCCATGACCTGGTCCGATGTGGCTGCGGCTCGCCCCGAGCTCCTGGTCCTGGCGCCGTGCGGGTTCGATCGCGCCCGTGCGGTCGCTGAAGCCGAGGTGGTCCGCGCCGAGATCGATGCCGTGGGCGCGGCCCGCGTAGTGGTCTTGGACGGGTCCGCCTATTTCAACCGCCCAGGGCCCCGGCTGGTCGACTCGCTCGAGCTGCTGGTCGCCAATCGGTAGCCGGTCAACCGGCGGAGAGAATTTCGTGCACGGCCGGCTGGAATCACGCGCCGCGGCGTGAGGTTTACGAGTTCGAGGACATGTCACAAGCAACCGCGCCAGTCGACCTGATCGTCTTTTCGGACTACGTTTGACCCTGGTGCTACATCGACTCGGTTCGAGTCGAACAGCTGGAGCGAGAGGGTCTCGTCCATGTGACCTGGCTGCCGTTCGAACTGCATCCTGAGGCCCCGGTCGAGGGCATCCCGCGAGACGCGTATTTCGGACGGAGCCGCTCCGAGCAGATGCGCGAGCACATGCAGTCGATCGCGACCGAGGTGGGGCTGTCGATGAAGCAGCGCGACGTGATCATCAACTCGCGCCGCGCCCTCTCCGCCGCCGAGTTCGCTCGCGAGCACGGAAAGTTCGATCCGATGCACCGCGCCCTGCTCCAGGCTCACTGGGAGCAGACGGGACGGCTGGAGGAGATCGACGACCTCGTGCTGATCGGCGCTGGTGTCGGGCTCGACCCCGACGCTCTCCGGGCGGCCATTGCCGAGGACCGTTACGGCGCCATGATCGACGACTACCGAAACCAGGCCGAGTCCGTGGGCGTCAACGCCGTACCTGCGCACATCTTCGGCAACCGCTACCTGGTGCTCGGCGCCCAGCCGTACGAGGTGTTCAAGCAGGTTTTGGACCGGCTCGGCGGTGGTGGGTCGCCGGCTTAAGCTGTCCAATCTCCGAGTCGAAAAGACACCGACTCCGCGACAGCGCGGCCTAAGCCGCCCAGCGCACACCCGGTCCGCGCGCCCGCCGCATCACCACCCGCTCGGGCGGCAGGAAGCGGAACTCGCGACCCGGCCTTGAACACCTGCCATCCGCCCTCGTGGACGAGGCGATGGTGAGCGAAACACAAAGCACGAGGTTGGCCAGGTCGGTCGGACCGTTTTTGCTCCAGGCGACGATGTGATGCGGCGTCGACCAGTTG